>NZ_MTJN01000002.1:635386-953079 GCF_002017865.1 Rhodoferax fermentans | reverse complement strand
CACTGCTGCGGCTGGTGATTGTTGACCCGCGTTTTTTCATTGACAAGGCGCACCCGGCGCGGCTGTTGTTGAACGAAATCTCGCAACGGGGTTTGGCGTTTGGCTCAGAAACTGATCCAGATTTTGAGGCTTTCCTGCTGTCCTTGCAGCGGCATGTCAGCCCCTTGGCGGTGCTCAATATCGAGGGGGTTCAGCCCTTTGAGGCAGCGCTCAAGCAGCTTCAGCAAGAGTGGGACAACCCCGAGGTGCGGGAGACCGTCAATAGCCAGATTCAAAGTGCGGCCGCAGCTTTGGGTTACGCCGAGGAGCGCAATTTGTTGGCTTCCCAGATGGCGAACAACATGATGAAGATGTCGGGTATGTCCCGGGTGCCTGTGGATGTATTGGACTTTTTGTGTGGTCCTTGGTCGCATGTGATGGCAGAGGCGCAACTCAAAGCCGTGCCCGGGACGGACGACCCAGGTGCCTACAAGGCACTGGTTGCAGATCTGTTGTGGAGCGCGCAACCTGATCTGACACGCAAAGATGTTGGTCGTTTGACCAAACTGGTACCCCGGCTGCTGTCGGGCCTGCGCGAAGGCCTGAGCCTGATTGGTTACCCTTCCACCAAAACCAGCGTCTTTTTTGATGTTTTGATGAAGCAGCACCATCAGGCGTTCAGGCCTGCCACGCAGGAGGAGGCGGCTGCACCGGAGGGTCTCGATGCCAGCTTGATGGGCAGCCAGGACCATTGGGTGGCACCTTCCGAGGCCAAGGCATCCGGTTTCATGGATTTTGCGGACGAAGAAGTGGCAGACCAGCCCAAGTCGGCGCCGTTGTCCTTGCCGGCCCAAACCAGCACCGTGCCGTTGGCGGTGGGGGCCTGGATCGAGTTGTACCTCTCGGGTGCCTGGCAGCGCGTGCAGCTGTCTTGGATCAGTCCGCACGGCACCATGTACCTGTTCACCAATGTGGGTGGCAAAACCCAGTCCATGACCCAGCGCTTTTACGAACGCATGCTGGCCGAGGGCAAGCTGCGTGTGGTGTCAGACCAGTCTTCCATGGTGGACGGTGCGCTGGACGCCGTGGTTCGCACGGCGATGCGCAACAGCATCGACGCCGGGTCCTGAAAAAACCAAGCAGCCCCGTCTGGGGCTGCCCGGTCAGCCTGCCAGCGCGGCCTTGACCGCCTGCGACACCAAAGCCATGTCGGCCTTGCCGGCGAGTTGGGTTTTGACGGCTCCCATGACTTTGCCCATGTCACCAGGCCCGGAGGCGCCCAGTGTGCTGACAATCAAGGCCACCGCAGCCGTGATTTCGTCAGCGCCCAGGCGCTGCGGCAAGTAGGCTTCCAGCACCTTGATTTCATCCGCTTCCTTGTCCGCCAGGTCTTGCCGTTCGGCCTGAACATAAGCGGCCACTGAGTCTTTGCGCTGCTTGATCAGCTTGTCCACAATGCCGACCAAGGTCACATCGTCGACCACCACACGCTCATCGACCTCTTTTTGTTTGACGGCCGCCAGCAACAGGCGGATGGTGCCCAGCCGGACGCTGTCTTTGGCACGCATGGCGGTTTTCATGTCTTCGGTGATCTGGTCTTTGAGGGACATGGTGGTGACTCCTGGTCAATTGTTGGGATGAAAGGTCTGGATACGCCAGAACGAAAAAAGCCCGCCTGGGCGTCCCCGGCGAGCTTGTCTGCAGGCTTGGTAGCCCGGCTGAGTCAGCAGAATCAGTACAGCTTCTTGGGCAACTGCATGGCGCGGATGCGCTTGTAGTTGCGCTTGACTGCAGCAGCCTTCTTGCGTTTGCGCTCAGCGGTGGGCTTTTCATAAAACTCGCGTGCACGCAAGTCAGTCAGGAGGCCCAGTTTTTCAATGGTGCGCTTGAAGCGGCGCAGAGCGACGTCAAAAGGCTCGTTTTCTTTAACACGAATGGTTGTCATGGAGTCAAGTAATCCAAAAGGTGCAGACTTCAAAGTTTGGAAGATCGGGCCAAAAATTGATCTTGCGAATTTCTCCGCTTAAAAGTTGATCAGGCAGCGGAGTTTTGCCAGCAAAGCCAAGCATTATAGCGGTGTCTTTGGGGCTGGCAAGTGATTGTCGTGGTGTCTCTGCGACATCGGTTCAAATACCTCTTTTTGTGAAGGACATGGAAGATGAAAGCGATCTGGAACGGTGCAGTGATTGCACAGAGCGACGATACCGTCATGGTGGAGGGCAACCACTATTTCCCGGCGAGTTCACTCAACCGGGAGTTTGTGCACTTCAGCAACCACAAAAGCTCCTGCGCCTGGAAAGGGCAGGCCAGTTATTACTCGCTGATGGTCAACGGTGAGATGAATCCGGATGCGGTCTGGTACTACCCCGACCCCAAACCAGAGGCTGACCAGGTGCGTGACCGGGTCGCCTTCTGGAAAGGTGTGAAGATCACCGATTAGCGTCGGCGATGCACTTCAGAGGCCTGTGTTTCAGGGGGCCTTGCCAGGCTCGATGCTCAGCTCCGGATTGGCGCCCCCAAGGCTTTTGAACAGGGTGACCTGGTTCTGCAAATACGCCAGGCGCGTTTGCACCAGAGACTGCTGGGTGGTGAACAGAGAGCGCTGGGCATCGAGCCAGTCGAGTTGGCTGGCCGCGCCATTGTCAAAACGCAGTTTGGTCAGACGGGTGCGTTCACTCTCTGCTTTCAGCAACGCCTCACTCGACTGGAGCTGTTGCGCCAGGGTGTCCTGGCCAGCCAGGGCATCGGCCACCTCGCGAAACGCGCTCTGGATGGTTTTTTCGTATTGCGCCACCGCGATGTCGCGTGTCGCCTGCGCGATGTCCAAATTGGCCTGGTTGGCGCCCGCGTTGAAGATGGGCAACACCAGACTGGGCGCCATGGTCCAGCCCCAGGAGCCACTCTTGAACAAACCCGAGAGTTCGCTGCTGGCCGACCCGGCGCCAGCGGTGAGTGTGATGCGCGGGAAGAACGCGGCGCGCGCTGCACCAATGTTGGCGTTGCTGGCCAGCAAGCTTTGTTCGGCCTGTCGGATATCGGGGCGATAGGTCAGCAGGTCAGATGGCAGCCCGGCGGGCAGGTTGGGGAACTGTTGGCTGTCGAGTTGGCCTTGGGCCAGCTGGTTGCGGGCGGCCTCAGGCAGGCTTTGGCCCAGCAGCAGGGTCAGCGCATTTTCGTCCTGTGCGCGTTTTTGCAGCTGTTGTGCCAGGGTGACACGGGCACTTTCCAGCAGCGATTGCGCCAGCCGCCATTCCAGGTCAGACGCCGCACCGTGGCTGCGTTTGAGTTCGGTGAGTTTCAGAGACTCTTCTCGCGTGGCGAGGGTCTGGCGCGAGGTGCGCAGCAAATCTTCGTCAGCCAACAGGCTCAGCCAGCTTTGCGCCACACTGGCCATCAGGCTGATCTGCACCGTTTTGGTGGCCTCGGAGGTGGCCAGATACTGGGCCAGGGCCTGTTCCTTGAGGCTGGCGACCCGGCCAAAAAAGTCCAGTTCGTATGCGGTGAAGGTCAAGCCACCGGTGTAGCTGCTGGTGATGCCGCCGCTGCTGTTGGGCACCCGCGAGCCGCTCAGTGTGGCGTTGACGGCCGGAAACTGGTCGGCACGGCGCAGGCCCAGCTGGGCGCGGGCTTGTTCGATGTTGAGCACCGACACCCGCAGATCACGGTTGTTGGCCAGTGCGGTGTGGATCAGCTGCTGCACCGTTATATCGGTATAAAACTCCTCCCAGCCCTTATTCCATAAGGGGCTGGTGCTTTGTTTTTCAGATCTGGCCGTGGCCGCAGCTGCCGTGGGCCACTGGGTGGCGATGGGTGCTGCAGGCCGCTCGTAGGTGGGGATCAGCGAGCAGGCTGACAACACACTGGCACAGGCCACCGAGATCACAGTTAATTTATTCATGCGAATGCACTCCCATGTGCGCGGCCTGTTCGGCATGCACCTGCTGCTGGCGTTCGCTGTCCTTGAACAGCGAGCGCACCACCACAAAAAAGATTGGAACAAACACCACCGCCAAGGCTGTGCCGGTCAGGATGCCGCCGATCACGCCGGTACCAATGGCGCGCTGGCTGGCTGAGCCCGCGCCACTGGAGATCGCCAGTGGCAACACCCCCAGCGTGAACGCCATCGAGGTCATCACAATCGGGCGAAACCGCAGGTGGGCCGCTTCCAAGGCGGCTGCAATCACGGATTTGCCCTGCGCCTGCAGGTCCTTGGCAAACTCGATGATCAGAATCGCGTTCTTGGCCGACAAACCGATGATGGTGATCAGACCGACCTGGAAGTACACGTCATTGGCATAACTGCGCAGCAGGGTGGCCACGATCACCCCAAGCACACCGAGCGGCACCACCAGGATGACGGACATGGGAATGCTCCAGCTTTCATACAGCGCGGCCAGGCACAAGAACACTGCCAGAATGGCAAAGGCGTAGAGGATCATGGCTTGTGAGCCGGCCAGTTTTTCCTCGCGTGAGGTACCGGTCCATTCAAAGCCAAAACCGGCTGGCAATTTGGCTGCAAGCTGCTCCATCTCGTTCAATGCGGCACCCGTGCTGTAGCCCGGTGCGGCACTGCCGCTGATGCGCATGGCCGGGTACCCGTTGTAGCGCACCGTCTGCATCGCGCCCTTCACCCAGCGGGTGCTGGCGAAAGCGGACAGTGGCACGGTCTGGCCCTTGTTGTTGGTGACATTGAGTTTGAGCAGGTCTTCGGGTTGCATGCGTGCCATGGCATCAGCCTGCACCACCACCCGCTGCAGCCGACCGCTGTTGGGGAAGTCGTTGATATAGGCGGAGCCCAGCGCGGTGGAAATCAGGCTGTTGATGGCATCAAAACCAACCCCCAAGGCATTGGCCTTGTCGCGGTCAATGTCGACCTGCAGCTGGGGCGCGTCTTCCAGACCATCCGGGCGAACCTGGGTCAGCACCTTGCTTTGGGCCGCCATGCCCAGCAATTGGTTGCGCGCTGCCAGCAGGGCCTCATGACCCTGGCTACCGCGATCCTGCAGCCGGAAGCTGAAACCCGAGGAGGATCCCAGTTCGGGAATAGGCGGCGGGCTCAAGGGGAAGATGAAGGCGTCGCGGATGCCTGACAGGGCGCCAAAAGCGCGACCGGCCAGCGCCTCGGCGGAGCTGCCCGGGCCTTTGCGCTCGGCCCAGTCTTTCAGGGTGACAAAAGCCAGCGCGGCGTTTTGTCCTTGCCCCGAGAAGCTGAAACCCAGCACACCCACCATGCTTTTGACCTCAGGCTGCTCCAGGATGAATCCTTCCACCTGCTGCATCACAGCCAGGGTACGCTCCTGGGTGGCGCCAGGTGGCAGTTGCACGTTGATCAGCATACTGCCCTGGTCTTCGCTGGGCAGGAAGGAGGTTGGCAAACGGGTATACATCACCGCCGCTGCGGCCAGAATTGCCAGATAAATCACCAGGTAACGCGCAGCACGTGGCAGGGTCTTGGCGACCCCGCGTTCATAGCCTTTGGCGGTGCTGGCAAAACCACGGTTGAACCAGCCAAAAAAGCCGCTCTTGGCGTGGTGGTGTCCGGCTTCCACCGGCTTGAGCAAGGTGGCACACAAGGCCGGGGTCAAGGACAGCGCCAGGAAGGACGAGAACGCAATCGACACCCCCATCACCGCCGAGAACTGGCGGTAGATGTTGCCAATCGACCCGCTGAAGAATGCCAGTGGCACAAACACCGAGATCAGCACCACGGTCACGCCAATGATGGCGCCCTGGATCTGGCCCATCGCCTTGCGGGTGGCCAGCAAGGGGGACAAGCCTTCCTCACTCATGATGCGTTCGACGTTCTCCACCACCACGATGGCGTCATCCACCAGGATACCAATCACCAGCACCATGGCGAACATGGTCAGCACGTTGATCGAGAAACCCATGGCCAACATCGTGGCAAAGGTGCCCAACAGTGCCACCGGCACCACCAGGGTTGGAATCAGGGTGTAGCGCCAGTCCTGCAGGAACAAGAACATCACCAGGAACACCAGCACAATTGCTTCCACCAGGGTCTCGGCCACCTGGGCCAGCGAGGTCTGAATGAACAGCGAGCTGTCGTAAGGAATCGACCAACTCATGCCCTTGGGGAAAAAGGTCTCCAACTGATGCATGCGGGCGCGCACCGCTTTGGCCGTGGCCAGGGCGTTGCCGCTCGGGGAGAGTTGCACACCAATGCCGATGGCAGGTTTGCCGTTGAGACGGGCCGAGGTGGCGTAAGACTGGCCGCCCAATTCGATGCGGGCCACGTCCTTGAGGCGCACCGTGGAGCCATCGGTGTTGGCGCGCAGCACGATGTTGCCAAACTGTGTTGCGTTGGTGAGTTGGCCACTGACAAGTACGGTGGCCGCAATGCCTTGGCCTGCCACGTTGGGCAAGCTGCCGATTTCACCGGCGGAGACCTGGGCGTTTTGCGCCTTGATCGCGGCGTTGACTTCAGCCGCAGACAGTTTGAAACCCACCAGTTTGGCCGGGTCGATCCACACCCGCATGGCACGCTCGGTACCAAACAGTTGGGCCTGGCCCACCCCTGGCAGACGCTGGATTTCGGGCACGATCGAGCGCGAGGCGTAGTCACCCAACGCCACCGGATCGAGTGCCGCGTCGTCCGAGGTCAGCATGGTGAACAACAGGAAGTTGTTGCGTGACTTGTCAACGCGAACACCTTGCTGGGTCACCGCAGAAGGCAGGCGAGGTGTGGCGCGCGAGAGCCGGTTTTGCACATCCACCTGGGCCAAATCGGGGTTGGTGGATGGTTCAAAACTCAGCGTGATGGTGCCGGTACCGTTGGCCTGTGCGGTGGACTCCATGTAGATCAGGCCGGGCGAGCCGTTCATCTCCTGTTCGACGATGGACAACACACTGTCTTCCATCGTTTGCGCCGAGGCGCCAGGGTAAGTGGCCGAGATCACGATCGACGGTGGCGCCACCGGCGGGTACTGGGCAATCGGCAACTGGGTGATGGACACCACGCCCATCACCATGATGAACAGGGCGATCACCCAGGCAAAGATCGGGCGGTCAATGAAAAATTTGGACATGGAAGGCGCTCCTTATTTCGCAGCGCCTGAGGCAGCATCAGCGGGGGCTGATGCGGCTTTTTCTGCTGAAGCTGCTGCCGCTGGCTGGCCGGCACCCGGCTTGCCCGCTGCGGGTGCACCGGCTTGCCATGGCACTGGCTTGACCGGACCACCCCGTAATTTCTGGAAGCCGTCAACCATCACCTGCTCACCGGCCTGCAAACCACTCAATACCACCCACTGGCCGTTTTGCTGGCCACCAATCTTGATGGTGCGTGGTGCGGCTTTGCCCTGGGCGTCCACCACCATCACGGTGTCACCTTGTGGGGAGCGGGTCACGGCTTGCTGGGGCAGGGTGATGGCATTGCCAGCCTGGGCTTGTTCGAGCCGGACACGCACAAACAGGCCGGGCAACAGTGCGCCTTGTGGGTTGGGCACTTCGGCGCGCAGGGTGATCTGGCCACTGGTGGTGTCCACCGTCAGGTCAGAGAACAGCAGCTTGCCTGTCAGCGGGTAGTCGGTGCCGTCTTCGAGCACCACCCGGATGCTGGCCGCCTGTTTGCCAGCGCGTTTGAGTTGTCCGCTGTCCATGGCACGGCGCAGGGCCATGACCTCAGCCGCCGACTGCGTGAAATTCACATACATCGGGTTGATCTGTTGCACCACCGCCAGTTCGGTCGCTTCACCCTGGCCGACCAAGGCACCCTCGGTCACCAAGGCTCGGCCAATGCGGCCAGAAATGGGGGAGGTGACATTGGCGTAACCCACATTGATGCGGGCGGTTTGTACCGCCGCCTTGGCCACAGCCACGTCCGCGTCGGCCTGCTTTTGGGACGCCTGGGCGTTGATGAATTCCTGCTGGCTGATGGCCTTGGCTTCAATCAGAGGTTTGTAACGTTCTGCGAGGGCGCTGGCTTGGACCTGGTTGGCTTCGGCCTTGGCCACGTTGGCCAACGCACTGGACAGGGTAGCCTCATAGGGGCTGGCATCAATCTGGAACAGGGGCTGACCCGCCTTGACGTCGCTGCCTTCGGTGAACAGGCGCTTTTGCAAGATGCCTGCCGCACGGGCACGCACCTGGGCCACACGCGAGGCCTCCAGCCGACCTGGCAGTTCGGTGGTCAGGCCCACGTCACCCGGTGCCACGGTGATGACACCCACTTCAGCCGGGGGCATGCCACCACCGGGACCACCGGCTGCGTCAGGTTTGCCCTGGCCACATGCCGACAACAAAAGCAAGGCACTGACAGCCAGGGCGCTGCCAGCGGTCCGGGTGAATCCGGGGGTGCGAGATCGCTGGCCAGGCAGGGGGTGGAATGGGGGAAGGACAGGGTGCATGGTGCGGGTCCAAAATGTAAGGGTTAACCCTAGGATTCGGGTGGGAGGTTTGATTTTTTCAGAATTATACATACAATGATGAATGTAAATAAATCCCCCCTTTGAAAGCTCATCACCATGGCTCGCAGGACCAAAGAAGACGCGCAAGCGACGCGTACTCAACTGATGGACGTTGCGTTGCATCTGTTTGCCAAACAAGGTGTGTCGCGCACCTCCTTACAAGATATTGCCCTCGCCGCAGGTGCGACCCGAGGCGCCATCTACTGGCACTTCAAAAACAAGGCGGATCTGTTCAATGCCCTGATGGAGAGCGCCACCTTGCCGATGGAGCGGACCATGCAACAGATCAGTGACGATCGGACCCAGGACCCCCTGCTGGAGCTGGAACGCGCCATCCTGTTGCCGATGCAGACCATCGTGGACGATGAGCGGGTACGCGCCGTCTTTGAGATCGCCACGATGAAGGTGGAGTATGTTGAGGAGTTGCTGGCCGTCAAGCAGCGGCATGTGCAGTGTTACAGCGACAACACGCGTGAGTTGCAGCGCCGATTGCAGGAGGTCGCCACACATCGTTCGGTGTGCTTGCCGATGTCGCCATTGGTGGCCGCCCAGGGGCTGCATTCCCTGATGGCAGGCTTGATCCAAACTTGGATGCTGGCGCCCAGCACCTTCGACTTGGTTGAGGTCGCGCGAGCGGCGGTGTCGGTCTACCTTACCGGGCTCGGGCTGCCCTTGCCTGGGCCTGCGCCAGAGACCATCGCCTAAACTCGTGGGTTATGGTGAAACAGTGTTGTGTTCTGGGGATCGAGTCCTCGTGTGATGAAACGGGCGTGGCCCTGGTCGACATGCCCGCGCAGGGCTTGCCGGTTTTGCTGGCGCATGCCTTGTACAGCCAGATTGAGATGCACCAGGCCTACGGCGGTGTGGTGCCCGAGCTGGCCAGCCGTGACCACATCCGCCGTGTGTTACCGCTGACCCAGCAGGTGCTGCAGGACTCGGGCCGTACGTTGGTCGATGTCGATGTGGTGGCGTTCACGCGGGGGCCCGGCTTGGCTGGTGCCTTGCTGGTGGGCGCCGGTGTGGCCTGTGCGCTGGCTGCTGCCTTGGGCAAACCGGTGCTGGGGGTGCACCATTTGGAAGGGCATTTGTTGTCACCGTTTCTGAGTATCGATCCGCCCGAGTTCCCGTTTGTTGCGTTGCTGGTGTCTGGTGGACACAGCCAGTTGATGCGGGTGGATGGGGTCGGCTCGTACCAGATTCTGGGTGAGACGATTGACGACGCCGCGGGCGAGGCCTTTGACAAATCCGCCAAGCTGTTGGGCCTGGATTACCCGGGTGGGCAGGCGCTGTCCAAGCTGGCCGAGTCGGGCAACCCCAAAGCCTACAAATTGCCACGCCCCTTGTTGCACAGCGGTGATCTGGACTTTTCTTTTGCTGGGCTCAAGACCGCAGTGATGGTGCAGACCGGTAAATGTGCCCATGCCCATGGTTGCGCGGTGGCGGATTTACCGGTGGCCGTGCTGGCAGATCTGGCCGCCTCCACCCAGGCCGCGATTGTGGAGGTGCTGGTCAAGAAATCACTCACCGCTTTGAAACAAACCGGGCTCAAACGCCTGGTGGTGGCTGGTGGTGTGGGCGCCAACCGGGAGTTGCGCCAGCAGCTCAATGCCGAATGTGCCCGGCTCAAGACACGGGTGCACTACCCCGAGTTGCACCTGTGCACCGACAACGGCGCCATGATTGCGATGGCGGCAGCGATGCGACTGCAGTCCGGCCAGCAAAGCGCCGTCAACAACTACGCTTTTGACGTCAAACCACGCTGGCCTCTGGATGCCATTGGCGGTTGAGGTTTATATAAGAAATAAGCCTCTAGCCCTTTTGCAATAAGGGCATATAGCTATCGAAATTGATCGCTATTGAAGTCTGCGGTCGTCAGGCCAAACCTTGACATCGCCGGTTTGGCCTGATCCGCAGGTGGCTCAGTGGATCACCAACTCGGTGACCCGGTTCACCGGCGCCACCTTGGCCAGCTTCAGCGTCAACACGCCGTTTTCCAGCTTGGCGGCACTTTGGCCCGCGTCGATGTCTTGTGGCAACTCGCAGGCAAAGTGGTAGCTGCGCGGTGCACCTTCGGCGCTGGACAGGCGCACCACATTGCCTTCGATGCCCACCACCAATTGCTCGCGGCTGACGCCGGGAACGTCGAACGAGAGGGTGAAGGATTGCTCGTCCTGCTCGACCGCACTGGGGCGCTGGCTGCGGCTGGTCTGGTTCGGCTCAACGAGCCCGACTGGCGGGCGGGCGGCGACATACAGTTGGCGGCGGAAACCGGCGGGGGTGGCGGGTGTAAAGAACATGGGGTGACTCCTTGTAAACTGCGCGGCCTTCAGCACAAGAACGCCGCAAGACCCCTATCTGTGCACGTGCACGCTTCTTTCAAGAGAAATTTCCCCATGTTTATTGTTCTCACACGCGCCTTGAAATCCCTGGTCCTGGCCCTATGTCTGCCGGTTCTGGCCATGGCCCAGCCAACTCCGGCGCCGATCAAAATTGCCATGATCGAGGCGCTGAGTGGCCCGTTCGCCAACACCGGTGAGTCGGTCTACCGCAACCTGGCCTGGGCGGTGGAGCGGGTGAATGCGGCGGGGGGTGTCAAGCTGGGTGACAAGGCCAAGGGTGTACCGCTGCAAATCGACCGTTTTGACAGCAAGGGTCAGACTGAAGACGCGTTGACCGCGCTCAAGGCTGCCATTGACCAGGGGGCCCGGGTGGTGACCCAGGGCAATTCCTCGGCGGTGGCGGCGGCGCTGATGGATGCGATCAACAAACACAACGAGCGCGAACCGGGCAAGCGGGTGATCTTCCTGAATTACTCGGCGGTGGACCCGATCCTGACCAACGAGAAATGCAGTTTCTGGCATTTTCGTTTTGATGCCCACGCCGACATGCGCATGAACGCGCTGATGTCGGTGATCAAGGACGATGCCGCGCTCAAAAGTGTCTACATCATCGGCCAGGACTACAGCTTTGGCCAGGCGGTGGCGCGTGAAGCACGCCGTCAGTTGACGCAGATGCGCCCCGATGTGCGCATTGTGGGAGACGAGTTACATGCCATCGGGCGCGTCAAGGACTTCATTCCCTATCTCACCAAAATCAAGGCCAGCGGCGCACAGGCAGTGATCACCGGCAACTGGGGCAATGACCTGACGCTGCTGGTCAAGGCCGCCAAAGACGTGGGTTATGACGGTCGCTTCTACACGTTCTACGGCAATGCGCTGGGTGCGCCAGCCGCGATGGGTGAGGCTGGCATCGGCAAGGTGATTGCTGTGGCCGACTGGTTGCCCAATGTGCCCACGCCCCAGAGCGAGGCCTTCTACCAAGCCTTCCGCCAGCGTTTCCCCAATCCCGCAGACGACTATGTGCACATGCGCATGCAACTCATGGTGCAGGCGCTGGTGCAGGCGCTGCAAGCCGCAGGCACGACGGATGCGGTGGCTGTGGCGACGCAGCTGGAAAAAGCCCGGGTCACTTTGTATGCCCAAAGTGGAGCGATGCGGGCGAGTGATCATCAATTTCAGCAATCATTGGTGGTGGGGCTGATGGAGCGCAAGGGCGCTCCCGGTGTCAAATTTGATGTGGAAGGCTCGGGTTACGGCTTTCGCGTGATCAAGACGCTGAGTGCGGCTGAGGCCGAGCAGGCCACCACCTGCCACATGGTGCGCCCCTGAGCGGTGGCCGTGTGACAAAGCGGCCGCGTAGACCGCTTCTGGGCGCAGCTGGTGCATCCAGACCGGGCAGGTTATACTCCAAGGCTCTGCACGCGTTGCAGTTCTCGCACGTCAGGGGCAGTTCCAGCGCCTGACGCAAGTTGTTTACTCTCAGGAAAAAGCATGATCGCATCCGAAATCAAAGCCGCTGTTGTCAAAGACAACGCACGTTCCGCCGGTGATACCGGTAGCCCCGAAGTTCAGGTCGCCCTGCTCACAGCGCGCATCAACGAACTGACCCCCCACTTCAAGCTGCATGCCAAAGACCACCATGGTCGCCGTGGTCTGCTGCGTATGGTGAGCCGTCGCCGCAAGCTGCTGGACTACCTCAAGGCCAAAGATGCTGACCGTTATGTGGCGTTGATCGCCAAGCTGGGTCTGCGCAAATAATTGTCTGACAAGACGATGAAGCGCCTGAGTTAGGTCACTAGCTCAGGCGTTTTTTACTTCGGAGACGGCAAATACACGAGCGAAGCTGTGTCATTCCAAAGCCCGGTCATCTTGTATCGGGGTGGGGTTCTGGAATGGCATCGTGTTCTGTGTGGCAGTTTCCGGGCTATGGCGGGGTGGCCTGCATCCCCCAAATACTCAGGAGATAACAAATGACGATGTTCAAAAAAGTTAGCAAGACTTTCCAATGGGGTCAACACACGGTCACCATGGAAACCGGCGAAATCGCCCGTCAGTCCAGCGGTGCAGTGATGCTCGACATGGACGGCACCGTGGTGCTGGCCACCGTGGTGGCCAAGTCTGAAGGCAAGGCTGGCCAGGACTTTTTCCCCTTGACCGTGGATTACCTCGAAAAGTCCTACGCCGCAGGCCGCATTCCCGGCAGCTTCTTCAAGCGTGAAGGCCGCCCCAGCGAATACGAAACCCTGACCAGTCGCCTGATCGACCGTCCGATTCGCCCGCTGTTCCCCGAAGGTTTCTTCAACGAAGTGCATGTGGTGGTGCACACCCTGTCGCTCAACCCCGAAGTGGATGCCGACATCGCCGCCATGATTGCCGTCAGCGCTGCGCTGTCCATCAGCGGCGTGCCGTTCAGCGGACCGATTGGCGCCGCCCGCGTCGGTTACATCAATGGTGAGTACGTGCTCAACCCGGGCCAAACCCAGCGCAAGAACAGCCAGATGGACCTGGTGGTGGCTGGTACCGAATCGGCCGTGCTGATGGTGGAGTCCGAAGCCGACCAGCTGTCCGAAGACATCATGCTCGGTGCGGTGGTGTTTGGTCACACCCAGGGTGCGATTGCCATCAATGCGATCCACGAACTCGTGCGTGACGCTGGCAAACCGGTGTGGGACTGGAAACCTGCCGCCAAGGACGAAGCGCTGATCGCCAAGATCGACGGCCTGGCCAAAGACAAGCTGGTCGCCGCTTACCAGATCCGCAACAAACAAGCCCGCACCCAAGCCTGCCGTGCTGCCTATGCTGAAGTCATGGCTGCATTGAAGGAAGAAGGCGTGGCGTTTGATAGCGTGGCCATCGAAGGCCTGCTGTTTGAGATCGAAGCCAAGATCGTGCGTGGCCAAATTCTGGCTGGCGAACCCCGTATCGACGGCCGTGACACCCGCACCGTGCGTGCCATCGAAATCCGCAACGGCGTGTTGCCCCGTACCCACGGCTCAGCCCTGTTCACCCGTGGTGAAACCCAGGCGCTGGTGGTGACCACGCTCGGTACCGAGCGTGATGCCCAGCGCGTGGATTCGCTGGCTGGTGACTACGAAGACCGTTTCATGTTGCACTACAACATGCCTCCCTTCGCCACCGGCGAAACCGGTCGTGTTGGTACGCCCAAGCGCCGCGAAATCGGCCACGGCCGTCTGGCCAAACGTGCGCTCGTTGCGGTGTTGCCCAACAAGGAAGACTTCCCCTACACCATGCGTGTCGTGTCTGAAGTGACCGAGTCCAATGGCTCGTCTTCGATGGCGTCGGTGTGCGGCGGCTGCTTGAGCTTGATGGACGCTGGTGTGCCGTTGAAGGCGCATGTGGCCGGTATCGCCATGGGCCTGATCAAGGACGACAACCGTTTTGCGGTGCTGACCGACATCCTGGGCGACGAAGATCACCTGGGCGATATGGACTTCAAGGTGGCCGGTACCACCAACGGCATCACCGCGCTGCAGATGGACATCAAGATCCAAGGTATCACCAAGGAAATCATGCAAGTCGCTTTGGCCCAAGCCAAAGAAGCACGCATGCACATCCTGGGCAAGATGGTCGAAGCCATGGGTGAGGCCAAGACCGAAGTCTCCAACTTCGCACCGCGCCTGTTCACGATGAAGATCAACCCCGAGAAGATCCGTGATGTGATCGGCAAGGGCGGCGCGGTGATCCGTGCGCTGACCGAAGAAACCGGCACCCAGATCAACATCGACGAAGACGGCACCATCACCATTGCGTCCGCAGATCCGGCCAAGGCTGAAGAAGCCAAACGCCGCATCGAGCAGATCACCGCCGAAGTCGAAATCGGCAAGGTCTACGAAGGCCCGGTGGTCAAGATCCTCGACTTCGGTGCATTGATCAACCTCTTGCCTGGCAAGGACGGCTTGTTGCACATCAGCCAGATCGCCCATGAACGTGTCGAGAAGGTCACCGACTATTTGGCAGAAGGCCAGATCGTCAAGGTCAAGGTCATGGAAACCGACGAAAAAGGCCGCATCAAGCTGTCGATGAAAGCCTTGTTGGAGCGTCCTGCCCAAACCGGCGCGGACAACCGGGCCTGAGAGTTATCAAGTTGATAGCTGCTAGCCCTTATTGAATAAGGGCTAGAGGCCAAAATGACCATGAAAACGATTGAAATCACTGGCTTCGGCGGCCCAGATGTTTTGCATCTGGGTGAGCGGCCTGTGCCTGTCGCGGGCGCGGGGGAATTGCTTATCCGTGTGGCAGCCAGTGGTGTCAATCGTCCCGATGTGTTGCAGCGCCAAGGACACTACCCGGTGCCGCCGGGAGTTTCGGACATTCTGGGGCTTGAAGTGGCTGGCACCATCGAAGCGGGCGACCCGCTTGAGTTGGCTGCGGCTGGATTCCAGCTGGGTGACCGTGTGTGTGCGCTGGTGGCGGGTGGCGGTTATGCAGAGTACTGCGTGGCGCCTATTGCCCAATGTCTGCCGGTGCCTGCGGGCTTGAGTGATGTCGAGGCGGCCAGTCTGCCCGAGACGTTTTTCACGGTCTGGAGCAACCTGATGGAGCGTGCGCGCCTGCAGCCCGGTGAAACCGTGCTGATCCAGGGGGGCTCCAGCGGCATTGGTGTCACCGCCATCCAGCTGGCCAAACTGGCCGGTGCACGGGTGTTTGTGACGGCGGGCAGCGCTGAAAAATGTGAGGCTTGCATCGCCCTGGGGGCGGACGCTGCCATCAACTACAAGACACAGGATTTCCAGGACGAGGTGTTGCGCCTGACCGAGGAGGGTCAAGGTGTGGATGTGATCCTGGACATTGTGGCCGGGGCTTATGTGGCCAAAGAGGTTCAATGCCTCAAGGACGATGGGCGCCTTGTCATCATTTCGATACAAGGTGGTACCCGCAGCGAGTTCAACGCGGGCCTGGTCTTGCGCAAGCGTCTGACCATCACGGGTTCGACCTTGCGGCCCAGGTCGGTGGCTTTCAAAGCCGCCATTGCCAAAGCCTGTCTGAAAAACGTCTGGCCAGCGCTGGCTGACGGACGGATCAAGCCGGTGATCTACCGGTCGTTGGCGGCGGCCGATGTGGCGGCGGCGCATGCCTTGATGGAATCGAGCCAGCACGTTGGAAAAATTGTTTTGACTTGGGAACAACATCATGAAAAAGCTGATTGCAGGTAACTGGAAGATGAACGGCAGCCTGGCTGCCAATGACAAGCTGCTCAAAGACATCCTCGCCGGCCTGGGTCAAGCCAGCTGCGAGGTCGCCGTGGGTGTGCCTGCGGTGTATCTGGGGCAGTGCCAGGCCTTGCTGGCGGGCACCAAGATCGATCTCGCATCGCAAGACATTTCGGCGCATGAAGCAGGTGCCTACACCGGTGAAACCTCGGCGGCCATGCTCAAGGAGTTTGGAGTGCGTTACGCCATCGTGGGCCACTCCGAGCGCCGCCAGTACCATGGCGAGACTGATGCTGTGGTTGCCACCAAGGCGCAGCGCGCCCTGAGCAGTGGCATCACGCCGATTGTGTGTGTGGGTGAGACGCTGGCCGAGCGTGAAGCAGGCCTCACGGACGAGGTGGTCAAGCGTCAGCTGGCCGCAGTGATCCAAACAAACGGACATTGCATCAGCGAGGTGGTGGTGGCGTACGAGCCGGTCTGGGCCATTGGCACCGGCAAGACGGCAACGCCGGAGCAGGCGCAGCAAGTGCACGCGGTGTTGCGTGCCCAGTTGAAGGCCGCTTCCGAGCATGCCGACCGCATCAAGCTGCTGTACGGTGGCAGCATGAATGCGGCCAACGCAGCCTCGCTGCTGGCCCAACCCGATATTGACGGTGGCCTGATTGGCGGCGCCGCCCTCAAAGCCCCGGATTTTTTAACGATTATTGCTGCAGCCGCTTGATAAACAAGCGCTGGTAGCTATTGAATGAGGAGTAAGGTATGAATGTTTTGTTGACGATTTTGCTGGCAGTGCAGATGCTGTCTGCGGTGGTGATGGTGGGCTTGATTCTGGTGCAGCACGGCAAGGGCGCTGACATGGGGGCAGCATTTGGCAGTGGTGGCTCAGGCAGCTTGTTTGGGGCCAGTGGCAGCGCCAATTTCCTGTCGCGCACCACCGCCGTGCTGGCCACGGTGTTTTTTGTCAGCACCCTGGGTCTGGCGTATTTCGGGTCGGCTCGTCCGGCTGCGAGCTCTGGCAGTGTTCTTGAAAACGCAGCCCTGGTTGCGCCCGCACCTGTAGCTGCAATTCCTGCAGTTCCTGCATCTGGTGCAGCACAAATTCCGTCGAAGTAATTGACTTTCGAAATATACTCTCACCCTAGGAGAACAAGGATTTCAGGGTAAACTCCCGCTTGCTTCTACAGACTTAACAAACATCAAGGTTTGTGTCTTTAGAAGATCTAAATTGCCGTCGTGGTGGAATTGGTAGACACGCTATCTTGAGGTGGTAGTGGCGACAGCTGTGCGAGTTCGAGTCTCGCCGACGGCACCAGATAAACAACTCGGGCGCATGCAAATGTGCCTGAGATACAAGCAGACAAATCCTTATGATGAACCTCGGTCAGTACCTGCCGGTACTCTTGTTTATCCTGGTGGGTATCGCCATCGGGGTACTTCCCCAGGTGATCGGTTACGTGTTGGGCCCCAATCGCCCCGACGCTGCCAAAAACTCCCCTTATGAATGTGGCTTTGAGGCATTCGGCGACGCCCGAATGACCTTTGATGTCCGCTATTACCTGATTGCCATTCTTTTTATCCTGTTCGATCTGGAAACGGCGCTGCTGTTTCCGTGGGCTGTCACGCTCAGAGAGCTGGGTCTTTACGGTTTCATGGTTGGTTTGGAAATTGTGACCATTCTGACGATTGGCTTTGTGTACATGTGGCTTAAAGGCGCCCTGGATTGGGAGTAAGTCAATGATTGAAGGTGTTCTCAAAGAAGGGTTTGTCACGACGACGTATGACAGCGTCGTGAACTGGGCCAAGACGGGGTCGGTCTGGCCGATGACCTTTGGCTTGGCCTGTTGTGCGGTTGAAATGATGCATGCGGCTGCGGCCCGTTATGACATCAGCCGGTTTGGTGCCGAGGTGTTTCGACCCAGTCCACGTCAGTCTGATCTGATCATTGTGGCGGGCACCTTGACCAACAAGATGGCGCCAGCCTTTCGCAAGGTGTATGACCAGATGGCTGAGCCGCGCTGGGTGATCAGCATGGGGTCGTGCGCCAATGGGGGTGGTTATTACCACTACAGCTATTCTGTGGTGCGTGGCTGCGACCGCATTGTGCCGGTTGATATTTATGTGCCGGGTTGTCCGCCCACCGCCGAGGCGCTGGTGTACGGCATCATTCAGTTGCAGAACAAAATCCGTCGCACGCAAACCATTGCGCGTACTTAAAAGGAATGTCATGACGGTATACGCGGTAAATCCTCATACGCTCCAGGCCCAGGTCAATGTGGCTTTGGGCGAGTTTGTGCAGAGCAGTGCTGTGAAATGGGGTGAGTTGACTTTGGTGGTGAAGGCGGCTGACTACCACCAGGTGGCTGGTATCTTGCGAGATCATCCGGCCTGCCAATTTGAGCAGTTGATTGACTTGTGTGGTGTGGACTATTCAACCTACAAGGATGAACCGCAGCTTGGGCAGCGTTTTTGTGTGGTGCTGCACCTGTTGTCGGTGAGTCTGAATCAGCGCATTCGTCTCAAGGTTTTTGCTACCGACGATGATGCGCCAGTGATTCGTTCAGTTTGCGATATCTGGAGTGCGGCCAACTGGTTCGAGCGCGAAGCCTTTGACCTCTATGGCATCGTTTTTGAGGGGCATGACGATTTGCGCCGGATCCTCACGGATTACGGATTTATTGGTCATCCATTTCGCAAAGACTTTCCCTTGTCCGGGCATGTTGAGATGCGTTATGACGCCGAGCAACGGCGCGTGGTGTATCAGCCTGTCACGATTGAGCCGCGTGAGATCACGCCCCGCATCATCCGTGAAGAGAACTATGGAGGCCTGCCGCAGGCGCAGTAAGTTATGGCGGACATTAAAAACTACACCCTGAATTTTGGCCCGCAGCACCCGGCAGCGCACGGTGTGTTGCGCTTGGTTCTGGAGCTCGATGGTGAGGTGATACAGCGTGCTGACCCGCACATCGGCCTGTTGCACCGCGCCACCGAAAAACTGGCAGAAAACAAGACCTACCTGCAGACTTTGCCCTACATGGATCGTCTGGACTACATGTCCATGATGTGCAACGAGCAGGCGTATTGCCTTGTGATCGAAAAGATGCTAGGTCTGGAAGTCCCTCTTCGCGCACAGTACATCCGGGTGATGTTTGCCGAAATCACCCGCCTGCTCAATCACCTGTTGTGGGTGGGTGCGCACGCGATTGACTGTGGCGCCATGACGGTCATGCTGTATGCCTTCCGCGAACGGGAAGACTTGCTGGATGCGTATGAGGCGGTCAGTGGCGCACGTATGCATGCCGCGTACTTCCGTCCAGGCGGCGTTTACCGCGATTTGCCCGATACGATGCCGCAACATGCACCCAACAAGGTTCGCAGTGCCAAATCCACACAGGCTTTGAATCGCAATCGTGGTGGCAGTCTGCTGGATTTCATCGACGACTTTACCCAGCGTTTCCCGACTTATCTGGGTGAGTACCACACACTTCTGACGGAAAACCGGATCTGGAAGCAGCGCACAGTGGGTATTGGTGTGGTAACGCCAGAGCGGGCGTTGAACCTTGGGTTTACTGGACCGATGTTGCGTGGCTCCGGCATTGCCTGGGATCTGCGCAAACAGCAGCCATACGAGGTTTATGACCGTCTCGACTTCGACATTCCAGTAGGCAAAACTGGGGATACCTACGACCGCTATCTGGTGCGTATGGAGGAAATGAAACAGTCCAATCACATCATCAAACAATGTGTGGACTGGTTGCGAGCCAACCCGGGTCCGGTGATCACGGACAACCACAAGATTGCGCCGCCAGATCGGGAAGCCATGAAAACCAACATGGAAGATCTGATCCACCACTTCAAGCTGTTCACAGAAGGTTTTGCAGTTCCGGAAGGGGAGGCTTACTCAGCCATTGAACATCCCAAAGGGGAATTCGGTATCTACATGGTCAGTGATGGCGCCAACAAGCCGTACCGCATGAAAATTCGACCACCTGCCTTTGTGCATCTGGCTGCTCTCAACGAGATGGGCAAAGGCCACATGATTGCTGACGCGGTGGCGATCATCGGCACCATGGACATTGTGTTTGGGGAAGTTGACCGATGATTTCAGAAAAGTCTCTCGCAGCCTTTGCCAAAGAGGTTGCCAAATATCCGTTCGAGCAACGTCAGTCGGCTGTCATGGCCTGCCTGCAGATTGTTCAGCAGGAACAGGGTTTTGTCAGTCCGGAGAGTGAGCGCTTTGTGGCTGACTACCTGGGTATGGCGCCCATGGCTGTGCATGAAGTCACCAGTTTCTACAACATGTACAACCAGAAGGCAGTGGGAAAGTACAAACTCAATGTTTGCACCAACCTGCCTTGCCAGTTGCGCAGCGGTGCCCATGCGTTGACCCACTTGAAAGAAAAACTTGGCATTGATGCCAATCAGACCACGCCAGATGGGCTGTTCACGCTACAAGAATGTGAGTGTCTTGGTGCCTGTGCCGATGCGCCGGTGATGCTGGTCAACGATACCAATATGTGCAGCTTCATGACCGACGACAAGCTGGATCAGTTGGTGGACGGCCTGCGTTCGATGGAGGTGAAGTCATGAGTGTTGACAGCTTTCTGGCGCAGTTCCAGTCCAGCGGTGTGCAGACCTGTTTTCATAATCGGCATATCAACCCACAAATCCTGGCCAATCTGAATGGCTCCAACTGGCGCCTGAAAGACTACGAAGCGCGTGGTGGTTACAAGGCCTTGCGTCAGGTGCTGGGGTTGGACGGTGGACCTGGTTTGACGCAGGATCAGGTGATTGCCACGGTGAAGGAATCGGGTCTGCGTGGTCGTGGCGGCGCCGGTTTCCCGACCGGACTGAAGTGGAGTTTCATGCCGAGGCAATTCCCGGGGCAAAAGTACTTGGTGTGCAACTCGGATGAGGGTGAGCCCGGTACTTGCAAAGACCGCGACATCATGGAATTCAATCCACATGTTGTGATTGAAGGTATGATCATTGCCGCCTATGCCATGGGCATTTCCGTGGGTTACAACTACATTCACGGCGAGATTTTTCACACCTACCGGCGCTTTGAAGAGGCGTTGGAAGAAGCCCGTGCTGCCGGGCTGTTGGGCAACAACATTCTTGGCACCAGCTTCAGTTTTCAGCTGCATGCGGCCCATGGATTCGGGGCTTACATCTGTGGTGAAGAGACCGGTTTGCTGGAGTCGCTGGAGGGCAAAAAAGGCCAGCCGCGCTTCAAGCCGCCGTTCCCTGCCAGTTTCGGTTTGTACGGCAAGCCAACGACCATCAATAACACCGAAACTTTTGGTGCTGTGCCTTGGATCATTCGCAATGGTGGCAAGGCCTATTTGGAATCGGGCAAGCCCAACAATGGTGGTACCAAGATATTTTCGGTGAGTGGTGACGTGGAGTTGCCAGGCAACTATGAAGTGCCCATGGGCACGTCGTTTGCCGCTTTGCTCGAACTTGCTGGTGGTGTGCGTTCCGGTCGCAAGCTCAAGGCGGTGATTCCTGGCGGGTCGTCGTCACCTGTGTTGCCAGCCCACATCATGATGGACTGCACCATGGACTACGACGCCATCGCCAAGGCGGGGTCGATGCTGGGCTCGGGTGCGGTCATCGTCATGGACGACTCGCGCTGCATGGTCAAGAGTTTGCAGCGACTCAGTTACTTCTACATGCACGAGTCCTGTGGACAGTGCACACCTTGCCGGGAAGGCACGGGCTGGATGTCACGCGTGGTGGACCGCATTGAAAATGGCTTAGGTCGCGAAGCGGATCTGGCTCTGTTGAACTCTGTGGCGGAAGACATTCAAGGGCGCACGATTTGTGCACTGGGCGACGCTGCAGCCATGCCGGTGCGGGCCATGCTCAAGCATTACATGCCTGAATTTGAATACCACATTGCACACAAAACCTGCATGGTTCCCGCATACGTTTGAGTGAGCACCAGATGATTGAAATTGAACTCGACGGTCAAAAAGTAGCGATTGAGCAGGGCAGCACGGTGATGCACGCCGCTGACAAGGTGGGGACCTACATCCCGCATTTCTGTTACCACAAAAAGCTCAGCATCGCGGCGAGTTGCCGCATGTGTCTGGTCGACATCGAAAAAATGCCCAAACCCATGCCGGCTTGTGCCACCTCGGTGACACAAGGCATGGTGGTGCGTACCAAATCCGACAAGGCGATCAAGGCCCAGCAGTCGGTGATGGAGTTTTTGCTGATCAACCATCCTCTGGATTGCCCCATTTGTGACCAAGGCGGTGAATGCCAGTTGCAAGACTTGGCGGTGGGTTATGGCGGCACCGCCTCGCGTTACGAAGAAGAAAAGCGGGTCGTCCCGGTCAAGGACGTGGGCCCTTTGATCTCCATGCAGGAAATGGCGCGCTGCATCCATTGCACCCGTTGTGTGCGCTTTGGGCAGGAGATTGCCGGCGCCATGGAGTTGGGCATGTCGCACCGTGGTGAACACGCCGAAATTGAAACTTTTGGTGGCAAGACGATTGATTCCGAGTTGTCGGGCAACATGATCGACATCTGCCCTGTGGGTGCTCTGACCAGCAAACCGTTCCGTTACAGCGCGCGGACCTGGGAGTTGTCACGTCGCAAGTCCATCAGCCCCCATGACTCCACTGGCACCAATCTGATCGTGCAGGTCAAGAACAACAAGGTCATGCGGGTGGTACCTCTGGAAAATGAAGCGATCAACGAATGTTGGATTGCCGACCGTGACCGTTTTTCTTACGAAGCACTGAACAGTTCAGATCGGCTGACAAGCCCCATGATCAAACAAGGCGGTCAATGGCATGAGGTTGACTGGAAGACCGCGCTGGAATATGTGGCCCACGGTTTAAAGAGCATCAAGACGGACCATGGCGCCGGTGCCATCGGTGCATTGGTCAGCCCGCATAGCACACTTGAGGAGCTGTACCTCGCTGGCGCTTTGGTGCGAGGTTTGGGCAGCGACAACATTGACTACCGGCTCCGTCATGCCCAGTTCGAAACCGGGCAGCCTGGTGTTCGGTTTTTGGGGATGCCGATTGCCAATCTGTCGACCTTGCAGAGTGTTCTGGTGGTTGGCTCCAATCTGCGCAAGGACCATCCCTTGTTCGCCCAGCGTGTGCGCCAAGCCGTCAAGCTGGGTTGTGCCGTTCATGTGGTGACAGCGAGCCCTGTCGATTGGGGTATGCCGGTCGCCACGACATGCACGGCTCCAAGCGCTGGCTGGGTGCAGGTGCTGGCCGATATCGCGGCTGCTGTGGCGCTTGAAAAGCAGATCCAGGCTCCGCAGAGTGGTCAGGCGACCGATGCGGCACGCGCCGTGGCGCTCTCCTTGCTCGGAGGTGAGCGTCGAGCCGTTTTGTTGGGCAATGCGGCGGCACATCACCCTCAGGCCAGCGAGTTGTTGGCCTTGGCCAACTGGATTGGAGAGAACACTGGTGCGACGGTGGGGTACCTGACCGAAGCAGCCAATACGGTTGGTGCGCAGTTTGTGGGAGCTATGCCGAGGACCGGTGGGCTTCATGCCGGTCAAATGCTGGCAGGAGGCCTGAAGGCCGTCATGTTGCTCAATACCGAGCCGCAGTTTGACAGTGCCGGTGGGAAGTCCGCAGTGGCGGCTCTGGCCCAATGTCAGATGGTCGTGACTTTGAGTCCGTTCAAGACCAATCTGGACTGCAGTGATGTGCTATTGCCAATTGCGCCATTTACAGAAACATCCGGAACCTTTGTGAACGCAGAGGGACGGCCACAGAGCTTTCATGCGGTGGTCAAACCCCTGGGTGAAACGCGTCCTGCCTGGAAAGTGTTTCGGGCCTTGGCCAATATCCTGGAGTTGCCGGGTTTTGACGCTGAGTCGTCTCAGGATGTCCTTAAACAGATCCTGGCCGATGCTGATGGTGCGGTTCCTGCGTTTGTGCCAGCTGCGCGTCTCAGCAATGCGAATGCGCAGTCAGCGGTGTCCGGCTCTGGGATGCTGACCCCCTGTGTCGCCAATATTTACCAACTTGATGGCATCGTGCGTCGGGCGCCTGCCTTGCAAAGCACGGCAGACGCCAAATTCGCTGAGACCCAGGAGGTGCCAGCATGATTGACCAGATTTATTCCGGCGGCCTAGGCCTGGTATCCGCTCAGTGGTGGGTGGACATCGTTTGGCCACTGGTGTGGGCTTTGATCAAAATCATCCCCGTTTTGATGATTGTGATGGGTGCGGTGACCTACGCGACCTTGTGGGAGCGCAAGTTGCTGGGCTGGGTGCAAATCCGGATTGGCCCCAATCGTGTCGGTCCATGGGGCCTGTTGCAGCCGATTGCCGATGCCTTGAAACTGATGACCAAGGAAATCGTCAGGCCAGCTGCCTCGGACAAGTTTCTCTTTTATCTGGGACCTGTTCTGACGGTTGCACCCGCTTTGACGGCTTGGGTCGTGGTGCCTTTTGGTCCAGAGATTGCAGTTGCTAACCTGAATGCGGGTCTGTTGTTTCTGATGGCGATTGCGTCTTTGGAGGTGTATGGTGTGATCATCTCAGGATGGTCTTCCAACTCCAAATATGCCTTCCTGGGTGCACTGCGTGCCTCGGCCCAGATGGTGAGTTATGAAATCGCCATGGGTTTTTGCTTCCTGATCGTGTTGATGGTGTCAAACAGTTTGAATATGACGGACATCGTCATGGGACAGAGCCAGGGGCATTTCTCGCAAATGGGATGGAACTTCTTGTCCTGGAATTGGCTGCCGCTGTTGCCGATTGTGGTGGTTTATTTTGTATCCGGTCTGGCTGAAACCAACCGCACCCCTTTTGACGTGATTGAAGGTGAGTCTGAAATTGTGGCCGGGCACATGGTGGAGTACTCTGGCATGTCGTGGGCGATGTTCCAGATGGCTGAGTACGCAAGCATTTGGTTGATCTCCATCCTGAGCGTCACCATGTTTTTTGGTGGTTGGTTGTCGCCCATCGAGGCTTTGAGCTGGATTCCGGGTTGGATCTGGCTTGGGATCAAGACCTTTGCCGTGATGACGGTATTTATCTGGGTACGTGTCACTTTCCCTCGCTTTCGTTATGACCAGATCATGCGCTTGGGTTGGAAGGTCTTTATTCCGGTGACTTTGGTGTGGCTGGTGGTGATTGGTGTCTGGATGCAGACCCCGTGGAACATTTGGAAGTAATGTGAGTCGCTTATGTCAACCCCAACTTTGAATACCAGTAAAAGCTCTTCCGTGAACGCCTTTTTCTTATCGGATTTCCTGTCGAGTTTCTTTCTGACCGAGCTTTTTAAGGGCATGCGGCTTACCGGCAAGTACGCCTTCAAAAGCAAGATCACGCTGGAATATCCCGAGGAAAAAACGCCCTTGTCGCCACGTTTTCGGGGCTTGCATGCGCTTCGTCGTTATGAAACGGGTGAAGAGCGTTGCATCGCCTGCAAGCTGTGTGAAGCGGTCTGCCCCGCGATGGCGATCACCATTGAATCCGAAGAGCGGGCGGATGGATCCCGCCGGACAACCCGTTATGACATCGATTTGACCAAGTGCATCTTTTGCGGTTTTTGTGAAGAGAGCTGTCCGGTGGACTCGATTGTGGAAACAAACATTCTCGAGTACCACGGGGAGGAGCGAGGCGACTTGTACTTCACCAAAGAAATGTTGCTGGCTGTGGGTGACCGTTATGAGCCCCAAATTGCTGCCAGCAAGTTGGCTGATGCCAAATACCGTTGATCCGTCGTAAGAAAGAATCCGAATCATGAGTGTCACGACTGGTCTGTTCTACCTGTTTTCTGCCATCTTGTTGGCCGCTGCTTTTCGGGTGATCACCACACGTAACCCGGTGCATGCGGTCTTGTACTTGGTGCTCACTTTTTTCCAGGCCTCGATGATCTGGATGCTGCTCAAGGCTGAGTTTTTGTCGTTGACCTTGGTGCTGGTCTATGTCGGCGCGGTAATGGTCTTGTTTTTGTTTGTGGTGATGATGCTGGATGTCAACACCGAGGAAATGCGCAAAGGTTTCTGGAAACATTTTCCGCTTGCGGCTGTGTTGGGCCTCTTGATCATTGCAGAGATGTCGGCGGTCCTGCTGGGAGGTTTTCAGGTCGCTGATGCGCCCAGTACTGCAGCCGCGGTGAGCAACGCTGGGGCCGAGCTATCCAATAGCAAGCTGCTGGGCAAACTGCTCTACACCCAATATATTTATCCGCTCGAGGTTGCCACTGCGATTTTGCTGGTTGGCATGATTGCGGCGATTGCGCTGACGTTGCGCCAGCGCAAGGACAGCAAAGCCATTGACCCGGCCGCGCAGGTTCGGGTAAGAGCCAAGGACCGGATGATCGTGGTGAAGATGGCGGCTACCCAACCCGCCTTGCCTGTTGATGCGGTCGAAGCACCATCTGTGGAGAACAAAGCATGACGTTGACCTTGGGCCATTTTTTGACGCTGGGCGCTGTTCTGTTTGCGCTCTCGGTCATTGGCATCTTTTTGAATCGCAAGAACTTGATCGTTTTGCTGATGGCTGTTGAGTTGATGTTGTTGGCTGTCAACACCAATTTCATCGCCTTCTCGCATTACCTGGGTGATCTGCATGGACAGATTTTTGTGTTTTTCATTCTGACAGTTGCCGCCGCAGAGTCCGCCATTGGACTGGCCATTCTGGTGGTGCTGTTCCGGAACAAATCCAACATCAATGTGGACGAACTTGATTCGTTGAAGGGGTAACAGGAAATGAGTCAAACCCTATCCGCCCCCATGTTGGCGGCCGTTCCCCTGGCGCCATTGGTGGGTGCCCTGATGGCCGGTGTGCTGGGAACCAAGTTTGGTGGCAACAGTATGGGACGCCGGGCTTCGCATTCCGTTGCCATCCTCGGTGTGTTGCTGTCTTTCATCCTGTCTGCCTTCACGCTCAAAAGTGTGAGCTTGGATGGCGCACGTTTTAATGAAACCCTCTACACCTGGATGGTGGTCGGTGGCCTGAAGATGGAGATCGGCTTCCTGGTGGATGGTCTCACTGCCATGATGATGTGTGTGGTGACTTTTGTCTCCCTGATGGTGCACATCTACACCATTGGGTATATGGAAGAAGACGAGGGTTACAACCGTTTCTTTTCTTACATCTCGCTGTTTACCTTTTCCATGTTGATGCTGGTGATGAGCAACAACATGCTGCAGCTGTTTTTTGGTTGGGAAGCAGTGGGGCTGGTGTCTTACCTGCTGATTGGCTTCTGGTACAACAAACCAACGGCGATTTTTGCCAACATGAAAGCGTTTTTGGTGAACCGCGTGGGCGACTTCGGGTTCATCCTGGGTATCAGTCTGATTGCGGCTTATGCAGGCACTTTGAGTTACGCCGAGGCTTTTGCGAAAGCCGACGAGTTGGCTGCCATGACCTTGCCAGGAACAGATTGGATGCTGGTCACCGTGATTTGCATTTGCCTGTTCATTGGCGCCATGGGCAAGTCGGCACAGTTCCCTTTACACGTTTGGCTTCCTGACTCCATGGAAGGCCCAACACCCATTTCGGCGCTGATCCATGCCGCCACGATGGTGACCGCTGGTATTTTCATGGTGGCCCGCATGTCTCCGTTGTTTGAGCTGAGTGAGGCCGCACTCAACTTCATCATGGTCATCGGTGCCATCACGGCCTTGTTCATGGGTTTTTTGGGCATCATTCAGAACGACATCAAGCGGGTGGTCGCTTATTCCACGCTGTCGCAGTTGGGATACATGACGGTTGCGCTGGGTGCATCCGCCTACTCGGTGGCGGTGTTTCATCTGATGACCCACGCATTTTTCAAAGCCTTGTTGTTCCTGGCCGCAGGCTCGGTGATCATGGGGCTGCACCATAACCAGGACATCCGCTGGATGGGTGGGGTGCGCAAATACATGCCCATCACCTGGATCACCTCGCTGATTGGTTCGCTGGCCTTGATTGGGACGCCCTTTTTCTCAGGGTTCTATTCCAAGGACGAAATCATCATGGCGGTGCACGCCAGCAATTTGCCAGCCTCCGGGTTTGCCTACTTTGCGGTACTGGCGGGTGTGTTCGTGACCGCGTTTTACTCGTTCAGGCTGTATTTCTTGGTGTTCCATGGCAAAGAACGTTTTGACCAGAATCCGGATGCCCACCATGGACACGACCACGCTGCTGACGATCACGATCACGGTCACGGTCACGGCCATGATGCGCACCACCACCCCAAGGAGTCCCCCTGGGTTGTCACGATTCCTTTGATTTTGCTGGCCATACCTTCTTTGATCATTGGTTACCACACCATTGGGCCGATGTTGTTTGGAGACTTCTTCAAAGATGCCATTTTTGTGAACCACGAGATTCACAAAGCCATGGAAGTTCTCTCGGAAGAATTCCATGGTGCGGCAGCGTTGGCACGGCACGGCTTCTCGGCGACACCTTTCTGGCTGGCTCTGGCAGGTGTGGTCTGTTCTTACTACATGTACATGGTCAATCCAGCCTTGCCTGCTGCGATCAAACGCAGCATGATGCCGCTTTATCAGTTGTTGGACAACAAGTATTACCTGGACTGGTTCAACGAGAACGTCTTGGCGCGCGGCGCGCGCGGTTTGGGGACGTTGTTCTGGAAGGTTGGGGATCAAACGCTGATTGACGGCGCTGCCGTCAATGGTTCTTGGCGTGTGGTTGGTTTGATCTCCAGCGTGGTCAGGAAATTCCAGACCGGGTACTTGTACGACTACGCGCTGTCGATGGTGCTGGGCATCTTCGTGCTCATGACGTATTTCGTCTGGCTCAAATAGGAGAAAGATAAAAATGGGTTTTTTGAGCCTGGCTATTTGGATGCCAATTCTGTTTGGTGTCGTTCTGTTGGCGATGGGGCGGGAGGATCAAGTCCGCACTGTGCGCTGGTTGGCCTTGTTTGGGGCTGTACTCAGTTTGTTGGTGACCTTGCCGTTGTACCTGCAGTTTGATATCTCAACGGCAGCGATGCAGTTTGTCGAGTTGTCGCCTTGGATTGAGCGTTTCAACGTCAACTATCACCTCGGCGTGGACGGCATTTCGCTGTGGTTTGTGCTGCTCACCGCCTTTATCAATGTGATTGTGGTGATTGCCGCTTGGGAAGTGATTACCAGCCGGGTGAACCAGTACATGGGTGCTTTCCTGATCCTCAGCGGCTTGATGATCGGGGTTTTCTGTGCACTGGATGGGTTGTTGTTCTACGTGTTCTTTGAAGCCACGCTGATCCCGATGTACCTGATCATCGGGATCTGGGGTGGTCCGAACAAGATCTACGCGTCCTTCAAATTTTTTCTGTACACCTTGCTCGGCTCCTTGTTGATGCTGGTGGCCCTGATTTATCTTTATGTGCAGTCCGGCAGCAGCTTTGATCTGGCGGCGTGGCACAAGTTGCCGCTCGACAGCACAGCGCAAACGTTGTTGTTTTTTGCCTTTTTGTCGGCGTTTGCTGTCAAGGTGCCGATGTGGCCGGTGCACACTTGGTTGCCAGATGTGCACGTAGAGGCCCCCACAGGCGGTTCTGCTGTGCTGGCTGCGATCATGTTGAAACTGGGGGCGTATGGCTTTCTGCGGTTCTCGCTGCCGATTGCGCCAGATGCCTCGCACCACTGGGCCGGCCTGATGATTGGCTTGTCGCTGGTGGCCGTGGTGTACGTGGGTCTGGTGACCTTGGTGCAGCGGGATATGAAGAAGCTCGTGGCGTATTCCTCGGTGGCTCACATGGGCTTTGTCACGCTGGGCTTCTTCATCTTTAATGAGCTTGGGGTTTCGGGTGGCATCGTTCAGATGATTTCACACGGTTTTGTTTCGGCGGCCATGTTCTTGTCTATCGGTGTGTTGTACGACCGCATGCACTCCCGGGAGATCGCCAGTTATGGTGGTGTGGTCAACACCATGCCGCGTTTCACCGCGTTTGCCTTGCTGTTTGTCATGGCCAACTGCGGCTTGCCGGGTACCGCCGGTTTTGTGGGTGAGTGGATGGTGATCCTCGGTGCCGTCAAGGTCAATTTCTGGGTGGGTATGGCAGCGGCCAGCGCCTTGATTTTTGGTGCGGCTTACTCCCTGTGGATGTTCAAGCGGGTTTACTTGGGACCGGTGGCCAACGACCATGTCAAACATCTGGCCGACATCAACAAGCGCGAATTTTTCTTCCTGGCTTTGCTGGCCATTGCCGTGCTGTACATGGGTATCTACCCGAAACCGTTCACCGATGTGATGGATGTCTCCGTGGCTGAGTTGCTGCGGCATGTCGCCCAATCCAAGCTGCCCTGAGTTATCCAATCTGATTCCCTAGACAAGAGACACACATGTTTGACAAACTCAGTTTGATGGCTGTAATTCCAGAAGTGATCCTGTTGGTCATGGCCTGCGTGATCCTGCTGTTTGATCTGTCGGTCAAAAGTGCCAAGCGGGGTGCGACCTATGGGCTCACGCTGGTGACACTCGCGGTGGTGGTCGCGTTGGAGGCTGCGTCTGCGACTTCCGGCCAAACCGTTTATGCCTTTGGCAACATGGTTGTCAACGATGCCATGGGCCACTGGCTCAAGTGTTTTGCCGCAGCAGCTGTCATGGTGGTGCTGGTCTATGGGCGAGACTACGCTGCTGGCCGCGACATGTTGCGCGGCGGTGATCTGTTCACCCTGAGTTTGTTTTCGTTGCTGGGCATGTTTGTGATGATCTCAGGCAACAACTTCTTGGGTATCTACATGGGTATTGAGTTGTTGACGCTCTCAAGTTACGCCATGGTGGCACTACGCCGCGACCACGTGCTGTCGACAGAGGCGGCCATGAAATATTTTGTGCTGGGTGCGCTGGCTTCGGGCTTGTTGCTCTACGGTATGTCGATGTTGTACGGTGCAACCGGCAGTCTGGATTTGGGGCAGGTGTTGAAGGCGATCAACGGTGGGCAGATTGATCACCAGATTCTGATTTTTGGTCTGGTGTTTCTGGTGGCTGGCCTGGCGTTCAAACTCGGTGTGGTGCCGTTCCACATGTGGATTCCAGATGTCTACCAAGGTGCACCAACCGTGGTCACCCTGATGGTCGCTGGCGCCCCGAAGTTGGCTGCGTTCGCCGTGTTCATTCGTCTGCTGGTTGAGGGGCTGTTGCCTTTGGCGGTGGACTGGCAACAAATGCTGATGGTGATGGCTGTGGCCTCGCTGGCGATTGGTAACCTGGCGGCGATTGCTCAGACCAATGTCAAGCGGATGCTGGCGTTCTCCACCATCTCGCACATGGGTTTTGTGTTGGTCGGCATGATGTCTGGTGTGGTCAGCGGGCATGCGGATGCGGCTGGCAATGCCTACGGTGCATCCATGTTTTATGTTGTCTCCTATGTGTTGACAACCTTGGCCAGTTTTGGTGTCATTTTGCTGCTGTCGCGTGAAGGTTTCGAGAGTGAAGAGATTGCTGACTTTGCCGGGCTGAATCAACGCAGCCCGCTCTACGCTGGCATCATGGCACTGTGCCTGTTCTCCTTGGCAGGTATTCCCCCGATGGTTGGGTTTTATGCCAAGCTGGCTGTTCTGGAGGCCTTGGTGGCCACGGGTGGAACGGTCTACATCGCTTTGGCGGTGTATGCGGTGATGATGTCATTGATTGGCGCCTTCTACTACTTGCGTGTGGTCAAAGTGATGTATTTTGATGCGCCAGTCAACACGGCGCCTTTGACCGCAGGCATGGATGTGCGTGCCGTGCTGACCATCAACGCGGCCTTGTTGCTGGTCTTGGGGCTGTTGCCCGGTGGTTTGATGACACTGTGTGCCAATGCCGTGCTGAAGATGCTGGCCACCTGACCGCCAGCCGCTTCTGACCCTTCCATCTGTACCCAGAGGCCGACATGGAACACTTGCAGGAGAAACAGGTCGGCAGCGCAGAGTTGTGCAAGGGCAGTTTCCTGCATGTTTTGCGTGATACCGTCGAGCTGTCCAACGGGGCTCTGACAACCCGGGAATACGTGGTCCATCCTGGTGCCGTGATGGTGGTGCCGCTGATCGAGGATGCCCAGGGTGAGGTCCGCCTGGTGCTGGAGCGCCAGTTTCGCTACCCCTTGAACCGTGTGATGGTGGAGTTCCCGGCTGGCAAGAAGGATCCTGGCGAAGAGCCGTTTCAATGTGCCCAACGTGAGCTGCGCGAGGAAACCGGTTACCTGGCGCGCTTCTGGGCGCATGCCGGTGTGATGCATCCGGTGGCAGCCTATTCGACCGAGGTCATCGACATCTGGTTTGCCAAGGGCCTGACCGCTGGTGCCCGACAGCTGGACGCCGACGAATTATTGGATGTGTTCACTGCAACGCCGGCGGAGCTCCTGACCTGGTGCCGCGAAGGGCAGGTCACCGACGCCAAGACTTTGATGGCCGCTTTGTGGCTGCAAAACGTGTTTTCCGGCGCGTGGACGCTGGACTGGTTTGAAACGACTTAGCCTGATGACACAGATCTGCTGACAGCCTCCGCAGCGATCACTTCCCTGATTTCTCCGGTGTTGATCAGTCTGTCTTGCCTTCTGGGCAGATACAGGAGACAGTGATGAACGACACCTCGCTGGCGGCGCTGCGCAGCTTTGCGCGTGAAAACACCGGGCTCCATGGTCACGTCCTGGCCGATTTTGTTGCTAACTATTTTTATAGCGCAGACCCCAATGAAATAGAGGCCCGCGGGCCAAATTGCCTGATGGCCATGGCCTGTGCCCATCTGCGTTTGCTGGAGCTGCCACCGAGCCCCTCTGGCGCACGGGTCAGGGTGTTCAACCCGAGCATTGCCGAAGACGGATTTGTGAGTGATCACACCGTGGTCCAAATTGTGCAGGACGACATGCCCTTTTTGGTGGACTCGGTCACGATGGCGGTCAACCGGGCGGGATACACCGCACACTGGATTGTTCATCCGCTGCTGGTGATTCAGTTGGACGCCCAGCGACGGCTCAGTCAAGTTCGCCATGCCAATCCGGCAGCGCTGGCCGAGAGCGCCGTCCAGTCCTTTATTGTGGTGGAGTGTGACCGCATCATCTCCGAGCCAGAGCGCCAGGCTTTGCAGGCTGATCTGCTGCGTGTCCTGGCAGACGTGTCGGCCGCTGTCAGCGATTGGCCCGCGATGCTGGCCCGTTTGCAGGAAGTCATCGACGTGTCCGAGCAAGCACCTCAGCGCACGGCAGCCATGTCCGAAGGTGTGGCCTTCCTGCGCTGGCTGGAGGCACAACACTTCACCTTTCTCGGTGCTCGTGACTACAGCGTGTCGCGTGAGGGGGAGCTTGTTCATCTCACGGCGATCCCTCACACCGGTTTGGGCATTTTGCGGGGAGATCCCCTCACACCGGTCAGCCAGTTGCCTTTGGACGCACAGGCGATCCTGGAGACGGATCAGCTGGTGGTTACCACCAAGGCCATGACGCGCTCTACGGTGCACCGTCCGGCCTGGCTCGACTGTCTGGCGATCAAGCGGTTGGACGAGGCGGGCAGGGTGGTGGGTGAAACTCGTTTTCTGGGGCTGTACACCTCCAAAGCTTACGCGGCACCGGTTGCCGACATTCCCCAGGTGCGGCTGCGCATCACCCAGGTCATGCGGGCGGCTGAGGTGATGCCTGAGAGCCACGCCGCCAAATCGCTGCAAGCCATCCTGGAAGCCTATCCGCGTGACGAGTTGTTCCAGGTGGACACAGCCACCCTGATCCAGCATGCGATTGGCATCCTGCGCTTGCAGGAGCGCCAGCGCACCTGTGTCTTCTTGCGGCACGACCCTTTTGGCCGTTTCACCTCGGTGCAGGTCTATGTGCCACGCGACCGTTACAACACCGAGTTGCGCCTGCGTATTGGGGAAGAACTGGTGCGCACCTTGGATGGCCAGTCGATCGAGTTCACGCCGATGTTGACGGACCATCCGATGGCGCGCATCCACTACCTGATTCGCACCGCCCAAGCTGTGGCGTCCCATCTGGATGAGCCTGCCTTGGCGGCCCGCATTGCCACGCTGGCACGGCGCTGGGAGGACGATTGCAAGTTGGCGCTGTTACAAATCCATGGCGAAGAAGCAGGCCTGGCGCTGGCCAAACGTTTTGCAGATGCTTTTTCTGCCAGTTACAAGGAAGATTTTTCTGGCGCGGTAGCGGCCGACGATGCGCTGGTCTTGTCAACACTGTCCGAGCGTGTGGGCTTGGCGGTCAGGCTGTACCGCCCGGTCCAGCCCAAACCAGATGTTGTTCGTTTGAAGATGTACAGCACCAGCAAGTTGGCTTTGTCAGATTCGCTACCGATTCTGGAATGTATGGGTGCCCGGGTGTTGGACGAACATCCCTACCGGGTGATGGAGGCGGGGGCACAGCGCCACTTCTGGATTCACGACCTGGGCCTGCAGTTACCCGACAACACCGACTTCTCCACCATCAAAGAACGCTTCGAGTCTTTGTTTCTAAGGGTGTGGTACAACGAATTTGATAGTGATCGGTTGAACCAACTGGTGCTGGTCACCCTGCTGGACGGTCGAGCCATCTCGGTGTTGCGCGCCTACACGCGCTACTTCCGTCAGCTTGGATTTGCCTTCAGCCAGGCCTACATCGAGACCACACTGCGCAAAAACGCAGCACTTACCCAGCTGCTTTTTGATCTGTTTGCCACACGTTTTGACCCCGATCTGGCGGGAGACCGCGACGCGGCCCAGCAAGGCCTGTCAGAGCACATTGAACGTTTGCTCGGTGAGGTGGCCAGCCTGGAAGAAGACCGCGTTATCCGCCAGTTTTACAACAGCATGTTGTCAACGGTTCGCACCAATGCCTGGCAGACCACGGTGGATGGGCTCCACAAGCCTTATCTGAGCTTCAAGTTCGAGCCGAAAAAGATGCCGGGTGTGCCCGAGCCCAAGCCACAGCATGAGATCTGGGTCTACGCCCCGCGTTTTGAGGGGGTGCATCTGCGCCACGGCAAGGTGGCGCGTGGCGGCATCCGCTGGTCAGACCGGCGCGAGGACTTCCGTACCGAGATATTGGGGCTGGTCAAGGCGCAACACGTCAAAAACACGGTGATTGTGCCGGTCGGCTCGAAAGGTGGTTTTGTGCTCAAGGCGGCGCCTAGTCCGTCTGACCGTGACGCCACCCTGGCCGAGGGTATCGCGTGTTACCGCCTCTTCCTCTCGGGTTTGCTGGACCTGACCGACAACCTGGTCCAAGGTCAGGTGGTGGCGCCAGAGCGGGTGGTTCGCCATGACCCGGATGACCCGTATCTGGTGGTCGCGGCGGACAAGGGCACGGCGAGTTTTTCGGACATTGCCAACAGCCTGTCTGCTGACTACGGGTTCTGGCTGGGGGATGCCTTTGCCTCGGGTGGCTCGGTGGGGTATGACCACAAAAAGATGGGGATCACCGCGCGAGGGGCCTGGGAATCGACCAAACGGCATTTCCGCTCGTTGGGCATCAACACCCAAACCACGCCGTTCACCGTGGTCGGCATCGGTGACATGTCCGGTGATGTGTTTGGCAATGGCATGCTGTTGTCCGAACACATCCGGCTGGTGGCTGCGTTTGACCATCGGCATATCTTCATCGACCCGAGTCCCGATGTGGCTGCCAGTTTTGCCGAGCGCCGACGCCTGTTTGGCCTGGCCCGATCCAGCTGGGACGACTATGACAAGGCCTTGATCTCGGACGGTGGCGGTGTGTATTCACGCGGCGCCAAGTCCATCAGGCTGTCGGTGGCCGCTCAGGCTGTTCTGGGGATACCGGTTCAAGAGCTGTCACCGGTCGAGCTTCTCAATGCCTTGCTCAAGGCACCGGTGGATCTGATCTACAACGGCGGCATTGGCACTTATGTCAAATCTTCCCGAGAAACCCATGCCCAGGCCGGTGACAAAGCCGGTGACGCTTTCCGCGTGAATGGCTCGGAGTTGCGTTGCAAAGTGCTGGTGGAAGGGGGCAACCTCGGGTGTACCCAGAACGGGCGTATTGAGTATGCCCAAAAAGGTGGCCTGATCTACACCGATGCCATCGACAACTCGGCTGGGGTGGACTGTTCGGACCATGAGGTCAACATCAAGATCCTGCTGGACCGGGTGCTTGAGGCGGGGGACATGACCCTCAAGCAGCGCAACGATCTGCTGGCCTCCATGACCGAGGAAGTCGGCCATTTGGTGCTGGCGGACAACTATTACCAAACCCAGGCCTTGGATGTGGCCTGCCATCGCCCCAGTTATTTCCTGGATGGTCAACAACGGCTCATGCAGTGGCTCGAGGGGTCTGGTCGGCTGGACCGAGCCATCGAGTTTTTGCCCACGGACGAAGAGATCAGGCTGCGCCGTGCTGCAGCAACAGGACTGAGCGCTCCTGAGAACGCGGTGTTGCTGGCCTATGCCAAGATTGCTGTGTTCAACGATTTGATTGTCAGTGACCTGCCAGACGACCTGTTTTTCAACCGTTCACTGCAAGCTTATTTCCCGAAAGTTCTGACAGAAAAATTCAGCGCTGCCATAGCCTCGCACCCCCTCAAGCGCGAGATCATCGCCACCCATGTGACCAACACCTTGGTCAACCGCATGGGCGCGACCTTTGTCAATTTCCTGGCTGCAGAAGCTGCCGCCAAGACCGCTGATGTGGTGCGCGCCTATACCTTGGCGCGAGAAATCTTTGACCTGGAAACGCTGTGGGACCAGATTGACACTCTGGACGCCCAGATTCCCAGCGCCCTGCAGCTGGATTTGTTAGGCAAGCTGATGTCGATTGCCAAACGTGCGTCACGCTGGATGCTGCGCAAACGTGACAAGGCGACTGATCTGCCGACTCTGATTACACGTTACCAACCGGGTGCCAGTGAGTTGCGTGCACACCTGGACGACTGGTTGCCTGAGGCCACCCAACAGGTCTGGCAACAGATGACACAGGAGTGGGTGGACCAGGGTGTGGCCGTTGATCTGGCGCGACGTCTGACATCGCTCGAGTTTGCGTTTCCTGCCCTGGATCTGGTGGACCTCAGTGCGTCGGCCCATATCCCGCTGGAACAGGCCGCCCGAACCTATTTTGCGGTGGCGGTCACACTGGATTTGTCGGGTTGGCGCACACAAATCAACCGCTTGCCGACAGATACCCTGTGGCAGACCCAGGCGCGCAGCAGTGCCCGAGACGACATTTATGCCATGGCGGGGCAGATCACCCAGACCGTGTTGACGCGGCACACCAGCGTGGACGATTGGTCGGCACGGCATGCTGGCCAAATCGGACGTTTGCGCCAGTTGTTGCAGACCATCGGGGCACAAGCGCCAGATCTGGCTCCGGTCTCGGTGGCCTTGCGGGAGTTGCGGCATTTGGCCTGATGTGTTGTGACCTGCTCAGGAGTCGCAGGCCGTGACGGCACATGAACAGCCGGGTCAGGCCGAGGTGTTGAGCAAACGCCCCGTGGTTTTCTCAGGCGTTGTTTGCGCTTGTTGGCTGTAGTTTTTTTGCAGGGCAAGCGAGGGTGACGCTTGGCTTGCCCAGGTCTGTGCCGCCAGTGTGAACAGGCTGCCGTTCACGATGTTTTTCTGGGTGTTGGACAGGTCGACCTCCAGGATCGGTTTGCCCAACTGAAAGACACCCGCCAAAGTGTTTTCGTAGGTGGGCTCACTCTTCACCTGTGTGGTGATTTGTTTGGAGGCTGCTGGGGTGGCGCTGGGGGCTGTTTGTGCCTGTTTCTCAAAGTTTTGTGCCCGCTGGCGTGCTTGCTGCACTAGCCGGTCTTGTTCTTCTGCTTGTAAACGCAGGTTTTCGGCGTTGGCTTCGGCTTGGTCGGCCTCACGCCTGGCCTGTTGCACACGGCTTTTGAGCAGCGTGGACTGCAACGACGGTGTGGCACTGTTGGTGGCTGCCAAGGCGGCCATGATGGCACCTGTGCTGGGTGGTAATCAGGCCGTGACGTTGAGCAGTCGCCCGGTGGTTTGACCCTGGGTGTTGACCACAGGTTTGGGAGGCGGTGTCTCGGCAGGCTTTGTTTCTGCCTTCTGCCCTTGTTCCTGCTCGCTTGTTTGCTTTGTTTTTTGTAGCTGCGTGGGCTGTTGGGTGGATTGCGTGGGTGACGTCCGGGTGCTTGAAATTTCCATGGTGTACTCCTGTCGCAGTCAGAGGGTCAGTTTACAAGTCTTGAGCCTGATGTTCAATCACTTTCAAATGCCATGCCGTCATGCATGGAATTGCAGTGCCGCCAGTCCGGCGTAGACCCCACCCAAGGCCACCAGTTCGTTGTGGGTACCCTGTTCCACCAGCTGACCCGCATCAATCACCACAATCCGGTCGGCTTTTTGCACCGTTGCCAGTCGGTGCGCAATCACCAGGGTGGTGCGGCCACGCATGGCGGACTCCAACGCCGCCTGCACCATGCGTTCACTCTCGGCGTCCAGTGCGCTGGTGGCTTCGTCCAGCAGCAGCAGGGGTGGGTTCTTCAAGATGGCGCGAGCAATGGCGATACGCTGGCGTTGCCCGCCGCTCAGGCGCACGCCCCGTTCACCCAGGAAGGTGTCATAGCCCTGGGGCAGCTTGGTGATGAAGCCATCGGCAAACGCCGCCACGGCCGCCGCCTTGACCTCGGTATCTGTGGCATCCGGTCGGCCATACCGAATGTTCTCGAGCGCACTGGTGGAGAAAACCACCGCATCTTGCGGCACGATGCCAATGTGCTGGCGCAAGTCCTGCAAGGACAGTTCTCGTGTGGCCACACCATCGAGCAAGATGCGGCCTTCCTGGGTGTCGTAAAACCGCAGCAGCAGCTGAAACACCGTGCTTTTACCCGCGCCGCTGGGCCCGACCAGAGCCACGGTCTGCCCCGCGCTGACGTGTAATGAAAAACCACGCAACGCCGCCTGATTCGGCCGCGACGGGTAATGAAAAGTGATGTTCTCAAAAGTAATAGCGCTGCCCTCTTTGTATATAAGGGCTACAGCCGGATTTGATGGTGAAGTGATGGGTGACTGGCTGGCCAGCAGCTCCATCAGCCGCTCAGTCGCACCGGCGGCACGTAACAAATCGCCATACACCTCGCTCAGCACCGCAAAAGCACTGGCCAAAATGATCACATAGACCACGGTTTGGCCCAGATGTCCTGCCGAAATGCGCCCAGCCAGCACCGCCTGTGTGCCCTGGTACAAGCCCCAGAGCAGCGCGGCTGAGGTGGCGACAATGATAAAAGCCACCAGGCCCGAGCGGGTGCGGGTGCGCCGCACTGCCACCTCAAACGCGGTTTCGGTGGCCTGGGTGAAGCGCCTTGTCTCCCGGCCTTCGGCGGTATAACTTTGCACCACCGGGATCGCGTTGAGTACCTCTGCTGCCATGGCACTGGAGTCGGCCGCCCGGTCCTGGCTGTCGCGCGAGAGTTTGCGTACCCGGCGTCCAAACGCCGCCGCCGGCACCACAATCAGGGCCAGCATCAGCAGCACCTGGGCCATCACCAGCGGGTTGGTCCACACCAAAATACCCAGGGCGCCCAGGCCCATCACCAGGTTGCGCAGGCCCTGGCTCAGTGAGGAACCGACCACCGTCTGCACCAGCGTGGTGTCAGCCGACAGGCGCGACAGCACCTCGCCCGTCTGGGTGGTTTCGAAAAACTCCGGGCTTTGTTGCAACACATGGCTGTAAACGGCGTTGCGCAGGTCGGCGCTGATGCGCTCGCCCAGCCAGCTCACCATGTAAAAGCGCGCCGCCGAGAACACCCCCAATGCCACTGCAACCCCGAACAGCAAAGCAAAATGGTCGCGCATCGCCATCATGCGTTCACCGGGGTCGGTCTGGACCAGGCCGCTGTCGATCAGGCTGCGCAGTGCCCATGGAAAGGCCAGCGTGCTGGCGGCCGCCAGTATCAAAAACACCAGGGCCAGGCCGATGCGCAGACGGTAGGGCCGCAAGAAGGGCAGGAGGCCGGAGAGTGATGTCGGGCTGGATGCGGGGGAGACGGTCTCAGTCATGGGGCAGAGGGCTGTTCATGGGGTCGGTGATACCACCGCATAGATGCAAGCAGGAACCAGCCAGTTTACGTGTCCTGGCTGTGGGTACCCGCCTGTGCAGGTGTTTGACCTTGTGCTCCCTGCGCGCTTCTGGCGCTCCAGGGTTTGCACACCCCCCGCAGGATCAGAGCGTATTAAGTGCCCACCAGCAACGACGCCAGCTGAACCCCTTCGATGGCATCTGTGGAAATGCCGTCAGCGCCCAGACTCTCGGCGCTGAGATCAGACGCAGAAAAGACCGGGCCGCCCAACAGCACGGGGATGTTGGGGTTGCGTGATTGCCTTTTTATGTCAGAAATCAGGTCGGGAAGATGGTTGAGCTGCTCTGTCACACCCACCGACAGGCCAATCAGGTCAAACCATTCATTTTGTGCGGCATGGCAGAGTTGGGTGGGCGTGCCAGCCACTTCAATGACAACCTGCCAGCCGTCTTTGCGGAAAAACTCAGACACCATGGCCAAGCCCAGGATGTGTTGTGACCCAGGTGCCGAGGCCAGCATCACCCGCTTGGACACACCCGCCTTTTGCGGGCCACTTTGGTACTCGTAGCCAATTCGGTGGGTGATTTGGTGCATGCGCAGCAGCCCCATGGTGACCTGGCTGAAATCGGCACGTTCAGATTCCCACATCAAACCCAGGTGGCGGGCAGCGGGCGCGATCAAGTTCAAAAAAATGCTGTCGTTGTCAACGTGGTCCAGCAGCAGCTTTTCGATGAACTCAAGCACTTCGTCGGAGCCACGGGACACACATAACTCGGCAAAGGCGGCGATCTCGGCTTGCAGAGGCTGGTAAGCGAGTTTGAAGTGCTGTGCGTTGGCAGCCCCGGGTCGCGGGTGGGCCTCCAGAAGCCGCGGGATGATCTGGCTCTCGATCACACTGCGCAGGGAGCCTGCGCACACATCTTCTGTCACAGGGTTGACGGGCCTGATGGGCACACGGGGTACCGATAAACGGATAGCACTGTTCAACATGTTGCTCTCTGTAGGTTGCCGCGCTGACAGCGTCAGGTGGACTTGACTGGAAACGAATTCATGCCGGACGCTGGAGATAGTAACCCCATTGTTTGCTTAGGGCTACCTCAAAAATCAAGTCAGCATCTTGAAAGAAAGTATTGTCATGAAACGTTCTGTGGGTATTGGGGCTCTGCTTTGCTTTGTCAACCATGACAGCGAGCCCTTGTCTCGCTCAGAACAGAGTAGGCACAATAAAAATGTGTAAATATTTGTTGACAAGTTGCGGCGCTTATATATAGTGCTGCACAAATGTCAAGCTAATGTGACACAAAAGCGAGGCCCTATGGATTTGTTGAAGCGCGCTGAGAACGCCCTGGAATTTCACTTTGGCAGAGCCGTTGGCTCGGGTGCCCCCCCCAGGCTGGTGGAGGCCATGCGCCATGCGGTTTTCTCGGGTGGTGCCAGGGTGCGACCCCAGTTGGTCCTGTCGGTGGCCATGGCGTGTGGTGAAGACGCCGTGGAGCTGACGGATGCTGCGGCCTGTGCGGTCGAGTTAATGCATTGCGCATCTCTGGTGCATGACGACATGCCAACCTTTGACAACGCAGATATCCGCCGCGGCAGGCCAACGGTGCACAAAGCCTTTGGGGAGCCCTTGGCATTGTTGGCGGGCGACGCCTTGATTGTGATGGCCTACCAAGTTTTGCTCAATGCCGGTCAAGCCTATCCGGATCGCCTAGTGGCCTTGATGCAGAACCTGAGCGCGGGTGTTGGCTTGCCCTCGGGCATTGTGGCGGGGCAGGCCTGGGAATGTGAGGTCAAAGCAGACCTGGGCCAATACCAGCGTGCCAAAACCGGTGCCCTGTTTGTGGCGGCCACCTGCGCGGGGGCTTTGTCGTGTGCCAGTGATGCCAGCCCGTGGGCGGCTTTGGGTGCCAATCTGGGCGAGGCCTACCAAGTGGCCGATGACATCCGTGATGTCATGGGGCAGGTGATTTTGATGGGTAAACCTGTCGGGCAGGACGCTTTGCACGCTCGCCCCAGTGCCGCCAGTGAACTCGGTCTGGATGGCGCTATGGCGCATTTTCAGTCGCTCATTGAGCAGGCTGTTGACTGCATCCCCCAGTGCTCTCACCGTGGTTTGTTGCAGCAGCTGGTGCATCGGGAGGCTGAACGGCTGGTGCCCAGTGCCGCCTTTGCCGAGTATCGGAGCCAACAGAGCGCAACCCCCCAAAGCATCTCCGCTTGAACGGGTCGGATAGGTCACATTTCGGACATTGACTGTGGAACATTTGGATCTTGCCAGGCTGTCCCCTGCTGGCATCACAAGCCAGTCCTGGATGGATGGCATTCATCAGAAAATTGACGCGTGGATGACGTCGCCGGGCCTGTATCGGACCTCCATCGCCAACCCTTTGACACGCTGGTTCACCCGTCGAAGGACCAAGCAGGTCTTTGATCTGATGTCTGGCTTTGTCCATTCCCAGGTGTTGTTGGCCTGCGTCAAGCTCAATATCTTCTCGATCGTGCGCCAGGCGCCGGTCACCTTGGAGGAGCTGTCAACACGCTGCCAGGTTCCCGCGCCGGTGTTGCAGCGGCTTGTCCTGTCAGCCATTGCACTACGTTTATTGGAGCATAGAAGCCTTTCCCGTATTGGGCTAGGAGCACTTGGGGCACCTCTTGCTGCCCACGAAGGCGTGCGCGCCATGGTAGAGCACAACCATCTGCTCTACCGTGACATGGCTGAACCGCTTGATTTTCTGCGTGACACCTGGCGCGGTGGCATGGCGGGTTATTGGCCGTATGCCCACTCAGACTCTCCGGCCCAGGATTCGGTTGCCAAGCTGGATCAGGTCGGGCGGTATTCGGCGTTGATGGCTGCTTCACAGAACTTTGTGATCGAAGAGATTGTGAGCGCCTACTCTTTCAAAAAGCATCGTTGCATGATGGATGTGGGTTGCGGCATGGGGCGGTTTGTGGCCGCTGTGGCGCAACGTGAGTCACAACTCAATTTCAAACTGTTTGATCTGCCTGCCGTGTTGGCATTGACGCAGAAAAACCATGCCAGTCTGGGTCTCGAATCCCGGATGTCCTATCACCCGGGCAGTTTTTTCCACGATGCGCTGCCAGAAGGGGCTGATCTGGTGACCTTGGTACGCGTGGCACATGACCATCCGGATGGTGCCGTGTTGGGCATCATGAAAAGGATCTACCAGGCTCTGCCTGCGGGGGGAACACTTCTGTTGGCCGAACCCATGGCGCAGGAGCCGGGTGACAAACCACTAGGTGACGCCTACTTTCATCTGTACCTGCTGGCCATGGGTGCTGGCCGTTACCGCACCCCCAGTGAATTAACAGCCATGCTGCAAGAGAGTGGCTTTGAGCGTGTGGCCTTGATTCCCAATGCCATGCCCATCCACACCCGACTGCTGGTGGCTCGGAAGCCTGGGGCGATCTAGGTATTTACCCTAGGCAAATGATTAAACTGTAAATTCAAGTTGACAAATGTGAATGTCAACCTAGAATTAAATTATGAAAGCACAAGCCATCGTTTTCGAGCAACCCAGACATTTGTCTGTGCAGTCTTTGGACTTGCCTGAGCTGATGGACCACCAGGTTCATGTTCAGGTGGAGTACAGCGGCATCAGTACCGGCACCGAAAGACTGTTGTGGGATGGCAGCATGCCGGCGTTTCCGGGCATGGGTTATCCCTTGGTGCCAGGTTATGAGACAGTGGGCCGTGTGGTCAGGGTTGCTGGCGACAGTTCGCTGACAGTGGGGCAGCGGGTGTTTTTGCCGGGTGCCAACTGTTTCCAGGGTGTTCGCAACCTGTTTGGCGGCTCGGCCTCTGACTTGGTTGTGCCTCAGGAACGTGCTATCCCGGTGCCAGACAGTCTTGGCGCACAAGCGGTTCTGCTGGCTTTGGCGGCCACGGCCTACCATGCTGTCGCCGGTGGTGGCAAACGTGAAGTGATCACGTCACCGGACCTGATTGTGGGTCATGGTGTGATGGGGCGTTTGCTGGCACGCCTGACGGTGGCTGCTGGTGCACCTGAGCCCACCGTTTGGGAAACACAGGCTGTGCGCATGGATGGTGCCGAGGGCTACCGCGTGGTGCATCCCGATGATGACCCACGCAAGGACTACAAAGCCATCTATGACGTCAGTGGCGACAGCAACTTGCTCGACAAATTGATTTTGCGCCTGGCCCCGGGGGGCGAGGTGGTGCTGGCTGGTTTTTACAAGCAAGATTTGCATTTCGCCTATGCGCCAGCGTTCATGAGAGAGGCTCAAATTCGCACCGCCGCAGAGTGGAAGCGAGCCGACTTGTTGGCGGTGACTGAGTTGGTCACGACCGGCAGGTTGTCGTTGGAAGGTTTGATCACACATCACCAGTCGCCTAGAAATGCCCTGGCTGCCTATGAGGTGGCTTTTGGTGATCCTTTGTGTCTCAAAATGATTATGGATTGGAGTGCCAACGCATGACCAACTTGGCTATTCCTTCTGAGCAACCCGTCAAGTTTGTAGAGCGTTTGCGTCAAGAGGCGTCGGAGCCTCTGCCAGAGGTGTCGACAGCCCAGCCGACCAAAGAGACGCAGATCATTGCCATCTACGGCAAGGGTGGCATTGGTAAAAGCTTCACCCTGTCCAATTTGAGTTACATGATGGCTCAACAGGGCAAGAAGGTGTTGCTGATTGGTTGTGATCCCAAGAGCGATACCACCAGCCTTTTGTTTGGCGGCAAGGCGTGCCCGACGATCATTGAGACATCCTCCAGGTTGAAGCTGGCTGGTCAGGCTGTGAGCATCAGCGATGTGTGCTTCAAGCGTGATGGCGTGTTTGCCATGGAGTTGGGTGGTCCGGAAGTCGGTCGGGGTTGCGGTGGCCGCGGCATCATTCACGGTTTCGAAACTCTGGAGAAACTGGGCTTTCACGACTGGGGTTTTGATTACGTTTTGCTCGATTTTCTGGGTGACGTGGTCTGTGGCGGTTTTGGTCTGCCCATTGCCCGTGACATGTGTCAGAAGGTGATTGTGGTTGGCAGCAATGACTTGCAGTCCCTGTACGTGGCCAACAATGTCTGCTCGGCGGTGGAGTACTTCCGCAAGCTGGGTGGCAATGTGGGTGTTGCCGGCATGGTGATCAACAAAGATGATGGCACAGGGGAGGCCGCCGCCTTTGCGGCCAATGCAGGCATACCTGTTCTGGCTGCGATACCTGCCAATGAAGATATTCGCCGCAAAAGTGCCAATTACGAAATCATCGGTATTCCTGGTGGCGAGTGGGGCCCGATGTTTGAACAACTCGCGACCAATGTGGGTGAAGCGCCACCTGTGCGTCCCAAGCCACAAACGCAGGACCAATTGTTGAGTTTGTTCAGTGCCGATGTGGTGGGTCGTCATGTGGTGTTGGAACCTGCGACTGCTTTTGATATGGTGGGTCGCCACGATGTGGTGAAGCCCAGCTTGGAAGTCATTTACGACGCGTCCTGAGTTATGTCGTACTCTGAAGCTACCATCCTCGCTCAAACGCCAGAGATGCAGTCCACTGCATTGGAAGGTGATGGCATGGGTTGCCATGCCGGGGGTGAAAAGTTGTTGTCTGCTGCGCGGTCTTCTGGCAAAACCGAAGTTCTGTTGCAGTACGCCAAAGACTATCCGGTCAACCCCAATGCGGGGCCGCATGACCAGCCACAAAGCATGTGCCCGGCGTTTGGGGCGTTGCGTGTTGGCCTGCGTATGCGCAGAACCGCCACCATTCTGTCGGGCTCGGCGTGCTGTGTGTATGGTTTGACGTTCATCTCCCATTTCTACGGCGCACGCCGCAGTGTTGGGTATGTGCCCTTCAACTCCGAATCCCTGGTGACAGGCAAACTGTTTGAGGATATTCGGGACGCCGTTCACGCCCAAGCTGATCCAGCAACACTTGATGCCATCGTGGTGATCAATCTTTGTGTGCCTACCGCCAGCGGTGTTCCGCTGCAACTGTTGCCCAAGGAAATTGACGGTGTTCGCATCATTGGCATTGACGTACCAGGTTTTGGCGTGCCAACTCACGCTGAGGCGAAGGATGTCTTGGCTGGCGCGATGTTGCGTTATGCACGGCATGAGGTTCAAAGTGGGCCCGTGCAGGCGCCGCGCGGCGGCGTGGTTCATTTGCCCACCATCACTCTGCTGGGTGAGATGTTTCCGGCTGACCCGGTGGGTATCGCGCATCTGTTGGCGCCGATGGGGCTGGCTGCCGGTCCGGTGGTACCGACCCGTGAATGGCGCGAGTTGTATGCAGCACTGGACTGTGTGGCTGTTGCGGCCATTCACCCGTTTTATACGGCCAGTGTGCGTGAGTTCGAGGCGGCAGGTCGGCCCGTGGTGGGCTCCGCACCGGTCGGGCTGGATGGCACCCTGTCTTGGTTGCAGGCGATTGGTGAAGCGGCAGGTGTGGCCCAAGACATGATTGATGTGGCCAAAAACCAGGCTGGCGCTGCCATTCGGGCGGTGTTGGCAACGCAACCCATTGCCGGGCGTATCACGCTGAGCGGTTATGAAGGCTCTGAGCTGCTGGTTGGTCGTTTGTTGGTGGAGTGTGGTGCAGACCTGAAGTATGTCGGTACAGCCTGTCCTGCAACACCCTGGAACAGTTTGGATGCCGAATGGTTGGCTTCGAAGGGTGTTCGTGTCCAGTTTCGCGCTTCTCTGGAGCAAGACATGGCTGCGGTGGATGAGTTCAAGCCAGATCTCGCGATCGGGACCACCCCGGTTGTCCAGAAAGCCAAGCAGATGTCCATTCCGGCACTGTATTTCACCAACCTGATTTCAGCGCGTCCCTTGATGGGGGTGGCCGGGGTCGGTTCCCTGGTGCAGGTTGTTCAGTCCGCCATAGGCAATCGGGCTCGGTTCGAGACCATGACCGCATTTTTTGAAAATGTGGGCTCGGGTGACACCGCAGGCATTTGGGAGGATGTTCCCGAGAAGCACCCTGAGTTTCGTGCAGAGACGCGTCGGCAGTTGGACCGCTTGTCAAAGAAGCGCAAAGCTGAGGAGATGGGCTGATGTTCATCCTTGACCATGATCGCGCGGGTGGCTATTGGGGAGCGGTGTATGTGTTCACCGCCATCAAAGGGCTGCAGGTCATCATTGATGGGCCGGTAGGCTGTGAAAACCTGCCAGTGACGTCTGTGCTGCACTATACGGATGCTTTGCCGCCCCATGAGTTGCCGATTGTGGTGACGGGGTTGGGTGAAGAACAGCTGGGGCGCGAAGGGACCGAAGGGGCCATGAAACGTGCACACGCTGTGCTGGACCCCGACCTGCCTGCGGTGGTGGTGACAGGTTCCATTGCCGAGATGATTGGCGGTGGTGTGACACCGGAAGGAACGAATATCTTGCGGTTCCTGCCGCGCACGATTGATGAAGACCAGTGGCAATGTGCCAACCGGGCGATTTATTGGTTGTGGAGCGAATACGGCTTGCGCAAAGTGCCGCAGCGCAAACCACTGAGTGAACGCCATCCAGAAGAAAAGCCCCGGGTCAACATCATCGGCCCGTCGTATGGGGTGTTCAATTCGGCAAGCGATTTGGCCGAGGTGCGCCGTCTGGTGGAGGGTATTGGCGCGGAAGTCAATATGGTGTTCCCGCTCGGCAGTCATCTGGCTGATGTTCCGAACCTTGTGAATGCGGATGTCAATGTTTGCATGTACCGTGAGTTTGGCCGGATGTTGTGTGAGGCGCTTGAGCGACCTTACCTCCAGGCCCCCATTGGTCTGCACAGCACTACGCTGTTTTTGCGCCAACTCGGTGAGTTGTTGGGCTTGGACCCTGAGCCATTCATTGAACGTGAGCGGCATACCACCCTGAAACCACTTTGGGATTTGTGGCGCTCGGTGACCCAGGATTTTTTCTCGACAGCCAGTTTTGCGGTGGTTGCCAACGAAACCTATACCCGAGGACTGAAGAATTTCCTGGATGTCGAGATGGGCTTGCCGTGCAAGTTTGCCATCTCCCGCACCGCTGGTACCAAAACGGATAACCAGAAGATTCGTGATTTGTGCAAAACGCAAACACCGCTGATCATGTTTGGCAGTTACAACGAGCGCATGTATCTGAGCGAGATGTCTGGTGGGGGGCCGATGCGTGCTTCCTTCATTCCGGCCTCGTTTCCAGGTGCGGTGATCAGACGCCATACAGGTACACCTTTTATGGGTTACAGCGGCGCAAGCTACCTCATCCAAGAGGTGTGCAACAGCCTGTTTGATGCCCTGTTTCACATCCTTCCCTTGGGTGTTGACATGGATCGTGTGGATCCAACACATGCACGCGGTGTGGTGGTACCGAACGCGGCGTGGCATGAGGCTGCGCAGTTGCGGATGCGGGATTTGATTCAGAACCAACCCGTGTTGATACAGATTTCTGCCGCCAAACGCTTGCGTGATTTGGCTGAAAAGTTCGCTCGTGAATCAGACCAGGACAAAGTCATGGTCTCGCATGTTGACCGTGCTGGCGAAGAGTTGGGATTGGGGGTTCATGCATGAGTTTCGATCTGCATGGCTCTGTGCCGGGGCTGCCATCAGCCTTGGACGTCAAGATGTCAAGGTCAAAGATCTTGGCTACTCAGGTTGCGCGGGTTGTGCGCATCATCGGCCGAAAGGCTTTTTTGTGAAGGAGTATTCGCATGTCGAATCAAACCTCTATTTCCGGACTGACTGACGAGGAAGCCCAGGAGTTCCACAAGTTCTATGTTCAAGGATTTGTGGGATTCACGGCAGTTGCTGTGGTTGCGCACATTCTTGTTTGGGCTTGGCGACCCTGGCTGTAACGCCATCGTTTGATTCCAGGATTAGTTGCCATGAATCAAAACATTCAAGTAAAAGGCGAGTTTTTCCATGTTGAAAAATCGCTGACTTTCTGGATGATTTTTGCGCCGGTATTTGTCATTTTCTTTGTTGCATCGGTATCAGCTTCACTGATTGGTATGCAATGGAGAACGTTTTTACCTGGTGCAGAGAATTCCAAAGGTCTTATTGAAGGTGTGAATTCAGCGGTGTACACACTCATGTCATACATTATTTAGGAGAAATGACCATGTGGAGAATTTGGCGTCTTTTCGACCCTATCAGGGTTATGGTTGCTCAAGGTGTTTTCTTGTTTGCTCTGGCTGCAATGATTCATCTGATCTTGCTCGGTACCAACAAGTTCAACTGGCTCGATGGCCAACACAAGGCAGGTGCGGTTGCTACGCAAAACGCACCCCTGCCGGCAACAGTTCCTGCAGCAGGTTCTTAAGCGGACTGTGTTCAGGGAAAGCAAACGGACCCAAAAGCTCTTTTGGGTGTCGTTTGCCCAGTTTTAGTAAACATTCGGAATTGACTATGCGTCAGTTCTAGTTAGGCGGGTGCAATCATGGCGATGCTCAGCTTTGAAAAGAAGTACAGAGTTCGTGGAGGAACTTTGATAGGTGGTGACCTGTTCGACTTTTGGGTCGGTCCCTTCTACGTTGGTTTTTTTGGTGTCACCACATTGTTTTTCTCTGTGTTGGGCACGTTCATGATTCTTTGGGGTGCATCGCAAGGTCCGACATGGAACCTTTGGCAGATCAGCATTGCCCCGCCGGATTTGTCTTATGGGTTGGGGATCGCGCCTCTCATGGAGGGTGGCTTGTGGCAGTTGGTCACGGTGTGTGCCATCGGCGCTTTTGTTTCCTGGATGCTTCGCGAAGTTGAGATCTGCCGCAAACTTGGCATGGGTCTGCATGTTCCCCTGGCGTTTGGTGTTGCGATCTTTGCCTATGTCACCTTGGTGGTCATTCGCCCGGTGCTGATGGGGGCCTGGGGCCACGGTTTCCCATATGGGATTTACAGCCATTTGGACTGGGTTTCTAACGTGGGGTATCAGTACCTGCATTTCCACTACAACCCCGCCCACATGCTGGCCATCAGTTTTTTCTTTGGGACCACATTTGCTCTGTCTTTGCATAGCTCGCTGATTGTGTCTGCCTCGAATCCCAAGAAGGGCGAGAAGGTCTGCGCACCTGAAGCTGAGGATACGTTCTTCCGCGACATCATCGGTTATTCAATTGGTACCCTGGGGATTCACCGCCTTGGTTTGTTTCTGGCTCTGGCGGCCGTCCTGTTTAGTGCCTTGTGCATTGTGATCAGTGGACCATTCTGGACGCGTGGATGGCCTGAATGGTGGGGTTGGTGGTTGAACATGCCCATCTGGAATTAAGTCAGGAGATCACGTCATGGCTGAATATCAAAATCTATTTACTGCAGTACAGCCGTCGGGCGCTGTGCATCACGGTGTGCCATTGGGCAAAGGAAATGAGCCGCGTTTTGGCCACCCTGTTCAGTTTCATCTGTTGGGCCGCCTAGGTAATGCCCAGATTGGTCCGATCTACCTCGGAACACTCGGGGTTGCTGCAGCTGTCAGTTTTTCGATCGCATTTTTCATCGTCGGGATGAATATGCTGGCATCGGTGGGCTGGGACCCGGTGCAATTTGTGCGTCAACTGTTTTGGCTGGCGTTGGAACCACCGCCGCCGGAGTATGGGCTCAAGTTGCCACCTTTGAATCAGGGCGGCTGGTGGCTGATGGCTGGATTCTTTCTGACGGCTTCACTGATTCTGTGGTGGCTGCGTATCTACCGTCGGGCACGTGAGTTGCACATGGGTACCCATGTGGCTTGGGCCTTTGCCGCAGCCATCTGGCTGTATCTGGTGCTGGGTTTCATTCGCCCGGTTTTGATGGGTTCTTGGAGTGAGGCGGTGCCTTTTGGGATCTTCCCGCATCTGGATTGGACGGCTGCATTTTCCTTGCGCTACGGCAACCTGTTCTACAACCCGTTCCACGCCTTGTCTATTGCCTTCCTTTACGGCTCAACCCTTATATTTGCAATGCATGGCGCTACTATTTTGGCAGTAAGCCGGTTTGGTGGCGAGAGGGAAATCGAACAGATCTTCGACCGCGGTGGTGCTTCTGAACGCGCTGCACTGTTCTGGCGCTGGACCATGGGCATCAACGCAACGATGGAATCGATTCACCGTTGGGGGTGGTGGTTTGCAGTTTTGTGCCCCTTGGTGGGTGGTATTGGCATCTTGTTGTCTGGCACTGTGGTGGACAACTGGTACTTGTGGTCGATGAAACATGGGGTGGTTCCGCCACAGCCGTCTGTTTTCCCCATCGTTGTTGATCCCGCAACCTTGATTGGAGTGAAACCATGAGCTTGTCATCTACTTCACTGAAGCTCTTGCTCCTGGGTGGGTTGGTGTTGCTGGCGGGGTGTGAGCGTCCTTCGCCTGATTCAATCCAACGCGGCTATCGCGGTACTGGCATGCTGCAGGTTTATAACCCGCGTTTGGTCGAAGCCATCAACGCCAAGAATCTGCTGCCTGACGCCATACCTGCTGCGGACGCCAGTGGGCCGCGAGCCAGTCAGGCTTTTCAGAATGTCAAGGTCCTGGGTGATGTCAGCGTTGCTGAGTTCACCCGACTGATGACGGCCATAACGGCCTGGGTGTCTCCTGTGGAAGGGTGCGCGTATTGCCATGATTTGCAGAATTTTGCAGACGACAAGATGTACACCAAGGTGGTTTCGCGGCGGATGCTTGAAATGACCAGGCACATCAATTCGGATTGGACGGCCCATGTGGCGGCAACTGGCGTGACCTGTTTCACCTGCCATCGTGGGCAACCGGTGCCATCCAATATCTGGTTCAAGGAGCCTCCGCAAGCCAATGGGTCCAACTTCATTGGAGACAATGCTGGACAAAACACCGCGTCGATGACGGTGGCACTGATGGCTACGCCAACAGACCCGTTCACGCCTTTCTTGTTGGAAAGCAAGAACATCCGCGTTTACAGTACCACTGCACTTCCGGATCGGACCAATCGCAGCTCGCTCAAGCAGACGGAATACACCTACAGCTTGATGACACACATGTCTTCTGCGCTGAACGTGAATTGCACCTACTGTCATAACACGCGGTCCTTTGGTGACTGGACAGACAATCCTCCACAACGCGCAGTCGCGTGGCACGGTATTCGGATGGCCAGAGACCTCAATGTCGCCTACCTTGAGCCCCTTAAAACGGCTTTCCCTGCCAACAGGTTGGGCCCGACGGGGGATTCTCCCAAGGTGAACTGCACGACATGTCACCAGGGTGTTTACAAGCCGTTGCACGGGACACCTTTTATCAAGGACTATCCTGAGTTGGTCGGTTCTCGTCCTGCTGCGGTGACAACTGTCGCTGCAAAGTGAAGTGAACCGTTGACACCGAGTTGATGATGAGCATGCCTGTTGAAATGCTGATTGGCGGCTTGGTGTCGTGTTTTGACAAAGACTGAAGGTCAGACAGTGAATACCTCTGCTAACCCATCTATCGCACTCTCCGGTGTGGTTGTGGTGCTGCTGGTTGACTATTTGACCCAACATCGGGCTTGGGGGTGGATGCGACTGATCCAAGGTCCTGGTGCACTCAAGGATGTACCTGGGCTCCTGTTTTCCAAAGTGATGGGTAGCGGGCACGGAGGTGGATTTGGTTTGCGTCCCAGTGGCAGCCATCAAGGCTTGATTTGTCTGTTTGAGGATGAACAAAAGGCCAATGAGTTCTGTGAAGGCCCCTACGTTCAGGCCATGATTGAACATTCCCGCGAACACTGGTTGAGTTCGATGGCAGTTACCTCGGCCAGAGGGCAATGGGATGAGCAGGTTTGGGGAGTCACTCCGACTGACTGTTTGTTGGCGTCACAGGATCAGACTGGTACTGAGTCTGAATCGGGGAGGAACTTGGTCGCTGTGTTGACTCGGGGGACCATTCGGCCAGCCAAGGCACTTGCGTTTTGGCGCTACTCACCACCGGCTCAAAAAGAACTCAACACTGCCAAAGGATGTCACCTCGCCATGGGACTGGGCGAAGCCCCGCTGTTGCGGCAATGTACTTTTAGTCTCTGGAGCGATACGGACGCCATGGTCGCCTATGCCCACTCAGGGGCTCACAAACACGCCATCACTGCAGCATATAAAAATGACTATTTTGCAGAGTCCATGTTTGTTCGGATGCGGGTTCTTGCCATGACAGGTCTGTGGCTTGGCAAACGCTACGGCGTCTCACGTGAGGTTCAGCATGGCTGACAAACATGTGGTCGTGGTGGGTGCAGGGGTGGCTGGTCTTGTTGCCGCTTTGCGCTTGGGGCATCAGGGCCTTGATGTGACCGTGGTGGAGCGCAGTGAGCAGGCCGGTGGGAAAGTGCGTGCTCAGGAAGTGGGTGGAAGCTACATTGACGCCGGCCCCACGGTATTCACCATGAAGTGGGTTTTCTCGGAGCTGATGGAGTCGGTAGGGGCTGACATCGACACCGAACTCAAACTGTCTCATTTGCCAGTTCTTGCCAAACACTTTTGGGACGACGGCAGCGCATTGGATTTGTTTGCCGATCCGCAGGCTAGCGAGGCTGCTGTGGAGGCTTTTGCTGGTCCAGACGAAGCGCAGAGATTCCGTCATTTCTGCCAAACGACCAAGGCCCTGTATCGGAGCCTGGAGACACCTTTCATACGGTCACAAGCCAGCAACTTACCGAAGTTTATGATGAGTTTGGGGCCTCGTGGTTTGGCATTGTTGGCGCGTGTTGGTCCAACGCGGACCATGTGGGACAGTTTGGGCAGGCACTTCACGGACCCGCGTTTACGCCAGCTGTTTGGCCGTTATGCGACTTACTGTGGTTCCTCACCTTTACAGGCACCGGCAACTCTGAATTTGATCGCCCAGGTCGAGATGGATGGTGTGTGGTCGGTTCAGGGTGGCATGACCTCGCTAGCCCAGTGTTTGGTTCGTCTGTGTAAACAAAACGGTGTGCAGTTCCGTTACCAAACGGAATGCCAGGAGATTCAGGTTGAGCAGGGTCGCGTGAAAGGTGTGGTCTTGCGCGACGGTGAACGGCTGGCGGCGGATGCGCTTGTTTTTAACGGTGATGTGTCGGCGTTGCACCAAGGCTTGCTAGGGGCACGAAGCCGTGCGGCGTTCTCTTCACACAAAGCACAGCGTTCTTTGTCTGCCGTCACTTGGTGTGCTGTGGCCAAGACAAAAGGTCTCAATTTGGACCGTCACAACCTGTTTTTTGGACGGCAGTACGCTACAGAATTTGAGGACATTTTCACTCGGCAAAGTTTGCCCACGGATCCAACGCTGTATGTCTGTGCGCAAGACCGGGGCGCAGGTGCGACTTCGCATACACCTGAACGATTGTTGTGTTTGGTCAATGCGCCAGCGATTGGTGATACGGATGATGAGCGCTTGTCAGCTGACTTGCTTGAGAAGTTGCAGGAAAGAAGTTTTGGGCGTGCCAGGGCCTGCGGTCTGGACATTGAGTTGGATACCGGTCGGTTGGTTAGAACCTCACCTCGGCATTTTCATCAACGTTTCCCCGGCACAGGTGGTGCACTTTATGGACAGGCGACACACGGATGGCTGAGCATTTTTTCGAGACCAGGAGCGATCAGCCCGATACCGGGTTTGTATCTGGCGGGCGGGAGTGTCCATCCGGGGCCTGGAGTGCCGATGGCAGCGATGTCAGGGCGACTGGCGGCCGCGGCAGTTCTGGAGAACCTCGGTTTGACCAGGCTGTCCCAAACGGAGGCTACCTCTGGTGGTATGTTGACGCCATGAGTGACGACGGCCAATTCGGATTGAGCTTGATTGCCTTTGTTGGCAGCGTCTTTTCGCCTTACTACGCTTGGGCCAGACGCAGCGGCAAAACAGATCCTGATAATTTTTGTGCTCTGAATGTTGCCTTGTACAGCCGCAATAACAAACGGTGGTGTATGACAGAACGCAGTCGTAAGCACTGCTCACGTAGCGCCAGCAGGTTTGTGATTGGCCCAAGTGACATGTATTGGGATGGGACCAGTCTGACGATACGTGTGGATGAAACTGGGTCTCCGATTCCTCACAAGATCACCGGGACTATTCGTATTGAACCTCGTCAGCTGTTTGGATTCAGTACTGCACTGGATGCCCAAAAGAAACACCGTTGGGGTCCGATTGCACCATCAGCCAAAATTGAAGTCAATCTGAGCAAACCTTTTCAGAAGTGGCAAGGTAATGCCTATTTGGATTCAAATGAAGGTGATGAACCTATTGAAAATGGTTTTCATGAATGGGATTGGTCACGTAGTTTGATGCGCAATGGCAGTACTGCAGTGCTGTATGACATGAAATATAAGGATCAAAGCCAATCTATATTGGCTTTGCGGTTTGATTGTCAGGGACAGGTAAGCACTTTTGACCCACCCGGGCGTAAAGTACTACCTCCTACTGCATGGCGGGTGAGCAGAGGTGTTCGTAGCAGTGCGCCAGTGGAGATTTCTGAACAACTTGAAGATACGCCTTTCTATCAAAGATCTCTTTTGAAGAGTGAGTTGTTAGGTGAGAAAGTTGTCAGTTTTCACGAATCATTATCGATACCACGGCTTGTGTCTCCGGTGGTTCGGGCAATGCTACCTTGGCGTATGCCAAGACGGTTTTAGTGATTGATATTTTAAATATGGAAAGTATTGGAAAGGTTTTTTTGTTGTCGCCACTATTGCGTATTTTTGCGGTGGAACAGCTATTAGTGGGTGACAGCAAATATAATGAATTTTTGGCCATTCCGGCCTTAAATAACCCTCGTGCGGGTTTTGCACGTTGCAAGGAGAATAACCATGTCTGATACAGACAAAGTTTACCCAACGGGACTGACTGAAGCCGAAGCTCAAGAGATCCATCGGCATCTCATTCAGGGAACGCAAATTTTCGGCATGATCGCCGCATTTGCCCATTTGCTTTCCTATATTTACTCACCTTGGCTCAAGTAAGGAGATAACACCATGATTTACGGAAAAATTTGGTTGTATGTGAAACCTTCGACAGGTATTCCGCTTTACTTGGGTGCAGTGGCTGTCGGCGCTTTTGCCGTTCATCTGGCCCTGTTCACCAACGTGCCATGGCTGAAGGCCTACTACAGCGGTAGCGCTGCTAAAGCTGCAGTGACTGCTTCGGCTGATGCCGTGCCAGCTTTGCCTGGTGCCGTGACTGCGAAAAAATAACGCAGGTATGGAGCTTAGAGACCGAGGTCGAAAGATCTCGGTCCCTTTTTTTGAATGAACAGATTTAGCCAAAAACTGGTTTTTGCATGGGCTGCAGCGGGTACGCGCTACCTTCCTTTTGCTGACGCAGCTACCCCCGATCTTCCTCTGCCCAGGTTGCTGAGGTTGTCTTTGTTTCAGATTTCTGTAGGCATGGCGATGGTCATGCTGATTGGCACGTTGAATCGGGTCATGATTGTTGAGCTCAAGGTGCCGTCCGCCCTGGTGTCCATCATGGTCGGACTGCCACTGTTATTCGCACCTTTGCGAGCTTTGATTGGGTTCAAATCAGACAACCATCGTTCAGCGTTAGGTTGGCGCAGGGTGCCTTTCATTTGGATGGGTACGCTTTTGCAGTTTGGGGGGTTTGCCATCATGCCGTTTGCGCTGTTGGTTCTTGCGGGTGCCGGTGAGGCAGCGCAGGCCCCCCCTTGGGTCGGCTACATCGGTGCGGGAGTAGCTTTTCTGTTGGTAGGGGCCGGCATGCACACCACGCAGACAGTTGGTCTGGCTTTGGCGACAGATTTGGCGCCAATCGAGTCACAGCCCAAAGTGGTTGGCCTGATGTATGTGATGCTTTTGGTGGGCATGATTGGCAGCGCGTTCATTTATGGCGAACTGCTGTCAGACTATAGTCCTGGCCGCTTGGTTCAGGTCATTCAGGGCGCTGCACTTGTCACCATGTGCCTGAATGTTGTGGCCCTTTGGAAGCAGGAAGCGAGGCACTCAGTACGACAGAGTGCGCCCGTCGCCGATCCGAGCTTTCGGGAGTCGTGGATCAGTTTCAGCAAAGGTGGTCATGCTGTCAGGCGCCTATTGGTGTTGGGATGTGGAACGGCAGCATTTACGATGGAAGATGTTTTACTTGAGCCTTATGGTGGTGAAATTCTCGGCTTGAGTGTTTCTGCAACCACAACCTTGACCGCTACTTTGGCGTTTGGCGGTTTGATCGGTTTTGGCTGGGCATCTCGGGTCTTGAGTCGCGGTGCCGACCCTTTTCGTATGGCCAGCGGTGGGGCCTGGGTAGGTATTCCAGCATTCAGTGCAATCATTGTTTCGGGGTACTTACAAGCCCCTTGGTTATTTGCTTCAGGAACTTTTTTAATTGGTTTGGGTGCCGGCCTGTTTAGCCATGGTACGTTGACTTCGACGATGAATTTGGCGCCAAAAGATCAAGTTGGCATGGCCTTGGGTACCTGGGGTGCTGTACAGGCGACGGCCGCTGGCCTGGCCATGGCTTTTGGAGGTGTTTTAAGAGATTCTGTTGCCAAGTGGTCCGACTCGCCAACTGGTTACCATACCGTTTACGGGCTGGAGCTGCTGCTGCTTTGTGTGACCATCGTCATCATGCTCCCATTGCTTGGTCGCAAAACCAAACTTTAGTCTAGATTATCTGATTCCCGTGTCGATAGAAAAGTGAACCTCAACTTTAAGGAGAAAATATGAAGACCAGCACCATTTTGATTATTATGTACGTCGTATTCATTTTGTTCATGATCATGAACTGGCTGAATCGCCCCGACGATAAAAAATAAGTCTATTCCGATAGTTCGATCGGCTTGCGTCCGATTCTTTCATTCTCAAGCCGTTCGAACAATCCTAAAACCCATTCGATCTTTTGTGACATGGCCCTGTTTGGTGCATAGGTAGGGGTGTTTCGATCGTTGAGGTTTTTTTGGCAGTTTTCAACCAGAAAACTAATGGCCTTTAAGGGGCTTGGTTGTTGTGTATCTACGTAGATCCACCTGACTTGTGTCCAAGCTGAGGCAAGCAACACGAGTTTGCGCGTTGTACTGACAATCGTTCGCCGTGTGATGGAGTCAAGGCCTTCTCGCCTCAGTTGTGCGCCTATTTCCCCATAAATTGAACTGGCGGCAAGTATGGCTGCCCTGCAGTCTGGCGGCAACTCTGCAATACCGGACTGTGATCTGCGATACAGTAAATCAGCCTCTTCCAAAAGACGTGATATCAAAGCTTTGACTTCAGCAGTTGGTTTTGGGTTTTCAAGCCATTCTTCGACGTTGATACCAGCTGTTTCCATCCACTCCAGAGGCAAATAGATTCGGCCGTTGCGGGCATCTTCACCGATATCACGTGCAATATTCGTGAGTTGCATGGCGACACCAAGTTCGCATGCTCGTGCCAAAGTCGTGGTCGACTTTGAACCCATGATCCAGCACATCATCGCACCCACCGTACCCGCAACCCGCGCTGCATAGGACTGAAGGTCTTCCAAGGTCTGGTATCGGTGCCCAAGTGCATCCCACTCGAAACCTTCAAGCAAAGCGTCTAGAAATAAACGCGGCAGTTGATACTGTTGAACAACCAGTGTCAGTGCTTGGTCTTCAACAAATTCGGATGGGTTGCCAGAATAAATCTGGTCCAGTCGCTGTCGCAAAACCGATAAGTTGGTATGGACATCTCCTCCTTGGTCAACCAAATCATCCGCGACGCGGCAGAAGGCATACAAGGCAACCGCCGCAGCACGCACGCGCATAGGCAGTAAGCGGCTGGCAGCGAAGAACGTCTTCGACCCGCCCTTCATCATGGCGATGCAGGCTTTCAGGTCGCGCGAATCGTAGTCAAGAGAAACTGTTGACATGGGGAACTACCTGTTCAAGCGCTTTGGCGGACATCAGGACACCAGGAACACCTGCGCCTGGGTGCGTTCCTGCCCCAACCATGAAGAGGCCTTTGACATCTTCGCTGCGGTTGTGCGGACGGAAATAAGCACTTTGCAGTAGGAGAGGCTCCATGCCAAAACCGGCTCCTTTGAACGACAGCAGACGATCGTGAAAGTCTTGTGGGGTGGTGAACTGGGATGTGACGATATGTGATCCAAGCTCGGGCAAAATCGTTTCACTCAGCCGCTTTTCAATCTTCTGGCGGTAGATTTCACCTTGGACCTGCCAGTCGGTGCCACTGTCGAGGTGAGGTACGGGTGACAAGGCGTAAAACGTGTCGCACCCTTCTGGCGCCATGCCGGGATCAGTGGCCGTCGGTCGGTGCAGGTAAAGGCTGAAGTCTTCAGCCAAGTGCTTGCGTTTAAAGATATCGTTGAGCAACTCCTGATAACGCGGACCTAACACCATCGTGTGGTGAGGCACATCTTCGTACTTTTTGTCGGTGCCAAAGTACCAGACAAACAAACCCATGGAGTACTTTTTGTTCTCAATTCGGCTGTCCGTCCAGTGGGGGCGATCTTTGGCATCCACCAGGTAGCGGTAGGTCCAAGCCGTGTCCCCATTGCTGACCACGATGTCACTGGAGATGTGCTCTCCGTTGGCCAACTCGACGCCAGTGGCTCTGCCTTGCTCCACCAGAATGCGGCGTACTTCTGCTTTGTAGCGAATGGGCACTTGGCGTTGATCCAGCAAGCCGACCAGTCCCTGCACCAGCGAGCCTGTGCCGCCCATCGCCCAATGCGCACCAAAGCGTCGTTCCAGAGCATTGATGAGCGCGTAAATGCCGGTGACGCTCAGCGGATTTCCCCCAATCAAGAGCGACTGCAGCGTGAAGGCTGCACGCAGTTTGGGGTGTTTCATATAGCTCGACACCATGTCATAGATGCTGCGCCAGCCTCGCAATCTCAGCATGTTGGGGATCGCGCGAATCAAATCACTTGGACTGTCGTAAACAATGCTTCCCAGCTCTAAGAAGCCAAGCTGATAACACCGCTCCGCTTCCTTGATAAAGGCCTCGTAACCCGCCAGGTCCGACGGGGAAATTTTCTTGACCTGTTCCCGATTGGCCTGCTGGTCCTTGCCGTAATCGAAAAAACTGCCATCGTCATACCGAATCCGGTAAAAAGGTGCCACCGGGACCAGTGTGACATCATCAGAGAATCGACGTCCGCACATCTCCCACAACTCTTCCAGCATGTACGGTGCGGTCACGATGGTCGGCCCCGCATCAAAGGTAAATCCGTCGCGCCGCCAGACAGCCGCCCGACCACCAGGCTGATCCTGCTTCTCCAGCACTTGAACCCGATAGCCTTTGCAGCTCAAGCGCACGGCTGCTGCCAAACCGCCAAAACCCGTACCAATCACAATGGCCGTCGGCCTCTTGTCTGCAGTCACATCCTCTGTGGGAGCGGCAGTTTGTATGTTTGAAAATGCGTTCATTTGGAGTCCAATGTTGCGTTATCCAGTGCAACCTTATTTTTTGTATTTAATGCCCAGCCCCACAAGCGTTCGAGTGGCCAAGGCAAAACCATCATGGCGTGCTCCAAGATGCCCAGACCGAGAAGACTGGCCAGCAAGACCCACCCAGTGGTGATTTCAACCACACCCAATTGCGCCTGACCCACAATCCAGATCCAGACGGCCAATGCCATACTGAACGAAAACACGAACCAGGCTGTGATACCGCGGGTTGGAAAATAGCTGGCCAGATAAACCAAGTGTTTGGGAAGATACTGCGCGCCGTTTTGTGGCACGCCGAAATACAAATTCAACTTGCCGCTGATGCGCATACACCACAACACAGCGAAAGTGCAAAGTGCCACGTGGTTGGGTTGTCCCCTTTGCATCAGACAAAGGGCCACAAAATTCAGGATCAAAGCTATCTCGTGGTACAGGATCACATCCAGCGATTGTTTGAACCGGGCCCACCCGGTCACGCCGGGTTGCAAAGTCTGTTTTCTAGGCCCGGTCAGCCAGCCAGTTAGAAATGCCAGCTCATGCCAACCCCACATCACAATCACGCTGCCAAAGCCCAAATAGGCGTTTTCAACGCTCAAGCTCTCCATACTTTCTGCAACTGCCAAGAAGCTGAACACCAACAATACACTCCAGCCCCCCAGACTCCAACGAAAACTGCTGGGCGGCAGGCGGTCGAGCCACAAGATGATGCCTGTTCCAAACCACCAGCACAGAATGGCATAACCCGAAGCTAAAAGGGTGTCATTCACCACACGGGTTCCATTCGCACATCTGCAGTCAGCACTTGGCGTTTTATCGGTAATAAATACAGTTTGCCGAATACCAGGCAGGCCTGCGACACGAACCATGCCTGCTTCAGTTTTCCGAGCCATCCCCCTTGTTTTTTGGCCAAGTCATTGGCCTTGGAGATGGTGAACAGTTTGGCCAACCCCGCGCGAAATTTCGGATTGTCGGTATCCAGGGCAATGGGAAAGACCTGCCGGGTGATTTGTGTGGTGATGTCAAACACCGCGTAGTCATACGTTGCAGAGTCCAGGCCCATGGCTTCGTGCAACATGGGGCGGGTGTGGTCACGCACATACATGGTGGCATAAACGGCCAACAGGAAAAAGCGGATCCACAACACATTGCCACCCCGCAGCAGGTGTGGATTGGCGCGGATGATCAGTGCAAATGACTCGCCGTGACGAAACTCATCGTTGCACCAACGCTCGAACCAGCGAAAGATCGGATGAAAGCGTTTGTCCGGATGGCGTTCCAGATGACGAAAGATGGTGATGTACCTGGCGTACCCAATTTTTTCCGACAAGTAGGTGGCGTACAGGATGTATTTGGGTTTGAAAAAGGTGTAGGCCTTCTCGCGCTTCAAACTTCCCAAATCGATGCCAAGGTCAAAGTCGCGCAAGGACTGATTGATGAATCCAGCGTGACGGGCCTCGTCACGGGCCATATACGCCATCAGTTGTTTCAGATCCGGGTTGGAGATGTTTTTACGGATCTCGTTGTACAGGATACAACCCGAGTACTCTGATGTGAGTGAACTCACCAGAAAGTCAATGAACTCCTGACGCATCTCCTTGGAGAGTTGAGTCATCGATTGCGCCACCTCATCGGCGAAGCTGGCATCACGTTGAAAGTGGTCGTGGTTGTTGTCCCCCTCGTACTCACGCATCATGATGTCCCACTCTTTGCGCAGCGGTTCAATATTGATGCGGTTGATCTCAGCAAAGTCGGTGGTGTAGAAACGCGGACTCAGCATGCTGCTTTGCACCGCCTTGTCGTTCGCATCTTTCGCTGTTTCGATACGTTGCACGAGTGTGTTCATAGAGCGTATGTTGGTTGACTACGGATGCTTGAGATTTCGAAATATAGCGGAGTTGACCGGTCCAAAGGACTCCAGGTCGATGCGTTGAGATGTGCTGGGATCGAGCAGGGTGAGCCTGCCATCCGTGTGTTCAATCACCCGAAATGGCGCTTCCGGCCCCATGCCACGACGTTTTCTTTCGCGCGCGAGTGCGCGAAGGGTTCCACGTAAAAACCCTTGTTCGCCCTTGAATACCATCACTTCTTTGCTATCAAAACTATCAATTGCGACAATCTGTCCATCCGGTGTATCAGCGAACATCAGATCGCGTTGCCACAGTATTGGTGCATCCTCGACCGTCCATGTCAGCCCCTGGTAGCGCGCGAAAGCCACCAGGCAAAGGACGAGACCCAGGAAAGCCAGCAAATACCCAATTGGTTTGCGAATGGGGGGCTTCATGTTTCCTGAAGGCATGGGGCCATTCATGCGGGCAAACCTTCTTGTTGTTGCTCTGATTGGGTCGGCAATGGAACGCTTTGAGCCACGATCCGCTCTGTTGTCCGTTCTTGACTCCAGGCTGCCAGCAGGATCCTGCCAACGGCCTGGGCATCTGGGATGCAACGAAGCGCAGGTTCCGGTTGGGTCAAACGCCATGCACGGGCATGTGGCCACAGATGCATCCAGGCGATGCGATCACTTGGGTAGAGACTCAAAGCGATATCGCCAGAGTTGCCATGAAAGTTCTTCAAAGAAGCTGACGCGATACGTTTGTGGGGCAAGTTGAAGGTGAGTGTGAGAACCATGCCCACGCGCATCACAACCCGCTTGTCGGTGATGGTGTACACCGTGGTTTTGCTGGAAAACCAAGCAACGGAACTCAGCAGCACCAAGGCCACGGACCCAGTCAGAAAACTCTTGATGAGGGAGATGGCTATCTCATGGTTGCCAGCATGGCTGTCCAACAAGTAAGCGAGTTGAATTGCCCACATGATCAGAAAGTAGATCGCAATTTTGCGGACATGAAACGCATGTAAAGCCAATTGCCGCCATTGCGGCACTCCCTGCCAAAGCATTTTTTCGCCAGGAGGCAAGGGCTCGGGCAGCCCTGGAGCTGCCTCGAACTCATGCTCATGGGTTGCAATCACAGCAAAGGTTCCTGCCGGCTGGGATGGGCATAAAGCAGGCCTGCGCCGAAGTAGCCCATGATCTTTTCTTCTTCCAGGAGCGTGATTTGTTCCGGAACACGTGTCTTGGGAACATTGCCAAACTGGTAGGACATCAAGGCGTTCACATGAACCCCTTCTTTATTGATCCGGGCGAAATTCATCGGGATCAACACGCGAGCCTCAGACCCCTTGAGTGCCACTTCAATGTAGCGGAAGATGGATTCCGACTGGTCAACCCACATATCGCACACTTGCCCCGCACTTTCCTTGTCCGCGCCAATGACCTGAAGGCCGCGAGGATCAATGTTCTGCTTGGCGACGTTGTAGTCCTTGGCAACCCGCAAAGGAACAATTTTGGGTGCGCCTTCGTAAGTGAGATCTGGCTCGTCAGCGCGCATGGCCCAGGCACCAGGACCCACACCGGCGAGCAGAGGGTCACCTTTTGGCACGATGTTGCCACCGCTCCATGGGTTGTTGCCGGGTTCAAAGGAGAACTCGCCATCGGGCCGGTCCGGGTTCGGTGCAACCATGTCGGGGCCATGGCGCATTTTGTAGGTCTTGGGCTGTACCAAGGGCCAGCCTGTGGTCACCGGGCCATTGACGCGACCCGGGTCCATTGGATAACCCTCGCGGTGCGCCTCTCGTTGCAGGTAATAAATCAGGCCGGCAAAAAATGCCCAAAAAACGTAAAGCACAAGCTGTGCTACGTCGAAAGATTGTGTGAAACCACCAATTTCCATGGTCAACTCCTTCAAAAAATCTACTGAATAACAGGGGCGATCCGGACGTTGTTTGTGGCGCGGACGCCGTGTCTGACCAAGGGGCCAACGGCAATGAGCGTGACAAACAACAAGAGCATTTCAACGTGGTAAACCACGCTGTAACCAACCGACGGCACCGCAAAGGCGGCGCCAAAAGCGCCACCAGCAGTTAACTGCGTCACCAGGTCGCGCAACGCGCCACCAAAAAACATGGCCAGTCCCGCAGCGGTCGACTGCACAGCACCCCAAGCCCCGAGTGCCAAGCCCACATAACCACCACCATCCAGGCGCATGGCTGTGAACAATGTACCAACGGCAAACAGCCCGCCACCCAGGCCGATGCCCAGAGCGCCAAGGCGAAACAACCACCCAGCCTCAAGCGGTGCAGAAAAGATGACGGCAGAAAACGCCGGGATGCCAATCATGGCGCCACCCGCCGCCAGCAACAAAGGATCCATGCCTCGGGCCAGTTGGCGACCGGCCAGCAAAAAGCCCATCAAGCCACCGCCGGCAAGCATCGCGGTCAGGGCACTTGTCGCACCCACACTCAAATGCAAGATCTCACCGCCGTAAGGCTCCAGCACAATATCCTGCATGTTGAACGCCATGGTTCCCAGACCCGTGGTCCACAAAAAACGCCGTGCGTTGGGCAAATTGATGAAATGCGTCCATACCTCTTTGAACGCAGGTTTGGGCGTCTGTTTTCGTGCCGCAGCACGTTGTGGATTGCGAGCTTCTTGCTTCCACAGGGCAAATGCGTTGAGCATCAAGACAACCATGGCTGTCCCTTGAACGACTTGAACCAGACGTTGGGCACTGAAGTCCGTCAGCAGGACGCTGAAAACCAGACTGCCGCCCACGGCGCCCGCCAGCAGCATGATGTACATCAAGGCGACGACCCTTGGACGCGTTTCTTCACTGGCCTGATCCGTGGCAAGTGCCAGCCCTGCGGTTTGGGATGTTTGTAATCCCGCACCGACCATCAAAAAGGCCATGGCTGCGACACCTTGCGCCAGCCAGGGCGGCAGAGGCCGCTCCCCCTGACCGGTCAGGGCCAACAGTGCAAAGGGCATAAAGGCCAACCCGAGAAACTGGACGAGTGTTCCCCCCCACATAAAAGGAACACGTTTCCAGCCAAAAGCAGATTGGTGTGTATCTGACTGGTAGCCCGTGACCGCACGAAACGGTGCGACCAGAAGAGGAAGCGCGAGCATCAGTGACACCAAGGATGCTGCCACACCCAATTCAACAATCATGACCCGGTTGAGCGTACCAATCAGGAGCGCCGTGGTGATGCCCATCGTGACTTTGAATAACGACAAACGCAAAAGCCGAGACAGAGGCAAACCCGCACTGGCCACATCCGCAAAGGGCAGCCACTGCGCAGGAATACTCTTGGCAAGACGTTTGAACGTTGCAGCTCTCACGATGTCTGCCACTCCATCGCTTGAGATTGGTAAAAACCGCTGGAAATTCTTTGGGTCCGACCTCGGTTCCACAGAGCCAGCGAAGCATGCTGGGCCATCAAGCTGGCAATTCTTTCTTCGGCCATTGGTTCTAACCACGGGGCGCGGTTGCCGCGAGGAAAAATGCGCCCAACCGCAATCATGAATGCCAGCAGCGGCGTGCGTGGTGCAAAGGTGAACAAAATGGAGGACGAAGTCCGCTCGGCCAGTTTGGCCAAAGCACTGACGGCATCTTCGGTTCGGTAATGAATGATGGAGTCCATCGCGACCACATGATCGAACTTACCGAGAGCTGCGTCAAGCATGTCGCCGCTGCGAAAATCAATGCGACTGGCGACATCTGGAGGCAAGCGGTTGCGTGCGAGTTCAACCAAGGTGGGTGACAGATCTATCGCCACAACTTCGGCGCCTCGACGTGCTGCCTCTACCGACAGCGCGCCGGTACCACAGCCTGCGTCCAGGATGCGTTTGCCGTGAAGATCGGGCGGCAACCAGGAGAGCAGTGTTGCGCGCATGTTGTCCCGTCCGGCGCGTACCGTCGCCCGCACCCGTCCCAGGGGGGCATCCGATGTCAACTTTTCCCAGGCTGCTGCGGCGGTTCGATCGAAGTAGTTTTCAATCTGACCACGCCGCTCCTGGTAGGTGTTTTCGTTCATGCGGTGGCCTCAGTCAAAACCCAACAGGTCAAAAATGTCCCGATCTTTCATCGGCACAGCAGGCAAGGGATCCGTACCCAGCCAGAGGGCAGCAGCCAATCGCATGTACTCATCCTGCACCGCTTTGACGGCTGGTGTGGGTTCCAACTCAAACAGGGTGGATTTGTTCAACCGGCTGCGGCGAATTTCATCCAGGTTCGGGAAATGGGCCATGGTTTTCAGACCAACCACCGCATTGAACTTGTCAATTTGGTCCGTGGCATCGCTGCGGTTGGCAATCACACCACCGAGCCGGACGTTGTAGTTCTTGGCCTTGGCACCAATGGCTTGGACAATGCGGTTCATCGCAAAGATGGAGTCGAAGTCATTGGCGGTCACGATCAATGCGCGATCAGCGTGTTGCAGCGGGGCGGCAAAACCGCCACACACCACATCACCCAAGACGTCAAAGATCACCACATCGGTGTCTTCGAGCAGATGATGTTCTTTGAGCAGCTTCACGGTTTGCCCCACCACGTAGCCACCACAGCCTGTGCCGGCGGGTGGTCCGCCAGCCTCTACACACATGACACCGTTGTAGCCCCGATAGACAAAATCCTCAACGCGCAATTCTTCGGCGTGGAAGTTGACGGCTTCCAGCGCGTCAATCACGGTGGGCATCAGCTTCTTGGTCAGGGTGAATGTGGAGTCGTGTTTGGGATCGCAGCCAATTTGCAGCACGCGTTTACCCATCTTGCTGAAAGCCACTGACAAATTCGACGAGGTTGTGCTCTTGCCAATACCACCTTTGCCATACACCGCAAAAACTTTGGCGGTGCCAATCTTGACGGCAGGGTCGAGCTGCACTTGCATACTTCCCTCGCCATCCAGATGACGGCCACCTCGCCGTATATCTGACAGGGGGACTGCCGTGGTTTCGATCATGCGGGAACTCCTTCGTAAACACCTTCTAAACGGTCTTCCAACTCCTCACCGGCGAGCCGCAGCGCGTCCATGGTTTCGGCATTGGGTTGCCAGTATTGGCGCCGTGACGCTTCCAGTAAGCGGTTGGCAAATTTGGTTGATGCGACAGGGTTGAGCTGGGCCAGCCGTTCGCGCATCTCAGGATCGAGGATGAACGTCTGTGCCAACTGCTGGTACACCCAGGGTTGAACCTGTCCGGTTGTAGCGGACCAGCCCATGGTGTTGGTGAGGTGGGCCTCAATCTGACGCACACCTTCATAACCGTGTTGGAGCATGCTTTCATGCCACTTGGGATTGAGCATGCGAGTGCGTGTTTCCAGCGAGACCTGTTCTGTCAAGGAACGTACCACCCCGTCACCTTGTGTCTGGTCGCCGATATAAACAGGCGGGGCACTGGCTTGGGTACCTTCAATCTTGTGTTTGGCCTGCAACACGGCGCGACTCACGCCGCCCAAAGTGTCAAAGTAGGTATCAATGCTCGTCACCCCTAGCTCCACCGAATCGAGGTTCTGGTACGTGAGCGAGACACTGGCCAGCGCGCTTTGCAACAGGACGTTGTTGCGCACGGGGCGACCCTCGCGGCCATAAGCAAAACCTTTGCGTTGGGTGAAGCAGTTACCCAGTTCGTCCTCATCCTGCCAGACGCTGCTGTCGACCAATTGATTGACATTGGCACCATAGGCGCCCTCGGCATTGCCAAAAACCCGCAATGACGCCGCCTCCATGTCACCTCCGTGTTCTGCCATGAAGGCCAGAGCGTGTTTGCGGACATAGTTTTGGTCTTCCGGTTCATCTGCTGAGGCCGCCAGGAAAGAGGCCTCAGCCAGAAGCCGGATTTGCATTGGCAACAGGTCACGGAAGATGCCTGACAGGGTGATCACCACATCGATACGCGGGCGGCCCAGCTCCTCCAGCGGCATCAGGCACGCCCCTGCAAGCCGTCCATAAGTGTCAAAACGGGGCAGGGCACCCATCAACGCCAAGGCCTGGGCCAGCGGCCCACCTTCAGACTTCAGGTTGTCGGTACCCCAGAGCACCATTGCAACCGTTTCCGGCAGCATGCCACCGTCTTGCCTGTAGCGGGCGATGAGTTTGTCGCTCTGGCGCTGTGCATCTTTGACAGCAAAAGCGGATGGGATGTGGAATGGGTCAATGCCGTGAATGTTGCGGCCGGTCGGCAACACCTTGGGGTTTCGCAGCAAATCTCCCCCAGGTGCCGGGGCGATATAGCGTCCATCCAGTGCTTTGAGCAAGCCTTCGATTTCACTGTCTTGGCCAAGCTGGTAATTGGTGGCTACCAACTGCTTCAACGACTCAAGCTGGGCCTGGTTCAGATCAGTCGCGAGCGGCATCAGGTCTGTTTCGGACGCACCGTCCACCAAATGTTCCAGCAATTCAGCATTGTCGATACCCATGGCTTGGGCCAGCGCCTTGAGTGTGGTGAGGCGCTGCTCACGCGTTGGTGTTTTGCCAACGATATGCAGACCTTCCGGGATCAATGTGTATTCCAACTCCAGAATCTGGGCTTGCAAGGCGTCAATCCAGGGGACTGCAGCGCCGTTGGCCTGACCATCAGTGAGCTCTGGCTTGGTATGTGGCACCGCCAAATCGAGTGCTATGGCCTGCGTGTGCAACATGTCGGCCAGTTCCGGACGTTCTTTGGATTGGTCCGGCTCCAGCGCACGCCACCGCTCAAGCGATTGCTTCAGCTCAATCAAGCCTTTGTAAAGACCTGCTTGAGCCAGTGTTGGTGTGAGGTAGCTGACAAGCGTTGCTGCAGCGCGACGTTTGGCCAATACCCCTTCCGACGGGTTGTTGGCGGCATACAGATAGACATTGGGGAGTGCGCCAATCATCCGTTCCGGCCAGCAGTTGCCTGACATGCCAGCCTGTTTGCCGGGCATGAACTCCAGCGCGCCATGGGTGCCAAAGTGCAACACACAATCGGCGTTGAAGTCATTTTGCAAGTACCGATAGAAGGCACTGAACGCATGGGTAGGTGCCAGACCGGACTCGAACAACAAGCGCATTGGGTCGCCTTCGTAGCCAAAACCAGGTTGCAGTGCCACCAAGACTTCACCAAACTGGGCGCCCAAGACAAAAATGCTCTGCCCATTGGTCAAATGTTTGCCAGGTGCCGGCCCCCACTGTGCCTCGATGTCATTGAGCCACCGTTCTTGTTGTACATGTTTTTCAGTAGGGATCAAGGCGTGCACATTGGCTTCGGTTCCGTACTGGCTGGCATTGCCTTTGAGAACGGCTTCGCGCAGGGCTTCCACACTGGCTGGAACGGTCACCCGATAGCCTTGTTTAGCCAGCGAGGTCAGCGTGTTGAACAAAGACTCAAACACAGACAGAAAGGCGGCCGTTCCTACTGCACCTGCATTGGGCGGAAAGTTGAAGAGCACAATTGCAATTTTGCGGTTCTCACGCTTGGTGCGACGCAAAGCCACGAGTTTTGCCACCCGCGTTGCCAGCATCTCGATGCGTTCCGTGCAGGCATACATGTCCTCGGTTTTGTTGTCTGCCGTGAACTTGCACAGGCGACCACAACCAGCGCAAACCGTGCCATCCGAACCAGGGCGGCCGCCGTAAATCATGGGCACCGTGGAGCCGTCCAGCTCAGGAATGGCGACCATGATGGTGCTTTCCACCGGCAGCAAGCCCCGGTTGGAACCTCCCCACTTGTCCAGAGACTGGAACTCCAAGGGATGTGCCGCCAGATAGGGAACGTCAAGACCCGACAGCACCAACTCGGCTGCTTTGGCATCGTTGTAAGCAGGTCCACCCACCAGCGAGAAACCAGTCAGGGAAACCAGGGCGTCAATGTTGACCTTGCCGTTGGTCTTGAAATAGCGCTCAATCGCCGGGCGGGCATCCAAGCCGCTGGCATAGGCTGGAATCACCCGCAATCCCTTGGACTCCAGCACATTGATCACAGCATCGTAGTGCGCTGCATTACCTGCCAGAAGATAGGAGCGCAGCAGCAGCAAACCAACGGTGGGTTGTTGCTTGGACCCCGTCGGCAAATGGCTCAACTGATCGGACAGCTGCGTTTTCATCCGCGGGTGATACACACCTGTGTCCGGGTACTCCACCGGGTCTTGGGGATGAGCCAGATCGCGCAGCTGTTGCCTTGGGCCGCTGGCGTAGCGCTTGATCAACATCTGCACCATGTTGCTCACGTTTTGCTCGGAACCCGCCAGCCAATACCGCATGGTCAGGAAAAACACCCTGACGTCTTGTGCTGTACCCGGAATAAAGCGCAAGAGCTTGGGGAGTCGGCGCAGCATCGCCATTTGTTTGGCGCCAGCATCTCCGCTGGATTCTTCCCTCTTGAATCCCTCTTTGGGGGTGGGGCGAAGCTTTTTGAGCAGCCCGACCAGCCCCCCAGCTTGCCCGCCCATGGTGAACTTGCCCATGCGGGTGAGTTGCATGACCGGCGGTGCCGACATGATGCACACCATGGCGTCACATTGCTCTCGCCTGGCCTTGAGTGTCTCCAGCACGGGCAGGTAATGGTCCTCCATGAACAGCATGGTGGCAATAATCACATCCGCGTTCTGGATGTCGTTTATGCTGCTGGCAAGCGCATCAGCGTTGTCGCGCCAGGATGCTGCGCTATGAATTTTGAATGCCAAACCAGGAATCTGCTGGCGCAGGCTTTTGGACGCGCGTTCTGCTGCACTTGCCAGATGGTTATCCATCGTGAGCAAGAGCACTTTGATCGGGGTTTGCGCCCCCGAGTTGTCAGCGGCTGAAGTGAGCTTTCGCGTCATATAACGTCTCCACGGTGATGGTGCTCAGGCCTTGTTCCAACGCATACCGTTCCGTATTTCTGCGGGCTTTGCCTCGCACAAAAAAAGGTATTTTTCCCAGCTCTTTCTCGGCCTCAATGCTCCAAGCGCTTGAGGCTGGTTGGGCTGTGATTGGCTTGGGCAATTCAGTCTGAGCAACTTCTCTCAAGGCAGTCACTGGCGTCTCGGCCACACGGCTGGAACCCAAGTGTGATGGTGCAGCTCCATCGTGGAACTCAAAATCCTCACGGAACATGCCCAGCAGGTGCTCTTCCAGGCCCATCATCAGTGGATGCACCCACGTGTCGAACAAGACGTTGGCGCCCTCGAAACCCATCTGAGGGGCATAGCGGGCAGGAAAGTCCTGAATGTGTACTGGGGCCGAGATCACTGCACAGGGGATATTGAGCCGCTTGGCAATGTGTCGCTCCATCTGTGTCCCCAGGATCAGTTCTGGGTGAAGATGCTTGATCTGTTCTTCAACGGCCAGATAGTCATCGGTGATCAGCGGCTCAACCTGGTACTTCTTAGCCGCTTCGCGCACTTCACGGGCAAATTCCCGGCTGTAAGTCCCGAGGCCTACCACTTCAAACCCCATCTCTTCGCTGGCGAACCGGGCTGCAGCCACCACATGTGTGGCATCGCCGAACAGGAACACGCGCTTGCCGGTCAAGTAGGTTGAGTCGACAGACCGGGAGTACCAAACGGAGTGCATGTCATCTTCAAGCCCTACCGGAATGGGCAGTTCGGACAGACTGGTAACTTCCCGGATGAACTCGCGTGTGGCACTCACACCAATTGGTATGGTTCGGGTGTAGGGTTGATTGAACTGGCGTTCCAACCACTGCGCAGTTGTGTTGGCTATTTCGGGATAAAGAACAACATTGAAATCCGCTTGCGCCAGCTTGCGAATATCCTCAACCGACGCGTTTAACGGCGCAATCACCTTGACTTCTATACCCAAGGCCTGCAAAAGCTGAGAGATCTCGCGTACGTCGTCGCGATGCCGAAATCCCAGTGCCGTAGGTCCCAAAATGTTGCAACTGGGCTTGTGGGGAGCCGCAGACAGGTCCTTGTCAGCTGGCTTGACCAGGTTTCGGACAAGTTGGTAGAAGGTCTCGGATGCTCCCCAGTTTTCCTTGCGCTGATAAGCGGGTAACTCAAGCGGAATCACCGGTACGGGCAAATTCAGAGCTCTGGCCAAGCCGCCCGGGTCGTCTTGGATCAGCTCTGCCGTGCAGGAAGATCCCACCAGTACCGCCTGTGGCTGAAAGCGGTCAAAAGCGTTGGCGACAGCTTCCTTGAAAAGCTGCGCTGTGTCACCACCCAGATCCCTTGCCTGAAAAGTGCTGTAGGTGACCGGTGGGCGCCTGGGCAGGCGCTCAATCATGGTGAACAAGAGATCTGCGTAGGTATCTCCTTGTGGCGCATGTAATACGTAGTGAACGTTGGTCATGGCCGTAGCCACTCGCATGGCGCCCACATGGGGTGGGCCTTCATAAGTCCAGAGCGTGAGCTGCATTGACGTGATGTCTAAGCGACTAGTTTGAGTTTGCGTGCCAAAGGTCGGCTGAACAGGGCTGCCAAGTCCCCCGCCTGCTCGTACCCTTGAATAGGAGTGAACACCAGTTCGATAGACCACTTGGTGGTGAACCCTTTTGCTTCGAGTGGGTTGGCCAAGCCAAGACCACAGACGATCAAATCGGGCTGGTCTGCATCACATCGATCCAACTGCAACTCCAGTGATTGACCTTCACTCAAACGTGTACTGCTAGGCAGCTGTTCAAGCTCAGGGGCCATGATCTGGCGATGCAGGTAGGGTGTGCCGACTTCCAATAACTTCATATGAAGTTCTTGGTAAACAAACCGGGCCAGCGGTATCTCAAGCTGGGAATCGGGCAGGAAGGTGATGCTTTTGCCTTGCAGCTGCGTGCGGTGACGCGCTACCGATTGCTCCGCTCTTTGGCGTGGGGCCTGTGTGACCTCTTCAAACCGAGTGTGGTCAATGGCAAACGCCTGGGCGATCACCTGCAACCATTGGGTGGTGCCTTCCGCGCCGAGCGGGAAGGGCGCTTCCAGACGCTTCACCCCTTTTGATTCAAGTTGCTTTGCTGTGTCAGCGAGAAAGGGCTGAGCCAGCACACATACGGTCTCTGGCCCAATGGCTGGAAGTGTCGTGCTTCTGCGGGGTGGAAAGAAGTCGAAATGGTCAATGCCCATTTTGCGAAGCAATAGGCTCAGCTGATCTTCCACCACATCAGCCAAGGTGCCCACGATCAGCAGGTGTTTGCCTTGAGAGGTTCTAGCAGGCAAGGTTTCTGTCAATGCAGCAAGGCAGGCGTCTTCGCCTTGGGTAAACGTGGTTTCAATGCCGCTGCCTGAATAGCTGAGAACCCGGGTGTGCGGCATGTGTTGCTTGCAGAGTCTTTCTGCAGCTCGCGATAAGTCGAGTTTGATCACCTCAGAAGGGCAGGATCCGACCAAAAAGAGCAACTTGATGTCTTGGCGGCGGGCGAGCAACTCAGATACCACACGGTCCAACTCATCGTTGGCATCTGCAATACCGGCGAGGTCGCGTTCGTCGATGATCGCTGTGCCAAAGCGTGGTTCTGCAAAAATCATGACGCCAGCAGCTGACTGGATCAAATGCGCGCAAGTGCGTGATCCCACCACCAGAAAGAACGCGTCCTGTATTTTGCGGTGCAGCCAGATAATGCCAGTGAGACCACAAAAGACTTGTCTTTGACCCTTTTCAGAGATGACAGCGGTGTTGGCGCAGCCCAAGGTTTCTGCGCTGCGGATAGGAATCACCGGATTCACGCCACACCTTCCGTTCGAACGTTGAGCTGGGCTTGATCAGTTTCAGCAATTCGCAATCCTTCAGCTTGAAGCCTGGCAGCTCTGAGCTTCAGCAAAAACTGCCCCGCATTGATGCAATAAGTGGCGTAGGCAGCCATTGCTAGCCAAAGTTGCTGCAAGGGCGTGATGGCACCGGTCCACCAAGCATAGAGATACGCTGTATGCAAGGCCAAAACCAGCATGCTAAAGACGTCTTCCCAAAAAAAAGCGGGTGCAAACAGGTACTGACCGAACACCACCTTCTCCCATATGCAGCCGGTCAGCATGATGGTGTAGAGCGTCAATGTTTTGATGACCACAGACAGAAGCGCAGCGGATTCGCCTTCACCTGTCATGAGGCAACGGACAACGAGCGCCAAACTGACCAGAAAGACCAGGAACTGCAGGGGGGCTAGAACGCCTTGTACCAGCGTCCAGATCGACTGATCTCTGCGGCGCTTCTCCTCGGGGCTGTAAAGCATCTTGTGGCTTGAGACTGGATTTGACATGTGCTCTGATGAAAGAACTTCAAGCGGTCACTGTAGCTGGTGCTGTGTAAAGTGTCAACATAACTTGACGTATTATTTTTTTTACATTGCTGGGGTTTCCCAGTAAAATGTTTCTATAGACACAGTTAAGACTTTCCAGGTTGAAACTGCTGGCGTAGCTATGTGTGAGAGTCTCGCTCAATCACTGCTCTCAGAGAGAGCGTGGTGATTGCGGTGTGGGCCTGTTTCAGCAGGAAAATATGTCTTCAATTCGGGCTAGGGCAGGCCTTGGCGTTTTGGGCCTGCGCGATATAGAGGTTTTGGCTGAGGCGTGTATTTGCCAATATGACGCTGCACTGACCGAGGTTCATGCTTGGCTAGGCGCAGGCATTGAACTTGAAGATATCTATTTGGATGGACTTGCCGCCGCTGCACGCCTTTTGGGTGAGTGGTGGTTGTCTGATCGGATTGACTTCGTCAAGGTCACAATAGGCGTCCACAACCTGCAGCAGATTCTCTATGAGCTTAGTCCCCAATTCTTACAGCGAGCTAACCAGAAGTTCAACGGGTACCGGGCAATTTTCTTTTCCACACCCAACTCCCAGCATGGTTTTGGCTCGATCATGGTGGCTGAATTTTTTCGGCGTGAAGGATGGAAAGTGTCAAGCGTTGCGCCTGAATCAGAATCTGACGTGGTGAAAGAGCTGTCTCAACAGTGGTTCGAGGTGGTCGGTTTTTCGATCTGTTCTGACCGAGGATGGCCTGCCTTGAGATCGCTCATCCTGAAAACCCGACAGGTGTCACTCAATCCCAATGTGCAGATCATGATTGGCGGACCCATGGTGGATTTAAATCCTGGTTTGGCAGCCGTGTTAGGCGCTGATTTGATCGGCGGTGACGCGCGGGTATCGCAGCGACTTGCTCGACAAAACATCAAAAGGTTAGAACTGGCAGCTTGAACTATGTGTGTGACTGAAGTATCTGAGTCGACGAATTCAACCTCATCAAGATGTCCAAATGAAGCTCGGTAATTTGTCAGGGGAGGCCTTTGATCGGCTGGTGCGCGTGGCCTTTGATGTCGCACTGATCGTTGACAAAGACGGCGTGATCGAGGACATATCTGTCCGCAAATCAGAGTTGCTTGCATTGGGCTGCCAGTCTTGGGTGGGGCGTTCCTGGAGCAGTGTCGTGACCAGCGAAAGCCGGGGCAAGATTCTGGAAATGCTGGCCTCGTGCAGTGCCAGTGAAGAGTTGCGCTGGCGTCATGTGAACCACGGCACAGGCAGCGGCACGGATCTGCCAATGCAGTATGCCGTGATGAGTCTGGGCGACGATGGTCGGGTTCTGGCGCTGGGACGCGATATGGAGGCCATTGCGATTCTTCAGCGGCGATTGATCGAGACTCAGCAGTCTATTGAGCGAGACTATCTAAGACTTCGGCACATTGAGACCAAGTACCGCATTCTCTTTGAAACGGGCAATGAGGCCGTCTTGTTAGTGGATGGTCTGAGCTTCCGAGTTCTGGATGCGAACTCCAGTGCACAGGTCTTCGTCAAAGACAACAACAAGAAGCTGGTTGGCCGCGACATCACCGAGTGTTTTGAGACGGTTTACAGGGACGAGATTCAGTCTTTGTTGCGCATGGCACATGCTACGGGTCGCATTGAGATGTGCCGCGCCAGATTTGTTGGCGCCACGGGCGATTGCACCGTCTCTGCTTCTGTCTTCCGGCAGGAAAGTGGACCGCATTTCCTGATGCGCCTCTTGCCTCATGGCATGGTTGCCAAGCCAACTTCAGCGGCGGACCAGCAACTGCTCTTCAGTGAAGCGCTTGAACATTCCCCTGACGGATTTGCCCTGACTGACAGAGCGGGGATTATCAAGTCTGCCAACGCAGAATTGATGACCATGCTGGGGGTGACCGCACTATCGCAGTTGGCAGGCCAACCTCTGGAGAACTGGTTGGTGCGCGGGGGGGTTGACTGGGGCGTGTTGCTGACGAACTTGCGCTCACAGACACTTGTGAAGAATTTCTCGACTGAACTGCGTGTGATGGCGGGTTCAACCGTTGCTGTGGAAATTTCCGCGCTGACCCTTAATACCGATCAGGCGTACTACGCCTTTTACATCCGTGATGTTGAGCGGATCCGTGTCAAGGAAACGCCAGTCACCAATGGCATGGTGAGTTCGGTTGCTGAACTGTCCAAACTGGTGGGGCGCATGCCAATGAAGGACATTGTGGGAGAGACCGTGGACATGATCGAAAAGATGTGTATCCAGTCCGCCCTTGAATTGACCAAGAACAATCGCGCATCTGCGGCAGAAATGCTGGGGTTGTCCCGGCAAAGTCTTTATGTCAAGTTGCGACGGTTTGAGATGGTCAGTGACATGGAGGTCAACAGCATTCACTGATTGATATTTGACAACTAAAGTGTAAGTATTAGTTGACATCTTTTGCGTCTGGGTCAAAATCTTCAGATGGCTCGACCCTCGCTTTCCACAGTCACTGAACTGCTTAAACCGATTACCTGGTTTCCGCCCATGTGGGCTTTTTCATGCGGTGTTGTGGCCTCTGCACAGAGCTTCAGCGCAAACTGGGGACTCATTTGTCTGGGATTGGTGCTGACCGGGCCGTTGGTCTGTGCCAGCAGTCAGGCCGTGAATGACTGGTTTGACCGTCATGTGGATGCCATCAATGAGCCCAACCGGCCTATTCCGTCCGGGCGTATGCCGGGTCGCTGGGGGCTCTATATTGCTGTCTTGTGGACTGTTTTGTCCCTGATCTGGGCCTGGGGCTTGGGCACTTGGGGCTTTTGGGCTTGCGCCTTGGGGTTGTTGTTCGCCTGGGCCTACAGTGCCCCCCCTTTTCGTCTGAAGCTCAATGGCTGGTGGGGCAACACGGCCTGTGCTTTGAGTTATGAAGGTCTGGCCTGGGTCACCGGTGGTGCCGTGATGCTGGGTGGCGCCTTGCCACATGTTGAGTCCCTGCTTCTCGCTTTGCTTTACAGCGTGGGGGCGCACGGCATCATGACGCTCAATGATTTCAAGGCCATTGAAGGTGACAAGCAGATGGGCGTGCGCTCATTGCCTGTACAACTTGGTCCACTGGGGGCCGCTCAGGCTGCCTGCGTCATCATGCTTGTTCCGCAACTGGTGGTGGTTGGGCTGTTGGTGTCCTGGTCGCAGCCTTGGCATGCTGCAGGTGTCTTGGCGCTTGTGCTGGCACAACTCCCTCTGATGCTGTCTTTTGTGCGTCAGCCGATTGACAAGGCTTTGATGCTCAGTGCTTTCGGCGTCCCTCTGTATGTGTCCGGCATGATGGTCAGTGCTTGGGCGTTGCATTTCCTTCACCAGGTGTCAGCATGAGTTCAACACGTGTGTTTGGTTGGCTGGATGTGGCACGACTGGGTTTGGTGCAGGCCTGTATGGGGGCGGTGGTGGTGGTCACGACATCCACGCTCAACCGGATCATGGTGGTTGAGTTGGCGCTGCCAGCGCTGTTGCCAGGTATTTTGGTGGCGCTGCACTATCTGGTGCAGATGGTTCGGCCACGGATGGGATTTGGCGCGGACCAGGGGCGACGCTGTACTCCCTGGATGTTGGGTGGTGTGATCGTGCTCGCCCTGGGTGGGGTGTTGGCATCGGTGGCCACGGTTCTGATGCAAACCACGTTTGGTCTGGGTTTGGCCCTGTGTGTTCTGGCGTTTTCCATGATCGGCCTCGGTGTGAGTGCTTGCGGCACCTCCTTGTTGGTGTTGATGGCCAAGCGCGTGCCTGACAGTCGGCGCGCTCCCGCAGCCACTCTGGTCTGGATGATGATGATTTTTGGCTTTGCGATGACGGCCATCACGGTGGGCAAGTTGATTGATCCCTACACGCCCGAGCAACTCATTCGTGTGACTGCCGGTCTGGCGCTGCTTGTGGTCGCTGTGGCCGCATTGAGTTTGTGGGGACTTGAAGGAAAGGTTGCCGAAGGTACCGATGCCGCTCCTGCCAATGCTGCGTCGGGTGAACGCTCAGCCCGCCAGTTCAAGGAAACACTTGCTCAGGTCTGGCGTGAGCCTCAGGCCAGAACCTTCACCATCTTTGTGTTCTTGTCCATGCTGGCCTACAGCGCGCAGGATTTGATCCTCGAGCCTTTTGCCGGTGATGTGTTTGGCATGACACCCGGGCAGACCACGCAGTTGGCTGGTTTTCAGCACGGCGCAGTATTGGCGGGCATGTTGTGGGTGGCCTTGGTCGGTTGGGAACGGGTCAAGGGTCGGTTGGGCAGTGTTCACAGCTGGATGGTCTGGGGCTGTGTGCTTTCTGCGTTTGCCATGGTGGGTTTGGCGATGGCAGGTGTGCAAGGAAACAACTGGCCCTTGAAGTTCAATATTGTTGTGCTGGGTGTTGCCAACGGCGCCTTTTCCATTGCAGCCATTGCCACCATGATGCGTTTGTCCACCCAGGGTGCCCATGGCAATGAGGGCACCCGCATGGGCTTGTGGGGTGCTGCTCAAGCGATTGCTTTTGGGCTGGGTGGTCTGCTGGGCACCGCCGCCAGCGACATGGCGCACTGGCTCATGGCCTCCAGTGGGCTGGCCTACTCATCGGTTTTTGGTTTTGCGGCTGTGATGTTTGCGTTGTCGGCGTGGTGCGCTATTTTGGTGAATCGCAACGGTGTCGTGGCTGAGCAAGCCCCAGCTTATTTTTCAACGGAGTTGCAAAGGGTGCAGTCATGAGTACAAGCCAATACGATGTGGTGGTCGTTGGCGGAGGGCCTTCTGGGGCAACGGCCGCAGATGATCTGGCTCGGCAAGGTTGGTCGGTGTTGCTGATGGATCGGCAAGGTCGAACCAAACCCTGTGGCGGCGCCATTCCGCCGCGGCTGATCAAGGACTTCGACATCCCAGATCACTTGCTGGTGGCCAAGGTGCGTTGCGCACGCATGATCTCGCCCAAAGACAACCGGGTGGACATTCACATCGAAAACGGGTTTGTGGCCATGGTCAACCGCGACAGCTTTGACGAATGGCTGCGCGAACGTGCCCAGTCCCATGGCGCCACGCGCCTGCGCGCCTTGTGTGACAAGATCACCCGTGATGCCGATGGTGTCGCCCGCGTGCATTTCAATCCAGTGACGGCGCAGGGACTGGGTGAGCCCGACAGCGTGCGTGCCCGCATGGTGGTGGCGGCCGACGGAGCGCGATCTGAAATCGCTCGCCAGCACATCGAAGGTGCTGACCGGACCAAGTATGTTTTTGCTTACCACGAGATCGTTCGTGCGCCGTTGCAGGACCCGACACATGATCCCGAGCGGTGTGATGTTTATTACCAGGGGCCGATTTCGCCCGACTTTTATGGCTGGGTGTTTCCCCATGGTGACACCATGAGTGTGGGCACGGGCAGCGCTGACAAAGGCTTTTCACTGCGTGGTTCGGTGGGCAAACTGCGCGAGATCGCGGGCCTCAGCGAGGTCGAAACCCTGCGCCGTGAAGGAGCTCCGATTCCGCTCAAACCCTTGCCGCGCTGGGAAAATGGCCGCGACATTGTGCTCACTGGCGACGCCGCCGGGGTGGTGGCACCCGCCTCGGGTGAAGGGATTTATTACGCGATGGCTTGTGGACGGATGGTGGCAGAAGCGGTTCAACAAGCCCTCAAAACAGGTGATGCAGCCTGTTTGAAGTTGGCCCGCAAACAGTTTCTCAAAGAGCATGGCCGGGTCTTCTGGATTCTTGGTCTGCTGCAGTACTTCTGGTACCAGAATGACAAACGCCGTGAGCGTTTTGTCAAAGTCTGTGAAGACCCCGATGTGCAGCGCTTGACCTTTGAGTCCTACATGAACAAAAAACTGGTACGCAAAAAACCCATGGCCCATATCCGTATCTTCTTCAAAGACCTGGCGCATTTGCTGGGTTTCGCCCGCGTATGAAGCGTTTTGGAGGTTGGCAAACCCTGCTCATTGCTTTTGTCTTCAGCTTTGGCACAGCCAGCATTGGCTCCTGGCTGACTGACCTGGGCCCGTGGTATTTCTCACTCAAACAACCGTCCTGGAAACCACCAGATGCTGCTTTTGGGGTGATCTGGTCGGTGATCTTCTTTTTGCTGGTGTTCAGCGGCTCATTGGCCTGGACTGCTGCGCCCACCAGGGCGCGAAAGCGCTTTGTGTTGGGCCTGTTTGTGGTCAATGCCCTGGTCAATATGCTTTGGAGTGCGCTCTACTTCGGCCTGCATCGGCCTGACTGGGCCATGGTCGAGTGGGTCGCCTTGTGGCTCTCGGTGTTTTCACTGGTGTGGTTCTTGTGGCGTGAATCGCGCTGGGCGTCCATCTTGATCTTGCCTTACCTGGCCTGGGTGAGTGCGGCTGGTGTCCTGAACTGGACCACCATTGCGCTCAACGGGCCGTTTGCTTAACCCACTCCAGGATCTGTTCGCTCACGACAGTTGGCGCTTCTTCGTGGGCCAGGTGACCCAGGCCAGCCAGGGTTCGGCTGGTGGTGTTGGGCAAGAGCTTCATGGTTGCAGCGGCCAGGCTCGCCGGGATGGTCCGGTCGTTTGCCCCCAACAGCATGAAGACCGGGCCAGTCAGTTGCGGCAACTGCTGTGCCAGCCGGTGTAGCCGCCAGGCGGCCATCATGGCCAAAACACCCCTGACATGTGACGGTGTTTGCAACAGCTTTTGGTAGTAACTCAGTGCCTCCTCGTCCAGATGTGATCCGGTGCTTTGCAACAAATTACGCACTACCGCTGGTTTGGCTGCCTGCTTGGCAAACAACACGCCTGACAAAGGGTTGAGGGCCAGCAATTTGGCGGTTGGCGGAAACAGCCAACTGGCCAAACCGGTCAAAGGTAACCAAGCCGGGTTCAGGCCGATCAGCGTGGGGGTTGGGCCTTTGCCATGTTTGAGGATGAGTTGCGCCCCCACTGCCGCACCTGCCGAGTGTCCGATGATGGCACTTGGCCATAACTTCAAATGGTTCAGCAGGTCGGCCAGACTGGTCGCCATGTGGTCGAGCGAATTGCTCTTTTTGGTGTTCCAGTAGCTGAACGCATGCCCGGGCAGATCCGGGCAGATCACGGTATGGTGTTTAGCCAGGCTCAGCACCAGGTCGCGCCAGGAGTGTGTCGATGCACCGGTGCCATGCAACAGCAGCAGCACCGGGCCATGGCCAAAGGTCTGCACATGCCAGACCTGACCATGAACTGTGACAAAACGGCTGTGTGAGGTGTGTGGCCAGCTCTTGCGGTTGGCCTCCCAGTCCATGGGCGGGTAGAACGTGTCCCAGAGGGCCATTCAGGCTCTGCGCACCTGCGCACTCAGGTCTTGCACCACCGACGCCATACGTTGCGCCTGGACATAGGGCATCGGGAAATAGTTGGCGCCCATCAAATTGGCCAGGTTCTGGGCCTGTGGTTCAGGTTGTGGCGCAGTGTCGATCCACAGAGAGGGGTAACCCGTCAGGCGCCAATGCTGTGCCAAGGTTTGGGCATCTTCCCGCGCCTGCGCTCGGCCACCGGTGCCGGCCAGACTGACATTGGCGCGACCGTCGCTCAGGATCACCAGCATCGGGGTGGAACCAGCGCGGTGCAGCATCTGGGCTTGCAACAAAGCCGCCTGGATACCGCTGGCCAGCGGTGTACCGCCACCACCGGGCAGGCCGCCCAGCGCCCGTTTGGCGCGCACCAGCGAGCGTGTCGGGGGCAGCAGCACCTGGGCTGTGGCGAGCCGAAAACCAATCACACAGACACTGTCGCGCCGGGCATAAGACTGTTCCAGCAGCAGTTCCACCGCACCTTTGGCCTCGGCCAGCCGGTGTTGTGCGGCCGAGCCGGAGGCATCGAGCGCAAAAATCAGGCAGGACGGTGTCTGTTGGGCGTAACGTTGCACATGGAAGTCGTCGCTGCGAATGGCCACACGCCCAGAACCTGGGTTGTTCTGCCGCAGGCGTTGTTTGGGTGCTGCGTTCACCAGTGTGGCCAGCACGTGCAGACGCGCGCCCGCACTGGGTTTGCCGGGTCGCGGTGTCAGTGGCCGACCACGCAGCTTGCTGGTCTTGGCCTGGCCACTGTTGCCCAGCCCGTGCGCTGCCTTGGTACTGGCTTTGCCCATGAGCAGGCGGTCCAGCAGCTTGGGTGGCAAGCTGGCCAATGCAGCGGCGAGCAACACGTCTTCCAGTGCCTCCTGGGGTGGCTCGGGCTCCTGCTCGTCTTCTGGCGGTGGCTCGGGTGGGTCACTCTCGGGTTCTTGTTCCGGCGGCGGTTCTTCCGGCTCTTCGGGGGGTGGTGGCTCTTGTTCCTCGTCCTGAGCTTGGGCGGGCATGCGGGTGGCACGTGGACCCAGCACCAGTCGGGCCGCCAGCTGCAGATCGCTTTGCTCGACCGCGTCACGGCCTTCGAGCGCGGCACAGACGCAGGCCAGGCGCAGCGCCATGAGGGGCGGGCGCAAGCTGTCTACACCCAGCGCGAGTGCGGTCTGGCACAGCGCTTCTACCTGTTCGTGGCTGGTTTGCATCTGCTGCAGCAATCCAATGGCTTCCTGCAGCTCAGATTGCCCCAGCGCTTCCAGCGTGTTGCTGCTTTGCGCCATGGACACATCGCGCAAATCCAGCCACAGGCCCAGCCGTTCGGTCAATCCTTGGGCTGCACAGGCTTCGTCTTCTTCGGATTCGTCCAGCGCAATCACTGAAAACTGCGCCAGGCTGGTGATGTGGGCGTGGGTCGCATGCACCTGGCCCTTGTCCTGCGCCTGGGCAATGTGGGCACTGACCTTGGAGGGCAGGCGCTCGGCCATGGGCAGCACAATCACGCCACCATGGGCTTGTGCCAGCAGGCCCGGCTGGTGCACCACCTGGCCTGTTTGCAGCGTGGCCGCCAGGTCCATGCCTCCGAGCAGCCGTTCATCATCGACTTGGCCGGGTACCCGGAAGGTCTTGAGTGAGGAGGCCTTGAGCAGCTGCAGCCAGTTGTCCCGCACCGGGCCATGTGCGGCGCGTAACCAGATGCCACCCAGGCGCACCGGGTCCACCTGTAGCGCCATCAGCGCCAGCTGTGCATCCTGCCAAGCCTGGTCAGCTTGTGACAGGCCGGGGGTGTTCATGCAGGCAGCACCTCATCCATGGCACGCTGCACGCGCGTACCGGAACCGGTGTCGTCGAGCGGGTTGCGGCGCAAGCGGTGGCGCAGGGCCAGTGGTGCGATGGCGCGCAAGTGGCTGCGCTCGGCCACTTTGTCGCCCTGCAGTGCGGCGTAAGCGCGGGTGGCACGCAACAGCGTCAGCTCGGCGCGCAGGCCATCGGTGCCGAGTTTGTGGCACAAGGTGGCGCAAGACATCAGCAGATCGTCTGACACCTGCAGGTTCTGGATGAGTTTTTTGGCACGCACAATGCGCTGGCGCAGCTTGGTGTTGGCGTCTTCCCATTCGGCGCGGAAGGCCGTTGGGTTGCGCTCGAACGCATCACGACGGCGCACCACCTGCACCCGCAGGTCCAGGTCTTGTGGTGTGCGCACCTCGACCGACAGGCCAAAGCGGTCCAGCAACTGGGGCCGCAATTCACCTTCTTCGGGGTTGCCGCTGCCAACAAGCACAAAACGCGCCGGGTGGCGCACGCTCAGGCCTTCGCGTTCCACCAGGTTTTCGCCGGAGGCCGCCACGTCGATCAACAAGTCAACGATGTGGTCTTCGAGCAGATTGACCTCGTCGATGTACAAAAAGCCACGGTTGGCTTGGGCCAGCAGGCCTGGGGCAAACTTCTTGATGCCTTGCGACAGGGCCTTTTCCAGGTCCAGTGCACCGACCACACGGTCTTCGGTGGCGCCCAGCGGCAGGTCGACCACCGGCACCGCGCGCGTCTCGGTTTTTAACTTGTGGCCGACCTGGGTCTGGCAGGCTTCACACAAGGAACTGCCTGCCGGGTCGCAACCGTAGGCGCAGTCTTTGACTACTTTGATGGGGGGCAACAGGTCCGCCAGTGCCCGCACGGCGGTAGATTTGCCGGTGCCCCGGTCACCCAGGACCAGTACACCACCGATGGTGGGATCGACGGCCAGCATCTGGATGGCCAGCCGCATTTCTTCTTGTCCGACGATTGCTGCAAAAGGGAAAGTGAGTGCCATGAGATGTCCAAAAAAGAAACTCTGATCTGCTTCTGTCTCAACTCGACATGATATGTCAATCTGGGTTGACATCTGCGGCTTTTGCAGCCCGGCTGGTGTCAAAAATCAGCGTCTGCTTCGTCTGTGGGCTTGCTTGGCAGCGTTTCATCGGCGCTGGCGGCGGCCATTTCTGCCACCGCAGCGCGTACACCTGCCTTGTCACCGGCGCCAGCGAACTTGCTGTATTTGCCCAGCAGGCCAACCATCTGGCCGTAGATGCGCGGGTTGGCTGCCAGGCATTCGTGTTGTTCCATGAAGTCCGAGTCACCCGACAGGTTGCCGACCAGACCACCCGCCTCGGTGACCAGCAGCGAACCAGCGGCCACATCCCAGGGTTGCAGGCCTTTTTCGAAAAAGCCGTCGGTGAAGCCAGCGGCCACATAGGCCAGGTCGAGTGCAGCGGCACCGGGGCGGCGCACACCGGCGGTGCGTTGCATGATGTCACCCAGCATGCGCAGGTAGCTGGGCAGGTCATCACCGGGGCGGTAGGGGAAACCGGTGGAGATCAGGCACTCTTGCAGCCGGTTGCGTTTGGCGACCCGGATGCGGCGGTTGTTCATGTAAGAGCCACGGCCCTTGGTGGCGGTGAACAGGTCGTTGCGGCTGGGGTCGTAAATGACGGCTTGTTCCACCTTGCCACGCACAGCCAGCGCGATGCTTACGCAGTAAACCGGCAGGCCGTGGATGAAGTTGGTGGTGCCGTCCAGCGGGTCGATGATCCAGACAAACTCGGAATCACGTGCGCCGTGTTCACGGCCGGACTCTTCAGCCCAGATGCCGTGGCCCGGGTACGCGCCCAGCAGGGTTTCGATGATCATTTGCTCGGAGGCCTGGTCGACCTCGGTGACAAAGTCGTTGACCTGTTTTTGCGAGACCCGCACGGATTCCACGTCGAGCGCGGCGCGGTTGATGATGGCCCCGGCAGCGCGGGCGGCTTTCACCGCCACATTGATCATTGGGTGCAGATTCGGAGAGTTCATGGTGGCTCGGTAGTGACCATGCGGGCTCTTTGGCAAGTCTGCATGGTGAGTTGTGGAGTGGCGCAGCACCCTCGTGGGGCAGCGACAATCGGTCTATTTTAACGGCCCACCATGAAGACCCGATTCATCCTGATCAACACCAGCCATGCCGGCAATGTCGGCGCCGCCGCGCGCGCCATGAAAACCATGGGTTTTGACGATCTGGTGCTGGTGGCGCCACGCTGGGCCAATGTGCTGCGCCGTGAGGAAACCATCCAGCGCGCCAGCGGCGCCACCGATGTGCTCAAGAACTGCCGCATTGTCGACACGCTCGATGAGGCGTTGGATGGCATGAGCCACCTGTGCGCCACCGCCATGACCCCGCGCGACTTTGGTCCACCCACGGTGCGGCCACGTGAGCATTTCCAGTCGCTCGTGAAACAGGAGCTGCTAGCCCAATCAGAACAAGGGCTGGAGGCCGAAAAAGCATCCAACTCTGGGGTGGCTTTCCTGTTTGGCTCGGAGCGTTTTGGCATGGCCAACGAGGATGTGTACCGCTGCCATGTGTGCCTGAGCATCCCGAGCAACCCGCAGTTTGGCTCGCTGAACCTGGCTGCAGCGCTGCAGGTGATTGCTTATGACTGGCGCGAGGCGCTGGGCGGCTACCCGGTGCAATCGGCCACGGCCGCGCCCGCCCTGGCTGATGCGGCGCAGGTGGCAGGCATGCTGGCGCATCTGGAGCAGGCACTGGTGGCGATTGATTTCCTCGACCCGCAGGCGCCCAAAAAACTCATGCCCCGGCTCAACCAGCTGTTCAACCGTGCCGGTGTCACCCAGGAAGAAATCCACATCCTGCGTGGCATGGCCAAAATGATGCTCAAGGCCGCGCCGTCCACGCCCTTGCCTGAATCCCACTAGACTCAAACCATGTTGTCCCGAATCCGATCCGATATCCAGTGCATTCTTGAACGTGACCCGGCTGCCCGCAGCACCTGGGAGGTGTTGACCTGTTACCCCGGCTTGCATGCGGTCATCCTGCACCGGCTGGCCCATGCCTGCTGGACGCATGGTTTGAAATGGCTCGGGCGTTTTGTCTCCCACATCACCCGCTTTTTGACTGGCATCGAAATCCACCCCGGCGCCACCATTGGTGACCGCGTGTTTTTTGACCATGCCATGGGTGTGGTGGTGGGGGAAACCGCCGAAATTGGTGACGACTGCACCATCTACCAGGGTGTGACGTTGGGCGGCACCTCGCTCTACAAGGGCGCCAAACGCCACCCGACGCTGGGGTGCGGTGTGGTGGTGGGCGCGGGTGCCCAGGTGCTCGGAGGCTTCACCGTGGGTGACGGCGCCAAGGTCGGGTCAAACGCGGTGGTGACCAAACCGGTGCCAGCTGGTGCCACGGCAGTGGGCAACCCGGCGCGCATCATCCAGGCTGAGCTCGATGTCAAACGCGAAGAGGCTGCCTCCAAAATGGGTTTTTCTGCCTACGGTGTGACCCAAAGCGACGACCCGTTGAGCCAGGCCATGCGCGGTTTGATCGACAACGCGTCCAGCCACGAACACCAGATTGCAATGTTGTGGAAAGCCATCGACACCTTGCAGGCCAGCCGCGACAAAACCAACTGTGTGCCCGGCGACGCCACCCTGGCCGAACATTTTGAGGCCGACAAACTCACCCAGCTGGTGGGTAAATAGCTTCAGTATTTGTGGCTAACAGCTCTTTTTGGACAAGGGCTAAGGCCGAAAAAGTCAGAGAATGGCCTGCAGCTTGTCAGCCAGTGTGTCGTGGTTCACAAAGTTCAGCTCGTACATGGCCGACAGCCCGGCAGCCTGTTCGGCGCTGAGCTCGCTGGCGCATATGATGAACTGCTGGCGCGGAATTCCAAGGCGTTTTTTGAGCCGCAAAAACTTGTCGATCTCGCGGCGGAACTCACCGGTTTTGCATTCGATGTAGACCGGTGTCTGGCCGTTGACCAGCGCCATCACGTCGATCTCATGCAGGTCGTCGTTGGCAAACACCACTTTCACACCCCGGGCACATGAAAAGACACGGTTCTTGGTTTTGAGCTGCTCAAGCAGCGTGATCAAAGCAAACCACTCCAGCCAGCCGCCCTCAAAAAACTGCCGCACCGTGGGAGCGGTCTGCAAGCCCAGGCGGACGATTTTTTCGACTTTCTGGTAACGGTAAGTGGCAAACAACGAGTGGCTGTGAAACTGGCGGCACAGGTTGTTGAGCGCCTGTGCGTCCTTCTGGCTCAGGTTGGCCAGTTCCAGATTGACGTTGCTGTGGCTGTTGCGGTAGGCCCAGCGGATGCGATTGAGCAGTTCACCATACAGTGCAAAGTTGTCACTCAGAGCCCGCGCGGCGTCGTCAAAAAAGCCGGTGGTATCAACGGCTGCGTGGTCAAACCGGGCCTCGATCTGGCGGGCGGCAAACCACTGTTGGAGCGGCAGATGTTGCTCAGCGGTGGCCAGTTGGCTGGTGTTGTGTATGTTGAGCTGGTTCAAAGGCATGGCGGGCGGGATGGCCGACGGTGCCGGGCTGCTTGCAATGGGGTTGGCGGGTGCTGCGGGCTGGTCAGCCGCCTTCAGCGCCTCGATCTCGCGCAAGGCAGCAAAATACTTTTCAACCAGCTTCTCGGCGAAAAAAACCGTGTCATACACACTGCTGGGGTGGGCGCAGCGTGCGCAAGGGATTTTGCTGTCAGGCAGCAGCGGGACGGTTTCAGCAATGAATCCACACTTGTTGCAGCGGTAGATCGGCATGATGATGCGATTTATTGAGGGGTTGTGATAGCAGTGAAACGACTATAGTTATAGGAGCTATCAGCCCTTATTTTAAGAGGGCTAGCGGCACATTTCTTATGAAAATGTGCGAATAGCGGTTTTTGGCCGGAACGCCTGGCACACCGCTGCATCTGTTTCCAGGTAGGGCCCACCAATCAGGTCGATGCAATAGGGTACGGCGGCAAAAATGCCGGGCACCCGCTGCTTGCCGTCGTTGTCTTTCAAGCCTTCCAGCGTTTCGGCAATCGCCTTGGGCTGACCCGGCAGGTTGATGATCAGTGTCTGATCGCGGATCACGGCCACCTGGCGCGACAGGATCGCGGTGGGCACAAAAGCCAGGCTGATCTGGCGCATCTGTTCACCAAAACCGGGCATCTCCTTGTGTGCCACCGCCAGCGTTGCCTCGGGTGTCACATCGCGCAGGGCGGGGCCGGTGCCGCCGGTGGTCAGCACCAGGGCGCAACCGGCTTCCACCAGCGCAATCAGCGTGGCTTCAATGGTGGCTTGGTCGTCCGGGATCAGGCGCGGCTCAAACTGCAGCGGGTTTTTGAGGGCGCGTGCCAGCCAGCTTTGCAGGGCAGGCAGGCCTTTGTCTTCGTAAACACCGCTGCTGGCCCGGTCGCTGATGGACACGATGCCGATCTTGACCGGTGGGTAGGGTGAGCCCGTGCTCACGATGCCTCGTTGCTGGCGCTAAAGGGTGGGGTATCGGCGTCCGGGTCGGGGATGGCGCCCAGGGCCTCACGCACCAGCTGGAAAATCTCGCGGTAAGCGCGGCCATGGCGCACGGCAGCGCCGGGTTTTTCGGGCACCGCGTCTTTGCGGGCCTGACGGATCAGGGCGCGCAATTGCTGGGTGTCGGTGGTCGGGTACTGCTCAATCCACTGGCCTGCGGCATCGTCCTGCGAAATCAGGCGGTCGCGCCATTGCTCGGCCTGGTGCAGCGCCAGATTTTCAGCAGCTGAGCCATTGGCCTGCTCGTCCAGGGCAGCACGCACCGCATCCACCTCGGCTGGTTCGAGCTTGCGCATCATCTTGCCGATGTACTGCATCTGGCGGCGTTTGCCCTCGAAGTTGGTGATGCGTTTGGCGTCCGCAATCGCATCGCGGAACTTGTCGCTCAGGGGCAGACGCGCCAACAGATCGGCGCGCAGGGTCAGCAGCGCTTCACCGAGTTTTTGCAGCTCGGTGCTTTCGCGCTTGAGGTCGGTGCGGCTCAGATCGTCGGTGCCTTTGAGCTCGGCTTTGAGCTCAATATCGCGCTCGCTGCCCTCGGCCACAAACTCGCCGCGCACAAAATAGCCTTTTTTCAGTTTTCTTGACATAGCCAAGTATCATAGCCGCCGCTATGAATAAACCCAAACGGACCTGAGTGCCAGTCACGCAGCCGCCTTCACCATGCCTTCCATCGCTTCCAAAGCCACCCCCCGCAAACGTTCCTCCACTGTGACGCCGAGCCAGCCCAGACGCACTCCGGCTCCCGCTGAAGCGGGGTTTGCCTACAGCCGAACTTTCTTTGAGGATCTGGTGGACAGTGCCATTCACCACGCCAAAAAACTTGGTGCCAGCGACGCCTCGGCGCATGCCTCCGAAGGCAGTGGCCTGAGTGTGTCGGTGCGCAAGGGTGAGTTGGAGAACGTCGAGCGCAACCGCGACAAGTCGCTGGGCATCAAGGTGCATATCGGCCAGCGCCGGGGCAATGCCAGCACCTCGGATTTTTCTCAGAAAGCCATCGAACAGACGGTGCAGGCCGCGTTTGACATCGCCCGCTTCACCGCCGAAGACCCGTTTGCTGCCTTGCCCGATGAGGCCGACATTGCCCAACCGGGCGAGCAGCGCACTGATCTCGACCTGTTTTTCCCCTGGGCCATCACCAGCGAGCAGGCCGCACAGCTGGCCTTGCAGACCGAAAACGCCGCCTTGAGTCTCGACAAACGCATCACCAACAGCGAAGGTGCGGGTGTGTCTGCCCAGCAGTCGCACTTTTTCAGCGCCCACACCCATGGTTTTCGCGGTGGTTATGCCAGCTCGCGCCACTCGGTGTCGGTGTCGCCGATTGCCGGCAAAGGCGCCAACATGCAGCGCGATTACTGGTACAGCTCGCAGCGTGATGCGGCCGACCTGGCCTCGCCCGAGGCGATTGGCCGTTACGCCGCTGAGCGCGCGCTGAGCCGCCTCAAATCCCGCAAGATTGCCACCACCGAGTGCCCGGTGTTGTTTGAATCACCGCTGGCGGCGGGTTTGCTGGGCGCCTTTGTGCAGGCGGTGAGTGGTGGCTCGCTCTACCGCAAGAGTTCGTATTTGCTCGATTCGTTGGGCAAACAGGTGTTTCCGAAACACATCGACATTTTGGAGGACCCGTTTGTCAAACGGGCCAAAGGCAGCTCGCCGTTTGACGACGAAGGTGTGCGGGTACAGGCGCGCAGCGTGGTGGAGGCGGGCAAGGTGCAGGGGTATTTTCTGGGCAGTTACTCGGCGCGCAAACTGGGCATGAAAACCACCGGCAACGCGGGCGGTTCACACAACCTGACACTCACCTCACGCCTGACCCGCGCGGGTGACAACCTGGATGCGATGTTGCAACGCCTGGGCACCGGCCTGTTTGTCACCGAGCTCATGGGGAGCGGTGTCAACAGCGTCACCGGCGACTATTCACGCGGTGCCAGCGGTTTTTGGGTGGAAAACGGCCGCATCGCCTTCCCGGTGGAAGAGATCACCATCGCTGGCAACATGAAAACCATGTTCAAGGACATCCTGGCGGTGGGTGCCGATACCTACAACCAGGGTGCCAAGACGGTTGGCTCAATTTTGATCAAAAAGATGAAGGTGGCAGGCAGCTGAATACCGCTGCCCTGTGCGGGCGGTGTCGCCCGCGCCGCTTTGCCGGTTGAGTGAAGCTGTTGCTTCAGATGTAGACGTCGACCTGAGAGCCCAAGGCCTTGTCGCTGCTGGCGGCGGCAGCCTGGGATTTGTTCTGGGCCGCACTGGCCTTGCTGGCCTGTTCTTGCTGTTTCTGATTCTGGATGGCCGCAATCTGGGCCTGAATGGCCAGGATCTGCGCCTGCAACAACTGCACCTGTTGTTGCTTGGCCTTGGCCTCCATGTTGGAGGTCGCCACGTCCCTCAGTTGCTGGGTAAGGTCCCTGAGCTGCTTTTGCAACTGGGCAATCTGGCTGGCGCTGCCAGCCGAACTGCTGCCAGATGTGCTCGAGGAGGAAATGCCTGTGACTTGCATACAGATGTCATCGGCACAGAGCTCGCAGACTTGAGGTCTGGTGGACCAAACGGCATCAACTGGTCGCTAGCCATCACTCTGGATGGCATTCTGTTTATGGCGAAATAGGCCTGTAGCCCTTGATCTATAAGGGCTCAATGCTCTTTATTTGATTGTTTGGCCGTGCACCGCTCAGCCAAAAAATGCGCTGCCGCCCGGTTGGGACAACAGCGCATTTTTTTTTGGGGAGCCCCACTGGGTAGTGGGGCGGGCGGATCAGTTCAGCGCAACACGTGCTTTGCCCTTGAAGCTGTAGAGTGTGACCGCCGGGGTGCTCAGTTCACCCTTGGGGGTGAAAGCGATGTTGGCGGTGATGCCCTTGAACTGTGTCTTGCTCAGGAAAGGCACATAGACCTGCGGGTCAACCGAGTTGGCGCGCTTCATCGCGTCCACCAGCACAAAGGTGGCGTCATAAGCGTAGGGGCTGTAGATCTGGAACTGGCCTGGGAAACGTGCGTCGTAGCGCTTTTTCCATTCAGGGCCACCCTGCATTTTCTGCACCGAGGCGCCGCCGGTGGCGCAGGTCACGTTGACCAGGTTGTCGGACAGGCTGGCGAGTTCGGGCAGTTTTTCGGTGCACAAGGCGTCACCACCAAACAGTTTCACATTGGGCAGGCCCAGTTGCATCATCTGGCGCAGCAGCGGGCCGGCTTGGGCGTCCAGGCCGCCGTAGAAAATGGCGTCGGGCTTCTTGCTCTTGATCGAGGTCAGGATGGCGGTGAAGTCCGTGGCTTTGTCTGTGGTGTACTCGTTGGCAACCACTTGCACACCACGTTGTTCGGCGGTGGCCTTGAACACATCGGCCAGACCCTGACCGTAGGCGGTGCGGTCGTCAATCACCGCCACCGTCTTGATCTTGAGTGTGTCGTTGGCAAAATAAGCCAGGGCTGCACCCAGCGAGTTGTCGTTGGCGATCAGGCGGTAGGTGGTGTTGAAGCCGCGCTTGGTCACGTCCGGGTTGGTGGCAGCAGCGGTGATGTGGGGAATGCCACATTTGTTGTAGATGCTCGAAGCCGGGATGGTGGTGCCCGATTGCAAATGGCCCACCACACCCGCCACTTTGGAGTCACATAACTTTTGCGCCACGGCAGTGGCTTGGCGCGGGTCACCGGCGTCATCTTCCGGGGCCAGTTCAAACTTGATCTTCTTGCCACCAATCACCAGCGCCTGGGCATTGATGTCATCAATCGCCATGCGCACGCCGTTTTCTGTGTCCTTGCCAATGTGGGCAATACCACCCGAGGTCGGGCCAGCGTGGGCGATGCGTACGGTTTGCACGTCTTGCGCATGCGCCAGGGAGGAGCTCAGGGCCAGCACAGCAGCAGCTGTCAGGGTGAGCGAAGCAGCGGAGGAAGTAGAGGTTTGCATGTGATTGATCAGAAGTTGCGAAGGTTTCAGGCGCCATGCGGCCCCTGAACCTGCGATCTTACTGTCTGCACACTTTCGGTGCGAGCATGCACCACCTGGATCAATCCAAGTCAAGCGTGATTTACGCGGCTAATAAGCGTGCGCTCAATGCCCCAGAATCTTCGACAAGAAGTCCTTGCTGCGTTCACTTTGCGGGTTGTTGAAGAAGTCGTGCGGGTTGTTCTGCTCAACGATCTGGCCTTGGTCCATGAAGATCACACGGTCGGCCACCGCCTTGGCAAACCCCATTTCATGGGTGACACACAGCATGGTGATGCCCTCGCTGGCCATGGCAATCATCACGTCGAGCACTTCCTTGATCATCTCGGGGTCGAGTGCGCTGGTGGGTTCGTCAAACAGCATGATCTTGGGTTTGAGGCACAGGGCCCGCGCAATCGCCACACGCTGCTGTTGGCCGCCCGAGAGCTGCAGCGGGTATTTGTGCGCCTGTTCGGCAATACGCACCCGTTTGAGCTGGACCATGGCCTTTTCCTCGGCCTCTTTTTTGGGGATCTTGCCGACCCACATCGGTGACAAGGTCAGGTTTTCCAGCACGGTGAGGTGTGGGAACAGGTTGAACTGCTGGAACACCATGCCGACTTCTTTGCGCACCTGGTCAATCGCCTTGATGTCGTCGGTGAGTTCCACACCATCCACGATCAGGTGGCCTTGCTGGTGTTCTTCGAGCCGGTTGATGCAGCGGATCAGTGTTGATTTGCCTGAGCCTGAGGGGCCACAGATGACAATGCGTTCGCCCTTGGCCACGCTCAGGTCAATGTCGCGCAACACATGGAAGTTGTTGCCGTACCACTTGTTGACTTTGTCAAACGTGATGATGGGGGAGGTGGTGTTGGTTTCAGCCATGGTGGTGTTTGGTTGAATGGGGAAAATCAGCGCAGCTTGCTCTTGTTGACCTGTTTTTCCACCCAACGGCTGTAGCGGGACATGGAGAAACAGAACACAAAGTAGATCAGCGCAATGAAGAAGTAGCCTTCGATGATGTAAGGACGCCAGTTGGCATCGGAGTTGACACCGAGTTTGAGCGCACCGGTCAGCTCGTACAGGCTCACGATGGTCACCAGCGAGGTGTCCTTGAAGGTGGAGATGAAGTTGTTCATGATGCCTGGCACCACCATCGCCAGCGCCTGCGGCAGCACAATCATGCGTTGTGTCTGCCAGTAGCTCAGCCCCAGCGTGGCGGCGGCCTCGACCTGGCCTTTGGGAATGGCCTGCAGGCCACCGCGGATCACTTCGGCCATGTAGGCCGCCGCAAACAGTGTGATACCGACCAGCACACGCACCAGCACATCAATCTGCGTGCCCTGGGGCATGAACAGCGGGAACATGAACGAGGCCATGAACAGCACCGAGATCAGCGGCACACCACGGATCAGTTCGACATAAATGGTGCAGAAGCTGCGGATGGCCGGCAGCTTGGAGCGTCGGCCCAGTGCCACCAGCAGGGCAATCGGGAAACACAGCACCAGGGACAGCGAGGACAGCAGAATGGTCAGCGGCAGGCCTCCCCAGCGGTCGGTGTCGACCTGGGTCAGGCCAAACACCTTGCCGTACATCAGTGCAAAAAACACCGCCAACACGGCCAGCCAAAGCAGCGGCAGCCAGGCTTTCCAGAAGCTGCGCATACAACTCACCACCAGCAAGCCGGTCAGCAAAATGGTGGCAATCAAGGGCCGCCACTGTTCTTCATACGGGTAACGGCCAAACAGGATGATGCGGTACTTCTCGGAAATCACGCCCCAGCAGGCGCCGACACCTTCGGCATGGCAGACCTCGTAGTGAGGCGACCAGCTGGCGGAGATCAGTGCCCAGTGGATGGCCTGGGGCAGCAGCCACAGCAGCAAGCCGCCAATCACGAAGGTGCCCAGGCTGGTTTTCCAGTCGGCCAGCAAGTTGCTCTTGATCCAGGCCAGCGGGCCTTCGGAGTTGACCGGCGCAGGGCGCGGTGCAATCGGTTGAAAAGTGGTTGAGGTCATTTGGTGTTGTCCTGTTCAACGCTCTTTGATCGCCGCGCGGCTGTTGTACCAGCCCATCAGCAGCGAGGTGCCCAGTGAGGTGATCAGGTACACCAGCATCACCAGCGAGATACATTCCACCGCGCGGCCGGTCTGGTTCAGCGCGGTGTTGGCAATCGACACCACATCGGGGTAACCAATGGCCACGGCCAGCGAGGAATTTTTGGTCAGGTTCAGGTACTGGTTGGTCAGCGGCGGGATGATCACCCGCAGCGCCTGCGGCAGCATCACCAGGCGCATTTCCTGTTGTTGCGACAGACCCAGCGCCGAGGCCGCTTCACCCTGGCCGCGTGGCACCGAAGCAATACCTCCGCGCACCACCTCGGCAATGAAGGACGCGGTGTAGAGCGTCAGGCCAATCAGCACCGCCAGAAACTCGGGCGTCAGGGCACCGCCATTCTCAATCGCAAAATCCCCCTTGACAGGGCGGTTCAGTTCGGTGGGGGCACCACCCAGGGCCCAGCCCGCCAGGCTGCAGGCGACCAAGATCAGCACCGGCACCCAGAACGCACTGCGCAATTGCCCCGTGGCTTCAAACTGGCGTTTGGCCCAGCGTCGGTACAGCAGCACCAGCGCCACCCCAGCCAGCAGACCAAAGGCGGCCCAGAGTTGGCCAGCCGCCCACACGGGAATCGGGTAGTTCAAACCACCCTTGGACAAAAAGAAGTCGCCAACTTGCCAGGCCACGTCTGCCGAGGGCAAGACCTCGGTCAGGATCACGTACCACATCAGCAATTGCAGCAGCACCGGGATGTTGCGAAAGGCTTCCACATACGACAGGCAGACGCCACGCACCAGTGCGTTGCGCGAGAAGCGCCCGATACCCAGCAAGGTGCCCAACACCGTCGACAGGATGATGCCCACAATGGCCACCCGCAGGGTGTTGGTCACACCGACCAGAAACGCCTGCCAGTAGGGTTGTTCGGAGTCAAAGGGGTACAGGCTTTCACCGATGTCAAAACCGGCGGCCTGGCTCAGAAAATCAAAACCACTCTGGATGCCGCGCACCCGCATGTTGACCAGGGTGTTGTGGGCCAGGAACCAGACCACGGCCACAATGGCCACAACGGCCAGCACCTGGTAGACGATGCCGCGAAACGCCTGGCTGCGCCACGACCAGTGGTGGTGAGAGGGAGGGGTGTCAGAACTCATGGTGCTTCTTGCCCGCAGGCCTTGGAATGGAAGCCACGTGTGGCAGGTAGGGAATGCCTAAAAAAATGCGCCGCAGGCATCGCAGGTGCGACATCAAGCGGCGCAGCGTGACAGACAGTCGATCAGCGAACCGGGTAGGCGTACATCAGGCCGCCTTTGTTCCACTGGTTATTGACACCACGGGGCAAGCCCAATGCCGATTTGGGGCCGACATTGCGCTCAAAAATTTCACCGTAGTTGCCGGTGGCCTTGATCGCACGGGCCATCCATTCTTTGTCCAGGCCCAGCAGTTTGCCGGTATCTTCCGAGGTACCCAGAATACGCTTGACCACCGGATCGGTGCTGCTGGTCTTGAGCGAGTCGACATTGGCCTGGGTCACGCCGTACTCCTCCGCTTCGAGCAGGCCATAAATCACCCACTTCACAATGGCATACCACTCGTCGTCACCGCGGCGCACCATCGGGCCCAGGGGTTCCTTGGAAATCAGCTCGGGCAGGATGATGTGGTCTGCCGGCACCTTGGCCACCTTGTTGCGGGTGGATGCCAGGCCAGAGGCGTCGGTGGTGTAGGCGATGCAACGGCCGGTGAAGTAGGCGTTTTCAGCGGCTTCGAGTTGTTCAAACACCACCGGTTTGATGCCCAGGCCCTTGGCCTTGGAGTAATCGGTCAGGTTTTTCTCGGTGGTGGTGCCGGACTGCACACACACGGTCTGGCCCTTGAGCTGGGTCGCACTCTTGATCTTGCTCTTGACCGGCACCATGAAACCCTGGCCGTCGTAGTAGGTTACAGCGGTCAGGTTCAGGCCCAGGGAAGCATCACGTGTCAGGGTGAAGGTGGTGTTGCGTGACAACACATCCACTTCGCCGGACTGCAGCGCGGTGAAGCGCTGTTGTGCGTTCAGCGGCACGTACTTCACCTTTTCTGCATCACCCAGCACGGCCGCCGCCACAGCGCGGCACACATCCACATCCAGCCCGGTCCATTTGCCGGCAGAGTCGGCAGCGCCAAAACCTGCCAGGCCGGTGTTGACACCACAGATCACCTGACCACGTGACTTGATGCTGTCCAGGGTTTTACCCGCATGCGCGGGAAGGGCTGTCAACGTGCCGATGGCTGTGGCAATCACTGCCAGTGTTTTTACAGTGCTGATACGCATAGGTGAAGATCTCCGGTTGATGAAAAGGGTTTCAGGAGGCGTGCCCCACATTGCCGCCAAGCGATGCACTCTAGCAGTGCATATTTCGAAAGGCATCCGGGTTTACGTGAGCAAACCAGCAAGTAGAGGTGATTCACACCCTGACTGATGACGGTGTAACAAGCAGTAAGCGTGCCATGTGGGGCGGTGGGTTCAGGCAGTGCAAAATCGGCGTTTTCGCAACCACCACAAGGTAAACCGTGCCCTCATCCAAAGCAGAAATCCTGGGTAAACCACTGGAAGGCTGGCGGCTGCGGCTCTACACCATCATTTTTGAGGCCGACACCCGTGCCGGACGGCTGTTTGACCAGGTGCTGATTGCTGTCATCCTGACCAGCGTGGCGGTGGTGGTGGCTGACAGTGTGCACAGCATCAACCTGGCTTACCACCACCTGTTCACCCCTGCCGAGTGGTTTTTCACCCTGATCTTCACGGTGGAGTACCTGGCGCGGCTGGCCTGCGTGCGCCATCCCTGGCGTTATGTGCTCAGTTTTTACGGGGTGATTGACCTGCTGGCGCTGTTGCCCACCTACCTGGCTCTGCTGGTACCCGAGGTGGGGGCGCTGATCGACGTGCGTGTTCTGCGTTTGCTGCGGGTGTTTCGGATCTTCAAACTCACCGCCTATGTGTCCGAGTACCAGGCAATTGGCCAGGCCCTGCGAGCGAGTCGCCGCAAGATTGCGGTGTTTCTGGCAGCGGTGTTAATGATTGTGCTGGTGATTGGCACCCTGATGTACGTGGTGGAGGGTCCGGCCAATGGTTTCACCAGTATCCCGACCTCGGTCTACTGGGCCATCACCACCATGACCACCGTGGGTTTTGGCGACATCACGCCCAAGACCGATCTGGGGCGGCTGATTGCCTCGCTCATGATGTTGCTGGGTTGGGGCACACTGGCGGTGCCCACCGGCATCGTCACCGCCGAGATGACCTACGCGCGCCGCGCAGCCACCACCACCCGCACCTGCCATGTGTGCCTGACCGAAGGGCACATGCCCGACGCCCGCTATTGCCGCCACTGCGGCGCCAGCCTGCCCCGTTATGAACATGACGGCGCGGCGCAGGAGTGAGCCGCGCCAATTTGGTCTGAGCGAGAGGTCCCACACCGTCCTGTCGTCACAATACCTTGACGCAAGATGCATGCTGCGGATTTTTGATTTTTACGCCATTTTGACCTCTAGCCCTTATTTATAAAGGGCCTATAGCTATATTTTTGATATGACTCTTCAAAACGTTTCTCCTGAAAAAGTGGGGCTGAGCAGCGAGCGCCTGGCGCGCCTGATGGCTGTTCTGCAGCGTGAGGTGGCTGACCAACGCCTGCCCGGCGCGGTGGCCGTGGTGGCACGCCACGGCAAGCTGGCCTTGATGGACAGCGTCGGCCAGCTCAACCCGCGCACCGGTGAAGCCATGCACAACGATGCGCGTTTTCGCATCTACTCGATGACCAAACCGATTGTGTCGGTGGCGGCCATGATGCTGGTGGAGCAGGGACGCCTGTTGCTGGCCGACCCGGTGGCCAAATACCTGCCCGAATTTGCGCAGCAAAACGTGGCGATGAACGGTGAGGCCACCGAGCTGCAGCCGGTGATGCGTGACGCCACGGTGCACGACCTGCTGCGCCACACGGCCGGCCTGACCTACGAGTTTCTCGGCAGCGGCCCGGTGCAGCGCCAGTACGCGCAGCTGCGCCTGGGTTCACGCGATCGCAGCCTGGCCGATTTCACCCAACAACTTGCCGCGCTGCCGCTGATGTACCAGCCCGGCCAGATGTTTGAGTACAGCCGTGCCACCGATGTGCTGGGCCGCGTCATCGAGGTGATCAGCGCGCAGCCGCTGCAGCAGTTTTTACAAGAGCAGTTGTTTGAGCCACTGCGTATGCCCAACACCGCCTTCACCGTGCCGCCCGAATTTCACGACCACATTGCCGAACCCTTTGCCCGCGACCCCGATGGTGGCCTGCAGATGAAGGTGATCGACGTGCGTACCGACGCGACACTGGCCTCGGGCGGTGGTGGCCTGATCTCCACCGCGCAGGACTACGCACGTTTTCTGCATTTTTTGCTGAACCGCGGTGAACTCGACGGTGTGCGCCTGCTGGGCCCGCGCACGGTGGACTTCATGACCACCGACCACCTGGGTGACATCCCGGTGGCACCGGGTGGCTCTCGTGCGCTGTTGCCCGCCGGGCACGGTTTTGGCCTGGGTTTTGCGGTGCGCAAACACCTGGGTGTGGCGCCGGTGCCGGGTTCGGTGGGCACCTATTTCTGGGGTGGGCTGGCTGGCACCTCGTTTTTTGTCGATCCGGCGCTGGACATGTTTGCCTGCTTGATGTTGCAGGCCCCGAACCAGCGTGAGTACTACCGCATGTTGTTCCGCGACATGGTCTACGCGGCGCTGCTGGACTGAGCCGCTGCCGAGCAGGGTGGCGCTGCCCGGTGCCTCAGCACACAGCGCTGCGCTGGCTCAACGCGTCATGCCCGCCCAGCTCATGAGCAGGCGCATACCCAGCGCAACAACACCTAGCCCTGCAACACTGCAGGCCCAGATCAGGATCAGCCAGCCGACCCGCCGCAGGGTTTCGCGAGCTTGGGTGGGTGTGGGCGGATTCGCCATTCAGTGGTACCCCTCACCCACCTTGACTTTGCCCCGAAACACGTAATAAGCCCAGGCGGAATAACCAAGAATCATCGGGATGATCAGCAGCGCCCCCACCAAGGCGAAGCCCATGCTTTGCGGCGGCGCGGCTGCCGCCCAGATGGACAGGGACGGCGGCACGATGTTGGGCCAGATGCTGATCACAAACCCGCTGTAACCCAGAAAAATCAGCAGCAGCGACCAGATGAACGGGCCAGCGTGTGGGTCGTTGTTGAGTGTGTGCAGGATGTAATAGGTGGCCAGTGCCACAAGAACAGGCACCGGCACAAAAAACCAGATGTTGGGTTGGCTGAACCAGCGCCCGGCAATGTCTGGGTGTGCCAAAGGTGTCCAAATCGAGGCCGTGGCGATGGCCGCCAACAAGGCAAACGTGGCGGGTTTGGTGATCTGGATCATTTGTCGTTGTAAATCACCTTCGGTTTTGAGAATGAGCCAGGTTGATCCCAAGAGCGCATACGCGATCACAACCCCTAAGCCCGTGAAGACCGAAAACGGTGTCAACCAGTCCATGACCCCATACACCGCGTTGCCGTCGACGATCTCGATGCCGCTGATAAAGGCCCCGAGGATGGCGCCTTGGCAGAAGGCCGTCACGAAGGAGCCCAGCATGAAGGCTTTGTCCCAGAAGGGTTTGTGGGTCTCGTCGGCCTTGAAACGGAACTCGAAAGACACGCCGCGCCAGATCAAGCCGAGCAGCATGAGGATGAGGGGCACATAAAACGCGCTGAGCAAAATGGCGTAGGCCTTGGGAAAAGCCGCCATGAGCGCAGCGCCACCCAGCACCAGCCAGGTTTCGTTGCCGTCCCACACCGGTGCCACGGTGTTGACCATCGCGTCGCGGTGGCTGCGGTCTGTGACGAGCGGAAACAGAATCCCGATCCCGAGGTCGAAGCCGTCGGCGATCACATACATCATCACGCCAAAGCCGATGATCAGCAGCCAGATCAGGGGGAGATCGATACCCATGTTGTGCTTCCTTGGTCAGACCGTGGTGATGGGTGGTTGCGCAGGCGGCGTGGCGGCCGACAGCGGACGTGCGGGTCGTTGGTCCAGCGCGTCCCCGTCGGGTGGGGGCTCGTGCACGTCCGGGCCTTGTCCAATGAGTTTGAGCAGGTACGCCACGCCCGCGCCAAACACAGCGATGTACACAATCACCAGCACCAGCAGGCTGATGCTCAGCGTCATTGCGGAGTGCTTGGACACCGCTTCCGCCGTGCGCATCAGCCCGTAGACCACCCAGGGCTGTCGGCCGATTTCCGTGGTGTACCAGCCCGCCAGCATGGCCAGCACGCCGGACGGCCCCATCAGCAGCGCAAAGCGCCACAGCGCAGGCGACTCATAGGCACGTTGGCGCCAATGTGACCAGGCTCCCCACAACGCCAGCACAATCATCAACATACCCAGCCCCACCATCACACGAAAGGTCCAGAACACCACGGTGGCATTGGGGCGGTCTTCCCGGGGGAACTCTTTCAAACCCGGGTACTGGCCGTGCCAATCATGAGTCAAGATCAAACCACCCAGGTTCGGGATTTCGATCTTGTAGCGGGTGGTTTCAGCCTCCATGTCGGGCCAGCCGAACAGCACCAGCGGCACACCCTCACCCGGTGTGTTCTCCCAATGGCCTTCCATGGCCGCGATCTTGGCCGGCTGGTGTTTGAGTGTGTTCAAGCCGTGCAAATCACCCACAAAGACTTGCAGCGGCGCCGCGAACAGCAACATCCACAAGGCCATGGAGAACATCTTCTTGATTTCCGGCTTGTGATTGCCCTTGAGCAGGTGCCAGGCACCCGATGCAGCCACCAGCAAGGCGGTTGAGATGAATGCAGCCACCACCATGTGGGCCAGCCGATACGGAAAGGACGGGTTGAAGATGATGGCGACCCAATCCACCGGCACCACCACACCGTTGATGATTTCGTGCCCCTGTGGTGTTTGCATCCAGCTGTTGGAGGCCAGGATCCAGGTCGCCGAGACCAAAGTGCCCAGCGCCACCATCACGGTGGCAAAGAAGTGCAGGCGTGGTCCCACCTTGTTCCAGCCGAACAACATCACACCCAGAAAACCGGCTTCCAGAAAAAACGCCGTCAACACCTCATAAGTCAAAAGCGGCCCGGTGACACTGCCCGCAAACTCGGAGTATTGGCTCCAGTTGGTGCCAAACTGGTAGGCCATCACCAGGCCAGACACCACACCCATCGCAAAGTTCACGGCGAAGATCTTGGACCAGAAGTGGTACAGGGTTTTGTAGACCATGTCCTGTTTTTTCAGCCACAAGGCTTCGAGCACGGCGAGGTAAGCCGCCAGGCCAATGGTGATGGCGGGAAAGATGATGTGGAAGGTGATCGTGAATCCGAACTGGATTCGCGCCAGTTCGAGTGCGGTGAGGTTGAACATGGTGAGGTTTGACGATGGTGAGAACCGCATCTCGACCAAGGATGCAGTCGGCGCGCTTGAGGATTCTCCCGCAAGGGGCTATTTTGCGGGCCAGGCCCGCGCCATACGAACGGGGTGTGTATGGTTATTGGGGCGTGTTGTGCAAGTGGGCCCGCCCCTCACCAGGGGCTGGCGCTTTGGACCAAATTTATCCTTGGACGCTCAGCTTCTTGAGCTGGTACAGCGCCTCCAGCGCCTCACGCGGACTCAAATCATCAGGATTGAGGGCTTTAGCCCAGGCTTCGACTGGGCTTTCAGCTATGACCTCTGTAGCGGCAGGTGCCGCAAACAGATCGACCTGGGCCTGGTGCTGGCTGGCCTGGGCTTCCAGCGCTTCCAGCGTGTGGCGCGCGTGGTTGACCACCGCAGCGGGCATACCCGCCAGGCGCGCCACCTGGATACCGTAACTCTTGCTGGCAGGTCCCGGCTGGATCTCGTGCAGGAACACGATGTCGCGGCCACTTTCGGCCGCGCTCACATGCACGTTGATCGCAGCATGGTGGCTGGCCGGGAACTCGGTCAGCTCAAAGTAGTGGGTGGCAAACAGGGTGTAAGCCTGGGTTTTGTCGTGTAACTGGGTGGCAATGGCTGATGCCAGCGCCAGGCCGTCAAAGGTGCTGGTGCCGCGGCCAATCTCGTCCATCAGCACCAGGGAGTTGGGTGTGGCGGCGTTCAAGATTTGTGCGGCTTCCAACATCTCCAGCATGAAGGTGGACTGGGCGTTGGCCAAGTCGTCGGCCGCGCCGATGCGGGTGTGGATGGCGTCGATCGGCCCCAGTCGGCAGGCGCTGGCAGGCACATAACTGCCCATGCTGGCCAGCAGCACAATCACCGCAATCTGGCGCATGTAGGTCGATTTACCGCCCATGTTGGGGCCGGTGATGATTTGCATGCGCTGTTTGACACTCAGGCGGGTGTCGTTGGCGATGAATGCACCTGAGCTCAGTTCAGCCAGGCGCGCCTGCACCACCGGGTGACGACCGGCGTCGATGTCGATACACGGCTCTTTGACAAACTGCGGCGCACACCAGTCCAGGGTGAGGCTGCGCTCGGCCAGGGCGCACAGGGCGTCGAGTGTGGCCAGCGCGTCGGCTAGCCGGGTGAGGGCGGGGACATAGGCTTGCAACTGGTCCAGCAGCTGCTCGTAGAGCCATTTTTCCCGCGCCAGGGCACGCTCTTGCGCACTCAGGGCCTTGTCTTCAAAGGCTTTGAGTTCGGGCGTGATGAAACGCTCGGCGTTTTTCAGGGTCTGGCGGCGACGGTAGTCGTCGGGCACCTTGCTGGCCTGGCCTTGCGTCACCTCGATGAAAAAGCCGTGCACCTTGTTGAACTGCACCCGCAGGTTGCTGATGCCGGTGCGGGCCCGTTCGCGGGTTTCCAGGTCCAGCAAAAAGCCGTCGCAATTGGTCTGGATGGCGCGCAACTCGTCGAGTTCGGCATCAAAGCCGCTGGCGATCACACCGCCGTCGCGCACCAGCGCGGCGGGCTCGGCGTCGATCGCGGCGCGCAACAACTCGGCGCAACCGACGGGCGGCAGCAGGTTCTGAGAAATTTGCGTCAAGTAGGCCTCTAGCCCTTGTATCACGGGGGCCAGTAGCTCTGTTTTTTGGAGCGTGACTTGCAAGCCCACCAGCTCACGCGGACGCACCTGGCGCAGCGCGATGCGTGCGGTGATGCGTTGTACATCGGTGCTGCCCTTGAGCTGCTGGCGCAGTTTGTCCCACGGGCCAGCACCGGCTGACAGCGTGGGGCCGCTGCGCAGCGCCTCAATCGCGCGGTGGCGTTGTATCGCTTCGCTGCGGTCGCGCCGGGGTGAGAGCAGCCAGCTTTTGAGCAGGCGGCTGCCCATGCCGGTCTGGCAGGTGTCGAGCAAGGAGAACAGCGTAGGTGAATCTTCACCGCGCAGCGTCTGCACCAGCTCCAGGTTGCGCCGGGTGGTGGGCGGCAGGTCGATCAGATCGCCCTCGCGCTGCACCTGCACGCTATGGATGTGCGTGAGTGCCCGGCCTTGGGTGTGTTCGGTGTAACTCAGCAGCGCGGCTGCCGCCGCCTGGGCCAGCACCAGTTCTTGCGCGTGCCAGGGCGCCAGGCTGGCGGTGTTGAGGTGTTGGGTGAGGGTGCGTTGGCCCAGGCCGGTGTCAAACTGCCAGTCTGGCCGCACGGAGATCGACAGCGGTGTGGTGACTGGAATCGCGCGCAGCCGCGCCTCAAACGCTGGTGTGGCCCCGGCGCTGAAGATCAGCTCACCCGGACCCACGCGCAATACCCAGTTGGCCAAGTCGTCCAGCGCACATTCGGCCAGATGCACCACCCCCTGGGTCACGCTGAGCCAGGCCAGGCCGCAGCTGTTGCGCGGGCCTTGGTGCACCGAGAGCAGCAGCGCCTCGGTCTTGTCGTTGAGCAATTCCAGATCGGTCAGGGTGCCGGGCGTGACCACCCGCACCACCTTGCGCTCGACCGGGCCTTTGGCTGTGGCCGGGTCGCCGACCTGTTCACAAATCGCCACCGACTCACCGAGCTTGATCAGCCGCGCCAGATAGGTCTCGACCGAGTGGAATGGCACCCCGGCCATCACCACCGGCTGCCCTGCGCTCTGGCCACGCTGCGTCAGGGTGATGTTGAGCAGGCGCGCGGCTTTTTCGGCATCGGCATAAAACAGCTCGTAAAAGTCGCCCATGCGGTAGAACAGCAGGGTGTGGGGGTGATCCGCTTTGAGGCCCAGGTACTGGGTCATCATGGGGGTGTGTGGCAGGGTGTGGTCGGTCATTGGGGGGGAAGTCTAGCAACTTCACCTCGTCCTTCAGGGGGGTAGGTCGGGTCGCTAGCTCCGCTGGGCGTGATGGCGTTGACGCTTCTCCAAGCTGCTTCCTATACTCGTGCCAAAAAAAAGGGAGCGGCAAATGGACCAAGCTGCTTGGCTCCACCTCATACCCGCCAAACCCCACTTGCATCACCGGTTTTTTCACTGACCAAGGAGCACACGATGGCCATCGATTGTTTTATCAAGTTTGACGGTGTCGAGGGTGAGTCAAGCAACAAGGACCACAAGGGGGCGGTTGACGTCTTGTCCTGGAGCTGGGGCATTGCCACCGCCGGGCAGGTCGGCGGCACCAGCACCGGCAAGGGCAAAACGGTGGCGGAGCCCTTGAGCTTTGTGCATCTCTATGACAAGGCATCACCCCTGCTGGCCAAACACTGTGCGGCGGGCAAACTCTTCAAGACGGTGGTGCTGACGTCCCGCAAGGCGGGTGAAGGCCAAAAGGATTTCCTGCAAGTGAGCCTGAAAGAGGTGCATGTCACCAGCGTCCAGCCATCCTGCGCGGACGGTGGCGAGATCATCGAAGCTGTCACGCTGACCTACCGCGACATCGAATTTGCCTACAAACCCCAGGATGGCAAAGGCGGCTTGGGTGGCGATGTGAAGTTCGGCTGGGACGTGGCCAGCGCCCAAGTCCGCTGACGATCGCGCTGTCCATCGGGGTGTCATCTGCCCCGGACAGTACCTCTTGCTCAAACTGTTGATGCACGTCAAAATGCCGCAGAATGTCAACAAAAGTTGACATTCATCAATGTCACAAAACAGCAGCCTAGGCACAGTAGCCTGGTCCTACAACTTACTGGAAAAGTTATGCGCGTAATGCTCGTTCACCCCAATTACCACTCGGGTGGTGCTGAAATTGCCGGCACGTGGCCTCCAGCATGGGTGGCTTACCTGACTGGTTACCTCAAGGCAGGCGGTTATACCGATGTGGTGTTTGTTGATGCCATGACGCTGGACCTGAGTGAAGACGCCATGCGCCAGAAGTTTGCCGAGATCAAGCCTGACATCGTTGGCTGCACGGCCATCACCCCGTCGATCTACAAGGCGCAGCGCCTGTTGCAGGTGGTGAAGGAGGTCAATCCGAACATCGTGACCGTGCTGGGTGGTATCCACGCCACCTTCATGTTCTCGCAGGTGCTCGGTGAGTCGCCCTGGATTGATGCGATTGTGCGTGGTGAGGGTGAACAGGTGTTCCTGAACCTGGTGAAAGCGGTGGACGCCGGTGACTTCATGCAAAACCGCGACGCTGTCAAAGGCATTGCCTACCGCAACGACGAGGGCAAGATTGTGGCCACCCCGGCCGAGCCACCGATTGCCGACCTGGACACCATCACACCAGACTGGGGCATCCTGGACTGGAGCAAATACATCTACACCCCGATGAATGTGCGGGTGGCGATCCCCAACTTTGCGCGCGGCTGCCCGTTCACCTGCAGTTTCTGCAGCCAGTGGAAGTTCTGGCGCGACTACCGCATCCGTGACCCGAAAAAGGTGGTCGACGAGATCGAAGACCTGGTCAAGAACCACAAGGTCGGCTTCTTCATCCTGGCCGACGAAGAGCCCACCATCCACCGCAAGAAGTTCATCCAGTTCTGTGAAGAGCTGGTTGAGCGCAAGTTACCGGTGCTGTGGGGTATCAACACCCGCGTGACCGACATCCTGCGTGACGAAAAACTGCTGCCGTTGTACCGCAAGGCTGGCCTGATCCACGTGTCGCTCGGTACCGAAGCGGCGGCCCAGCTCAAGCTCGATTTGTTCAACAAAGAGACCACGATTGAGCAGAACAAGAAGGCGATCCGCCTGCTGCGTGAAGCCGGCATCGTGACCGAAGCGCAGTTCATCGTCGGTCTGGAAAACGAAACCGCCGAGACCATCGAGGAAACCTATCGCATGACGCGCGACTGGAACCCCGACATGGCCAACTGGGCGATGTACACCCCGTGGCCGTTCTCCGACCTGTTCCAGGAACTGGGCGACAAGGTCGAGGTGTTCGACTACGAGAAGTACAACTTTGTCACCCCGATCATGAAACCCACCGCCATGGACCGTGGTGAGCTGCTGGACCGGGTGATGAACAACTACCGCCGGTTCTTCATGAACAAGACCTTCTTCCAGTACCCCTGGACGCGCGACCCGGTGCGCCGCAAGTACCTGATGGGCTGTTTGAAGGCCTTCTTGAAGAGTGGTTTTGAGCGCAAGTTCTACGACCTGGGCCGGGTCGGTTACTGGGGCCCGCAGAGCAAGAAAAAGGTCGACTTCAAGTTCGACCAGGGTGTGCGCCACGAACGCCCCGATGCCGCTCTGGTGGCCAAGGCCGACGAAGGCTGGATCACCATGCACGGTCCCAAGATCGAGATGCGCCGCAAGAAGGGCGAGGACATCGCTGCAGAAGCCATTGCCGCACAAGCCGCCGCAGCCGCTGCAATGCCTGTATCGGCCTGTGGTGGTGGTAAAGAGCAAATGACCGAAGAAGAAATGGCCAGAGCTTGATGGGTGCAGCCGACGGCGTGGCGGGCCGCATTGGGCCCAACGCCATCATTCGTGTGTTGGAGACCCTGCGCGAGAGCTTCGGGCAGGATGTCACGGCTGGTCTGTTTGTGCAGGCCCGGCTGGGGCACTATCTCGATCAGCTGCCCGAAAAAATGGTCAACGAGACCGAGGTGTGGCGCTTGCACCAGGTCTTGCGTGAGCAGTTGGGGCAGCCCACCTGTGCCGACATCACCTGGAAGGCTGGCCTCAAAACCGCCGACTACCTGCTGGCCAACCGCATCCCCAAGGCCGCGCAAGTGGTGTTCAAGGCGCTACCTGCTGCGGCCTCGGCGCGTCTGCTGCTGAAAACCATCGGCGGCCACAGCTGGACCTTTGCGGGCAGTGGCCAGTTCAGCTACGAGGTGGGACAGACGGTGGTGCTGACGATTCGCAACAACCCACTGTGCCGCGATGTGCGCACCGATGTGCCGGTGTGCGACTTCTATTCCGCCACCTTTGAGCGCCTGTTTCAGGTGCTGGTGCACCCCAACACCCAAGTCGAAGAGACCGAATGTGAAGCCAAGGGCGACGATGTGTGCCGTTTTGAATTGCGCTGGAAATAGGCTCTAGCCCATGTAGTATATGGGTGGATAGCTTCAAAAACTAGAGCAATTGACTCACAGGCTGAGAGGTTTGGCGTAGCCTGTCATCTCCAGATATCCCCGACCCAGCGGCTTGCCCTGCTCATCGAGCAAGTCGCTCAGTCCTTCCCAGTAGATCGCGCCGGTGGAGCGGCTGCTGTCGAGTTCCTGGTTGTCGACCAAGGCGCGCACGGTGTAGCGTCTGGGGGTGGATGAGGCATCGGGCACGGTCACTCGCCATTCCACCGGGTAGCTTGTGGCACTGGCCGGGCTGGTCCAGCGGCGTATGGGTTCAAAACTCACCTGATCGTGCCCAAAGACCACCGGCACCAAGGCATCCTTGGCGCGCCAGGAGCCACCGGCCCAGACCGTGCCACCCGTTTTGTTGCGCAAGCGAAAGGCGGTGAGTGCGCTGCCATCGTTGAGGTTCATGCCGATCCAGTCCCAGCCCACCGCCTGCGGCGCCATGATGGACTGGCTCCACTCATGGTCCAGCCAGGCGCGCCCGGTCACCGCCTGGCGCTGACCGTCCAGTGTCAACTGGCCACTCACACGAAGCTGCGGCAGGCTGTAATAAAAGCTTGCCTGGCTCGCCTCGGGTCCTTTGCGCGACAGGCCTGCATCACCTTGCAGCAGCAGCGGCTGGGTTTCCTGCAGGTTCAGCTCAAAGGCAAAACCTGCGCCATTGGCACGCGCCAGGTAGCTGCTGCTACGCCGCTGCAGCGACCAGTCACGCAGGCTGACATCGGTATCGGTGTCACTGGCCTGGGCCAAGTCGACTTGTGCGTTACCCGAACTGCGGGCAATCCGCTGGTCGTGCAACAGGCGCTGGCCCGTCACATCGGTGACCGCCGCATGGGCAAAGTGAAGCTGTTTGGCCGCAAAGCCGGAGCGCATGGCCTGTGTACTGGGCACCCGAGAGCGGAAAAAGGTCAGCTGAAAACCAAACAAGCGGCCCTGCGCCTGCAACTCACCGGTGACATACCACCATTCGGTGGCCGTGTCCGGGTGGCTGCCCAGATCACGTGGGAACTGCAGCAGGCGTTTGACCAGCACTGCTGGCGCGGCGGTGGGGTCGTTGCTTTGCGCCTGCGCCTGGTTATGCCACAGCGGGGCAATCAGCGTCGCCGCCAGCCACTGGCGGCGGGTCAGGGGGGTGAAGGTCGGGGTGTGCAAGAGGATGTCTCAAGCGCCGGGTTTCGGCGCCCGGTCTTGAAGGGCTTTGAGAATACCGGCCGGGATCGGGCGGCAGTTGCAGGCCCTGTGATGCACCAGATGCCAGTCGATACGTTGTTGCAGACTGGGGTTTTTGGGCATGGCGTGTTGCTCATGCCACAGCTTATTGATCTTGCCCATCGTAGGCCTCCAAGGCAACAGGCAAGGCCCCAATGACCGTGGCACCGGCGGCGGGCAGGCCGAGCAGCACCGCGCTCAGAACTTCTTGCCGTGACGCCCCCTGTGATTTGGCCGAGAGCACATGAAATGGCACACCAGAGGTGTTGCCGGTGGCAGCAAGGACCGCAATGTAGGCCAATTCCTCGGTCTTTTTGTCCAAAGCACTGGCCTGATCCAGGGCCTGTGCCATCTGCATCCAGGCTTGTGCTTGGGCTGGCGCTTCTTTTAGGAAAACGGCAAATGCTTTCGAGATACTCATGGAGGGTTCCTTGTGGGACAAACGCCTGTGGACCGATGAAGCTTGAGCTGAGTGTCGACTTCTCTCAACACAACTGCTAGCGCAGCCGATCAGCGGGGTGATTCACCCCATCGTTGGTGGGCACGTCTTGGATATCAAACGGATTGACACCGTCCAGACAACCCACGTTGTAACCGTACTCGTTGGGATTGGATCGGCGCTGGTGGTGGGTGTAGATCCCGCACACAGAGCAAAAATAGTGTTTGGCTGTTTTGGTGTTGAACTCGTACAAACGCAGCTTGTCGTGGCCTTGAACCACCTCGATGCCTGACAAGGGCACAGACGCCACGATGGCGCCTTTTCGGCGGCAGATCGAACAGTCACAACGACGCGGATCCACAATGCCATCCGGCAGATGCAGGCGCAACACCACCGCACCGCAGTGGCAGGAGGCGAGATGGTGCTCGTTGATGGTGGTGGGGCCAACCTGCTTGATCATCGGTCTGTCCTTGTGTGGATGGTGGGGCGACGTCTGTGCCAACGTCTCTATTTTGATCAACTCCAGCTAGACGACAAAATGAATTGACCAAACGGATGTTTATTGGCTTACCCCATGAAATCCGTTGTTTATCGTCCCCAATCGACCAAGCCGCTGGAACACCTTCAAAAGTCTTGTTTCAAGGCAACGATGCTGCGACAGCCTGAATCGCTAGATCTTCAACGCCAATGAAGGAGTGCCTGCTGAATGGTCCACACGGGCCGCCGAGAATATTCTTGCCACCATTGATCCAGCTGACTTTCATGCTTGGCGCGTTGATGGATTTGGATAATGCATCAATACCAGAGGCACTGCTTAATTTGCAGGTGTCCTCTGTGTTCTCGACGATGAAAACGGGCTTTGTATAGCTTGTATTGGCCACTGTGTCTGTGCTGCCGTAGTTGGGGCCCATCAGCGTGTAGCTAGAAATCGGTAGGTCTTGCATAGCCGCAACCGTAGCCACTGCAATGGCACCGTTGGAGTGGCCGACTGCGTGCAGTGGTTTGTCAAATTTTTGACGGATCATGGAAATGACGGCACGCATATCGGTGGTGAATTCCGGGCTGGCCCGAAACTTTGCTGTCATCCCTGTCTTGTCCAGATGGTCTGATGGCGCATCCACCAAAAAAGTTGCCAGTCCAAGGGGCCAGTAATAGCTCCTTGACCGTCCACTGAAATTGAATGAGCGATCAAGTCTGTCATCAGCAGTCATCGACAACTGGCCGGAGCCACCTGGGAAAACAATGACACCGGCTTTTGCCGCTTCAGGAATGTGCGCAATCACTTTCACACTTACCCTGCGTTCGGAAATCGCCGTCCAGGTCTCTTCGCCTGGCTGCTGTTTCAGGAACAAGCGCACCCCGTCTACATTTTTTTTCTCGGCTTCTGGCAGATATTCGTCTGCGTCGTCATAACGTGGAACGGTGATCAAGCTTTGGGCCTGTGTGAGGACGGGGAGCAGTGTCAACGCCAAGACACCCAGGAAGTGTTTGCCCAAAACAACGAGTCTCATGATGTACTCCCGATCACTAGTTTCAGTTCAACTGCGTCCTGAGTTGTGCCAACGCCGTGCTGCAATCCCCGATGTTTTTGGAGACCCACGCCGGATCAAAATACGATCCCAGGTAACGTTCACCCGCGTCACACAACAGCGACAGGATCGAGCCTTGCTGGCCTTGTTCACGCATCTCGCTGGCCAGTTGCAGCATACCGACCAGGTTGGTGCCGGTGGAGGGGCCGACTTTGCGGCCGAGCAAACCGGAGAGCAATTGCATGGCCGCCACCGAATCGACATCGGCCACCTCGATCATGCGGTCGACCAGGGTGCGGATGAAGCTGGGCTCGACCCGTGGTCGGCCAATGCCTTCGATGTGCGAGCCCGGGCCGGTGACGCTGGCGTCACCGGTGCGGTGGTACTCACCAAACACCGAGCCGACCGGGTCAGCCACACACAGCTGGGTGTTGTGGCGCTGGTAACGCACAAAACGGCCTATGGTGGCGCTGGTGCCGCCAGTGCCGGCGCCCACCACAATCCAGCGCGGCACCGGGAAACGTTCACGCGCCATCTGGCTGAACATGCTTTGCGCGATATTGTTGCTGGAACGCCAGTCGGTGGCGCGTTCGGCATAGGTGAACTGGTCCATGTAGTGGCCACCGGTGTTACGAGCCAGTTCGCGCGCTTCGTCGTAGACGGCGCTGGCGCTGTCCACCAGGTGGCAGCGGCCACCGTAAAACTCGATCTGGGCAATCTTTTCACACGAGGTGCCGCGTGGCATGACCGCAATAAACGGCAGGCCCAGCAGCCGGGCAAAGTAGGCCTCACTCACGGCGGTGGAGCCGCTGGAGGATTCGACCACGGTGGAGCCCTCGTGGATCCAGCCATTGCACAGGCCGTACAAAAACAGCGAACGTGCCAGCCGGTGTTTCAGACTGCCGGTGGGGTGGGTGGACTCGTCTTTGAGGTACAGGTCGATGCCGTGTTTGGCAAAGCCGGGCAGCGGCAGGGCGATCAGGTGGGTGTCGGCGCTGCGCTGGTAGTCGGCCTCGATCTGCGCGATGGCGTTGTGAAGCCAGTTCATAGATGTTCTCAAAAATGTGAGCTACTAACCCTTATGGATTAAGGGCTAGGGCCTGTTTTGATGCCTATTTGAGGCTGCCCGAGAGGAACTGCGCCAGGCGCACACTCTTGGGGTTGGAGAGCACATGCGCCGGGTTGCCTTCTTCTTCGATCAGGCCCTTGTGCAAAAAGATCAGGTGGTTGGAGACCTCGCGGGCAAAGCCCATTTCATGCGTCACCACCACCATGGTGCGGCCTTCCAAAGCCAGGTTTTTCATGACCTTGAGCACCTCGGACACCAGTTCGGGGTCAAGTGCGCTGGTGGGCTCGTCAAACAACATCACCTCAGGCTCCATCGCCAGCGCGCGGGCAATCGCCACACGTTGCTGCTGGCCACCACTCAGGTGTGCGGGATAGGCGTCTTCCTTGCCTTCCAGACCGACCTTGGCCAGGTACTTGCGGGCGGTTTCCACCGCCTGGTCGTGCGGCACCTTCAGCACATGCACCGGCGCCTCGATGATGTTTTGCAACACCGTCATGTGCGCCCACAGGTTGAAGTGCTGGAACACCATGGCCAGCTTGGTGCGCAGGCGCGCCAGCTGTTTCGGGTTGGCGGGGTGTAACTCACCGTTGGCGCTGGGGTTCAGGTGTAACTCTTCACCGGCCACGTTGATGCGGCCTTGGTGGGGCTTTTCCAGCATGTTGATACACCGCAGAAAGGTGCTTTTGCCCGAGCCCGAGCTGCCAATGATGCTGATCACATCGCCCGCATGGGCGGTCAGCGACACCCCCTTGAGCACCTCGTTGGAGCCAAAGCGCTTGTGGATGTTTTCAACCTGGAGTTTGAGGGTGGTGGTGGCGGTCATGGAAAAGCTCTTGTAGTCGGGGCGGTGCGGTCAAGCCCCTAGCAGGGCACCGGTGCGAAACGCCTGGGCGCCGGCAATTTTGCCCAGTTCACCACCTGTGGTGATGTAGCGGTCGCGGATGCGGGCGTAAAACAGGCCATCGACACCCGCCCGGACATGCTCGACGCTGCCCTCGATCGGGTTGATGACCTCGGCCACCAGGTCACCCTTGCCCAGGGTCTGGCCAGGTTCGGCGGCAAACACCACCACGCCAGGGGAGCGGGCATACAGGGTTTCAGACCCGGCCAGTGGCGTGGCTTCACACAAGGGTGCGGGGACATCGGGCGCACGCTCACAGGCCCAGACACCAACGTGTTGCAGCCAGTTGGTGATGGCTTGGGCATCCTGTTGGGCCAGCGCATGGCTCACGTCCAGTTCACCGCGCAATTCCACGGTGGTGCTGCAGCAGCCTTGGGGCAGCGGCGCGTTAAACCCGGCTGCCTGCAGTTTGTCGGCCAGTTGCCACCAGGCGCTGGAGAGGCATTCGTCAAACGGGCGGTTGCCCGAATTGCGTGCCAGCAAGCTGGTTTGGCTTTTCAGAAAATGAGCCAACGGCGCCAGTTGTGGCCAGCACGGTTCTTCGGTGTAGAAATGCAGCACACCTTCACAGTCGCAGTGCAGGTCCAGCACATAGTCTGCGTCGTGTGACAGCAGCAGCAGCCTGCGGCGCAGGCTTTGCAGCTCGGTGTCGGGTGCCCAGGCCTGCAGGTACTCGCGCATGGCCTGGCGCACCAGGTCCACATTGGCCTGCGCGTCGTCGCTCAAGGCGCTCATGACGGCGGGCGCCACTGCCTCGGCCAGATCGGGGTAATGGCGGTTGAAGTTTTCCGAGGTGTCGAGTTCAAAACGCCCCATCGGTTTGTGGTCCAGGCGTTGGGCCAGGCCAATCGGGTTGGACACCGGCACCAACACCACTTCACCACAGAGTAAGCCCTGGGCGTCAGCCGCCTCAAGCGCCGCGCGCAAATGGTGAGCCACCAACATGCCGGGCAATTCTTCGGCGTGTAAGCTGGCCTGGATGTAAATTTTGAGGCCCGAGCCGGGCTGGCCAAAGTGAAAACTGGTCAGGGTTTTGTGGCTGCCCAGACTGGGCGACAACAGGGGGTGATCCATACGCTGCATGACAACAATCCATCCAGGTTAGTGTTTGCGTGGCGCCAAATAGGCCAGCAGCCGACCTTCGCTGAAGCGGAAAAACCCGATCAGGCAGAACGAGGCCGTCAGGTAAATCGCGGCGGCGGCCAGATAGGCCTCAAACGGCAAATAGTAGGTGGCGTAAATGCGGCTGGCCGCCGAGGTGACGTCCAGCATATTGGGCACCGCGCTGGCCAGGCTGGTGGCATGCAACATCATCACCACCTCGTTGCTGTAGGCGGGCAGGGTGCGGCGCAGGGCGCTGGGCAAGACCACGCGCCACATGGTCTGGACACGGCTCATGCCGTAGGCGTGGGCGGCTTCGATCTCGCCCGCGCTGGTTTCGCGAATCGCTCCGGCCAGCATCTCGGCGGTGTACCCCGCCGTGTTCAGGCTGAAGGCCAGCAGCGCACAGAAAAACGGCTCTTTGAAATAGGTCCAGGGCCAAACCGCGTCCCAGCGCGCCTGGATCCACTCGAGTTGGCCCAGGCCGTAATAAATCAGATAGACCTGGATCAGCAGCGGTGTGCCGCGAATCACAAAGGTGTAGGCACCGACCACCCAGCGCAACGCCGCCCAGGGGCCAGTCAGCATCAACGCAAACATCAGCGCCAGCACCCCACCCACAGCCAGCGAGGCAAACAGCAGCCACAGTGTGATGACAATGCCATTGCCAAACAAGGCCAGGTTGTCTGGCTCAAAAATGACAGCCCATTCCATTACAACTGGCCTCGTTTGGTGCCCAGGCTGTAGCGTGCATTGACCTTTTTCAGGACAAACAGCGACACCGAGGTGTAGATCAGGAACAGCGCCCCGGTGAACATGAAAAAGATGAAGGGTGAGCGGGTGGCGGCACTGGCCTGTTTGGCCAGGTAGGTCATTTCCTGCAGACCAATCAGACTCACCAAGGCGGTGGCCTTGATCAGCACCAGCCAGTTGTTGGTGAAGCCGGGCAGCGCATAACGCACCATCTGCGGCAGCGTGATGCGCAAAAAGGTCTGGAAGCGGCTCATGCCAAAGGCCCAGGCGGCTTCCATCTGGCCTTTGGGGATGCTCAGGATCGCGCCCCGGAAGGTCTCTGTCATGTAGGCGCCGTAGATGAAGCCAATGGTCAACACCCCGGCCATGAAGGGCTCGATGTCGACTGTGGCCTCGGAGCCGAGTTTTTCCAGCAAGGTATTGATGCCGATGGTGCCGCCGTAAAACACCAGCAACATCAGCACAAGATCAGGAATACCACGAATGATCGTGCTGTAGAGGGTGGCAAGCCCCACCAAGAGGGGCTTACCCGAGAGTTTGGCCGCAGCACCGGCCAGACCAAAAATCACCGATACCAGCAGCGCCAGCAAAGAAACCCCCACCGTCAGCAGAGAGCCGTGAAGGATGACCCAGAAATAAGACTGCATTGCGTGAGGGAGGGCGCCGCTGATGAGGGTTTACTTGCCGTAAACGTCGAACTTGAAGTACTTGTCGTTGATGGTCTTGTACTTGCCATTGGCGCGGATGGCCTTGATGGCAGCACTGATCTGACCTTTGAGTTCGGCTTGGCCTTTGCGCAATGCCACACCGGCACCGGTGCCGAAGTATTTGGGAATGAACAGCTCAGTGCCTACGAACTGGTAGTTTTCACCGCCCGGCTTGGTCAGGAAACCACCGGTGACTTCCAGGGTGTCAGCCACGGTGCCGTCCAGACGGCCGGCCTTGATGTCCAGGTAGACCTGGTCTTGTGCGTCATACGACACCACCTCAACACCCACGGTCTTGAGTTCGCCCAAAGCGTATTTTTCTTGGGTGGAGGCCTTCAGCACACCAATCTTCTTGCCTTTGAGGGAGGCCGGGCCGTCAAACTTGATGTCTTTCTTGAGGACGATCTTGCTTGGGGTGTTGTAGTACTTGTCGGTGAAGTCAACTTGTTTGAGGCGTTCTTCGGTGATCGACATCGAGCTGATGATCACGTCGTACTTTTTGGCCAGCAGGCCGGGGATCATGCCGTCCCAGGGTTGTTCCACAAACACGCAGGTCCGCTTGATTTCTTCGCACAGGGCGTTGGCAATGTCCACGTCAAAGCCGGTGGGTTTGCCATCGGCGGTTTTGAAGGTGAAGGGCTCGTAGGTGGCATCAATCGCGACCTTGAGATCCTTGCCTGCCGCAAAGGCGGTGGCGCACATGGCGGTGATGGCAGCAGCTAGCAGGAGTTTCTTCATACAGTGACTTTCTTACGACAGTGCCGGAATACGGCGGGTTAAAAAATCGCGAACACAATATTTTAAGTTCAGCGTCAGGCCCTTCTGGCGGATGTTTCTACCTAGGACACAGGTGTGGTGGGATCAGCATACTTCGTGCCAAGAAGTGAGTTTTGTATTCATGAATTAACATTTGACACACCATGCTGCCTGTTTTCTTGCCACTTCGGCCCCCAAGTGCCCCTGCCAGGGAGTCGATGGGGGTGGCCGCCTGCGGCTTTTGTGCGACAGCCCGGGTGTGGGGGCGTGGTTTGTTGTTGCTCTGGCTGATGCTGTCTGGCGTGTTGTTGACTTGGCCGGTGTTGGCGGCCGAACCGGTCCGGATTGGGGTGCGCGCCTACCGACCCAAACCCCAGGCCTTGATGCAATGGCAACCCTTGGCCAAGGTGCTCGAGGCGGCGGTTCCTGAGTACGACTTTGAGGTCTTGGTCTATGACCCGGCCGAGCTGCAGCAGGCCGTGGTCAACCGGCAGGTCGATTTTGTGCTGACCAATCCGGGCCAGTATGTGCTGCTGGCGCGCCGTGCCGGTCTGAAGGCGCCGCTGGCCACGCTGCTGGTGGATGAGAGTGGGCAGGAAGTGGCCAATTACGGCGGTGTGATCTTTACCCGGGCCGATGCCCCACCGGTGGCCACCTTGTCAGAACTCCAAGGCAAGACCATTGCCGCTGTGGATGTGGAGTCACTCGGCGGGTACCAGATGCAGGTGCTGGAGCTGCTGCAGGCCGGGGTCAATCCACAGGCAGACGGCAACTTGTTGCTCACGGGCCAGCCGCATGACCGGGTGATGGAGGCGGTGCTGAACAAAAAAGCCGATGTCGGCTTTGTGCGCACCGGTGTGCTCGAAGCCCTGCAGCGCGAGGGCAAGCTCAAACCCGGTCAGGTGCGGGTGATCCACACCCAAAAGCTCGATACGTTTCCGGTGCCATCATCGACGACCCTCTACCCGGAGTGGCCTTTGTCTTACCTGGGGCATGTGGATGAGCGCTTGGCGCGGCGTGTCACAGCCGCGCTGTTTTCCATCGACGGTGACTCAGCCGAGGCCCGTGCCATGGGCATACGCGGGTTTTCGGTGCCAGCTGATTACGCACAGGTGGCTGACACCTTGCGGGCCTTGCGCCTGCCACCCTTTGATCTGATGCCGGCCTTCACCTGGCGCGACGTGGTCTCACGCTACCGCACGCCGTTCATTGTGTCGATGGTGGCGCTGATGCTGGTGGGGCTGCTGGGGGTTCGGCTGGCCTTGGCGCAGCGCCGCCTGCGCACCGAGGTGGCCAACCGCCAGGCCTCTGAGCGGGCTACCGAACAGTCGCGCGAGTTGCTGATGACGGTCATTGACAACGTGCCGATCGGTATCTTCTGGAAAGGCCGTGACCTGCGTTTCCTGGGCTGCAACAGTGTGTTTGCCAAAGACTGTGGCCGCTCGCATGCCCGAGCCCTGGTCGGCAAGGGCGATTTTGATGTGGCCGAGCCCGAGCGTGCGCAGCGTTACCGTGACGACGATCTGGTGGTGATGGCCTCGGGGGTTCCGAAGCTGTTTTATGAAGACCGTTTTGTCAACCGCCGTGGCAAGTTGCGCTGGAACCGCATCTCCAAGGTGCCGCTGCGTGACCCGGATGGTGAGATTTTTGGTGTGCTGGGCATCTACGAAGACATCAGTGAACAAAAACGCCTGGAGGCCCAGCTGATGCTCGATGCCAGCGTGTTCGAGCATGCCCGTGAGGGCATCCTGATCACCGATCCGACCGGTGACATCATCAACGTCAACGCGGCCTTCACCACCATCACCGGCTACAGCCGAACCGAGGTGCTGGGCAAGAACCCGAGGCTGCTGTCCTCGGGGCGCCACAGCGCCGAGTTCTACCGCAGCATGTATGCGGATCTGGCGCACCAGGGGTACTGGCATGGCGAAATCTGGAACCGGCGCAAGAGTGGTGAGGACTATGCCGAGATGCTGACCATCACCGCTGTGCGCGACCCGCAGGGCCAAATTCAGCACCATGTGGCCATGTTTTTTGACCTCAGCGACATCAAGGCGCACCAGCAGCAGCTGGAAAACCTGGCTCACTTTGACCCTTTGACCCATTTGCCCAATCGTGTCCTGCTGGCAGACCGGCTGCAGCAGGCGATGTCGCAGGTGCAGCGGCGTGATCGCCTGCTGGCGGTGGTGTATCTGGACCTCGATGGGTTCAAACTGGTCAACGACAGCTTTGGCCACGAAGCGGGCGACTTCTTGCTGGTGGCAGTGGCCGACAACATGAAACATGTGCTGCGCGAGGGGGACACCCTGGCCCGGCTCGGTGGGGATGAGTTTGTGGCGGTGTTGACTGACCTCTCGGACGCAGAGGACTGCTCCCAAACCATGCAGCGGCTGCTGGCCGCCGTGGCGCGGCCGGTGCAGTTTGCCGACACCCAGCTGAGCGTGTCAGCCAGCCTGGGCGTGACCTTTTACCCGCAGGCACAAGCGGTGGATGCCGACCAGCTGCTGCGCCAGGCAGACCAGGCCATGTACCAGGCCAAGCTGACCGGCAAAAACCGCTACCACGCGTTTGACGCGGTACACGACCACAGCGTGCGCGGCCTGCACGAGAGCCTGGAAGAGATTGCCCGCGCCATCGATCACAACGAGCTGGTGCTGTATTACCAGCCCAAGGTCAATATGCGCACTGGTCAGGTGCTGGGTGCCGAGGCGTTGGTGCGCTGGTTACACCCGACACGGGGCCTGCTGGCACCGGCCCAGTTTTTGCCGCTGATCGATGACCACATGCTCGCGGTGAACCTGGGTGAATGGGTGATACGCACCGCGTTGGTGCAAATGCAGGAATGGCAAGACCTGGGCCTGCACCTGCAGGTCAGTGTGAATGTGGCTGCCAGACAGCTGCAGCAGGATGATTTTGTCCAGCGTCTGGGTGAATTGTTGGCCAGTGTGCCGGGGGCCAACCCGGCCTTGCTGCAAATGGAGGTGCTCGAAACCAGTGCATTGCGTGACCTGGCGCGCACCGCTTTGGTGATTCGATCTTGCGCACAACTGGGTGTGGGTTTTGCGCTGGACGACTTTGGCACCGGCTACTCCTCACTGAGTTACCTGAAACACCTGCCGGTGCAGACCATCAAGATTGACCAGAGTTTTGTGCGCAACATGCTCGACGACGCCGACGATCTGGCGATTTTGCGGGGCGTGATCAGCCTGGCGCGTGCCTTCGGGCGCGAGGTGCTGGCCGAAGGCGTCGAGACCGTGGCCCATGGCACACGTTTGCTGCAGCTGGGCTGTGATTTGGCGCAGGGGTATGGCATTGCCCACCCGATGCCCGGCCCGGCGCTGGTCGACTGGCTGGCCAACTGGCAGCCTGATGCGGCTTGGTCCTCCGACGGACGCACGGCCTGGCCGTGAGGCCTGGCCACAGGCCAAACCACCGTCATCGACGCTGTTGTTTCACCAATCCTCTTTCACCGCCAACACCGCGTCCTGGCCTGCAGCGGCGCGGGCTGCCAGCCAAGCGGTCAGGGTGCCTGCTGCCACGACCGACAGGCACAGCGTCAGCAACTTGGCCCAGGGCAGCATCAGGTCCATGGTCCAGTGAAAACTCTGCGGGTTGACCACCAGCACCAACACCAGCGCCACCACCAGGCCCAGGCCCAGGCCCGCGATGGCACCCAGCGTGGTCCAGGCCAGGCCTTCGAGCGCCACCACACTGAGGATCTGGCGGCGCGTCAGCCCCAGGTGGGCCAGCAGGCCAAACTCTTTGCGCCGCGACAACACCTGCGCGCTGAAACTGGCCGCCACCCCAAACAGGCCAATGCCAATCGCCACCGCCTGCAGCCAGTAGGTCACCGCAAAACTGCGGTCAAAAATTTTGAGCGAGATGGCTCGGATCTGGGCCGAGCTGCCAAACTCCAGCAGGCCACCGGTGCCACGCTGGGCATCGGCACCTTGGTTTGCCTGCGGCCCGGCCAGTGCCTGCAGGGCCTGCTGCACCCGAGCCGTGTCCTCGGGCTGGTCCAGCCACAGCGCCAGGTCGTTGGCGCGCTGGTCGTTGGTGAGGCGCCGAAAATCTGCCAGATCGATCGCGATCGATCCCGACTGGCGGGCGTAGTCGCGCCACACACCTGCCACAAAAAATGTAGCTCTACCCCCTTGATCCATAAGGGATAGAGGCCTAAAAGCCTTGGAAAGCGCGGGCAAGCTCTGGCCGACCTGGGCGCCATGTAAATCGACCACCGCCTCACTCACGTAGACCCCAATCTGGCCGGGTGGCACCGGCAGCGGCGGCGCCAGAAGCGGCAGGCTGCGCGTCGGGTCACCCAGCTCACGTGCCAGCAGCGCCACTGCGGGCAGGCTGGGGCTGAGGCTCAGGGGCAACAGGCGTTGTGGTTGCAGCTTGCTCACCCCCGGCAGCTGGGCCGCCGCTTGCACAAAGTCCGGGTCAAAAAACACGGTGTCGCTGGCGCTCATGCCCACCGCGCTGCGCACATACAGGTCCGCGGGCAGCAACCGGTCCAGCCACTGGGTGACCGAGTCGCGAAAACTCGCCACCATCACCGTTAACGCCACCGCCAGGCTCAGCGAGGCCGCGACACCGCTGACAGCCACCGCCGCGGTGTCGCGCTGGCGCCGGGCGCGTTCCACCGCCAGCAGTGGCAAGGTCTGGCGTGCCAGCCGGGGTGCCAGCCAGCCCAGCAGCAGGCCAATCAACCACGGCAGGGCGGTGATGCCACCCACCAGCAGCATCCCGACCGACACATAGGCCGCCAAAGGTATGCCAAAAACGGGTGGAGCCCTTGTCAATAAAGCGCCAAAAGCTATCAAAAGTAAACTGATCCAGTGCGACTTGGTCCCCACACCCAGGTTGCCCAGGCCTTTGAGGGTTTGGGCGGGTGGCAGTTGTTGTGCCACCCGTGCTGGCCACCAGCCGCCCACCAACGCCGCTGCCACACCCAAAGCACCATAGACCAAAGCGGCCACAGGGCTGAACTGCAGGCTCGGTGAGGCGCCCGAGAAAAAGCCGCTGCCCAGGTCACCACCGAGCAGGCCCAGCGCCAGCGCCGCCAGCCCAGTGCCCAGCGCCAGCCCGGCCAGGCTGCCCACCAGGCCCAGCGCCAGTGACTCCCACAACACCAGCTTGAGCCGGTCACGACCGGACAGGCCCAGCACGCCCAGCAGTGCAAATTGCTGCGCGCGTTTGGCCACACTCAGCGACAGCACCGAAAACACCAGAAACGCGCCGGTGAACAGCGCAATCAGCGCCAGCACCGTGAGGTTGACCCGGTAGGCACGTGACAGGTTGTTGATCTGGGACTCGGCCTCTTGGGGCTGCGCCACCCGCACATCAGCGGGCCAGTCGGGGGCCGCCTGTAACTGGCGGGCCAAAGCATCACGGTCCACACCTTTGTCCAGCCGCAGGTCGATGCGGGTGAGCTGCTTGGGTTTGTCAAACAGGTCCTGCGCGGCGCCGATGTCCATCACCGCCAGTGCTGGGCCCGTGGCGCGCACGCTGCCAGCCACCTGGGCATCCACCCAGGTCATGCCACTTTGTACCTGGAGGCCGCTGCTTGAGCTTGCAGGCCCGGCGCCTGTGGGCCAGAGAAGGCGTTTGGCCGCCGCGTTCAAAAACATCTGCCCCGGCGCAAACAGCACCCAGCGGTCCACCGGCGCAGCTTTGGGCAAGGGCACCAGGTCCGGTGAGGTGGCAAACACACTCAAGGCGTCCACCCCCACCACCCGCAACGCGCGTTTGCCCTGTGGCGTCAACACATAACTGTTGATCTCCAGAATCGGTGAGGCCGTTGTCACGCCTGGGGTTTGTGCTATCTTTTTGTAGACAGCCTGGTCAAAGTTACCTTGTACGCCAGACACTTCCAGGTCACTCTGGCCACCTACCGCGCGGGCTGCCTGGGCAAACTCGTCGAGCGCCGAGTTGTTGATCAGGTGCACAGAAAACGCCAGCGCCACACCCAGCGTCACCGCCAGCACGGCAGCTGCATTGCGCCAGGGGTGCTGGCGCAATTCCTGCCAGGAGAAGGTGGTGAGCAGAGCAAACATCAGGCGCCATTCTCGGGCAGCGCTTGGCCAAGTGCTGCCCGACAGGGTTTTGTTTTGTTCGGATTTCCGATCAGCTTGCTGGTCAATTGTTCGGAAAACCGAATGATGGCTGCAAAAAATGCTATTTTATCTTTATGAATCAATGACTTGCAATCTGTGTGGATTGGTACGCTCCATGCTGTGAGAGAGAGGCCGCAGGCTTGCGGCACGGCCTTTGGCCGCAACCCGATTGCAGGAGTCCCCATGAGCACGAGTTATCGAATCGAAAAAGACTTTCTGGGCGAAAAACAGATACCGGACGACGCCTATTACGGTGTGCAGACACAACGTGGTAAGGACAACTTCCACATCACCGGCATCCCGATGTCGACCGAGCCGTATTTTGTGAAAGCGTTTGGCTACGTCAAGAAGGCCGCAGCCATGGCCAACCGGGACCTGGGTTGCATCGACGCACAAGTCGCCAACGCCATCATTGGTGCCTGTGACCGGTTGATTGCCGGTGAGTTGCGTGACCAGTTTGTCACCGACTTCATCCAGGGGGGGGCTGGCACCTCCACCAACATGAACGCCAACGAGGTGATCGCCAATGTGGCGCTGGAAGCTCTGGGCCACCAGAAGGGTGAGTACCAGTTCGTGAATCCGAACGACCACGTCAACTTTGGCCAATCGACCAACGACGTGTACCCGACCGCGTTCCGTCTGGCGCTGATCCTGCGCTTGTCGAGCTACATGGAAGCGCTGCGCAAATTGCAGAGTTCCTTTTTTGCCAAGTCCAAGGAGTTCGAGCGGGTTCTGAAAATGGGCCGCACCCATTTGCAGGACGCGGTGCCGATGTCGCTGGGCCAGGAGTTCCACGGTTGGGGCACGACTCTGGGTGAGGAGGTGGAGCGTATTGCCGAAGTCCGCCAGTTCCTGCACGAGATCAACCTGGGCGCCACCGCGATTGGCACCACGGTCACCGCCGCGCCGGGTTACCCCGAGCTGGCCACCAAGTACCTGTCCGAATTGACCGACTGCAAGTTCATCCTGGGTGGTGATCTGGTCGAGGCCACCTCGGACACCGGTGCCTATGTGTTGCTCTCGGGGGTGCTCAAACGCACCTCCACCAAGCTGACCAAGATCTGCAACGACATCCGTCTGTTGTCCTCGGGGCCGCGTTGTGGTTTCAACGAGATCAACCTGCCGCAAATGCAGCCAGGCAGCTCGATCATGCCGGGCAAGGTCAACCCGGTGATCCCGGAAGTGGTCAACCAGACCAGCTTTCTGGTGATTGGTCTGGACCTCACGGTCACACTCGCGGCCTCGGCCGGTCAGTTGCAGCTCAATGTGATGGAGCCGGTGATCACCTATGCGCTGTTCACCTCGATTGCGACCATGGAAAACGCGGTCAACAGCCTGCGCATCAACTGCATCAACGGCATCACCGCCAATGTGGAACACGCACGTGATCTGGTGCTGAACTCGCTGGGCATCATCACCGTGCTCAAACCCTCGCTGGGTTACAAGCAGTGCGCCGAAATTGCCCGCGAATGCCACCAAACCGGCAAGTCGTTACACGACGTGGTGGTCAAAGAGCGCCAGCTCATGACCCAGGCGCATTGGGATGAGGTGTTCTCGTTCGAGAACCTGATCAGCCCGAAATTCGAAAAGTAAACCCTGCCTGAGCTTGCCCCGGACGGCCGCACCTGCGCGCGTGGCTGTTCGAGTGCAGCGCAAGTTCGCAGGCTCAGATTGATTGCAATTTTTTAACCGAGGAAGACAACATGAGTCAAAAAAGAGGAATGCTTGACTGGTATTTCAAGACCAATCTGCTCACGCGGATCATGGTCGGGCTGGTCGCAGGCTGTATCGTGGGTATTTTGCTGGGTTTTGGTGACCCGGCCAACAGCAAGGCGTTTGTCGACAACACCAAGATTTTTGGCGACATCTTCATCCGTCTGCTCAAGATGATTGTGGTGCCGGTGATCTTCTTCTCGCTGATTGCGGGTGCTGCCAGCATTGAGCCGTCGCGGCTCGGGCGTGTGGGGGTCAAAATCATTGCTTTTTACATGGCCACCTCGGCAGCCTCCGTGGCTGTGGGTCTGTTCTTTGCCAACCTGCTGCAACCTGGTCTGGGCATGGAGATTGTTGGCGTGGAAGCGGTCAAGGGCAAGGTTGCCGAGGCGCCTTCACTCTCGACCATCTTCCTCAATATCATCCCGACCAACCCGGCCGAGTCGCTGGCCAAGGGGGATGTGTTGCCGATCATCTTTTTTGCCATGTTGTTTGGTCTGGCGATTTCCTTTACCAAGGAGTCCGAAGATCCAGCTGTAGCCAAGGGCGCGAACTCGCTGTTTGGCCTGGTCAACGCGGCGGCTGAGACCATGTACAAAATTGTTCGCGGCATCATGCAGTACGCACCGATTGGTGTGTTCTTCCTGATCGCCATGGTGTTTGCCCAACAAGGTGCCAAGGCACTGGGCCCGCTGCTCTACGTGACCGTCACGGTTTACCTGGCATTCGTTGCGCTGACGATCATTGGTTACGGCGGTTTGCTGGCGGTGTACCGGCTCGGTGTGATCAAGTTCTTCAAGGGTGCCAACGAGGCGCTGATCACCGCATTTGTGACCCGTTCTTCGAACGGCACCTTGCCAGTCACCATGCGGGTGTCTGAAGAAAAGCTCGGTGTGCCACGCACCATCTCGTCCTTCACCCTGCCGCTGGGCGCCACCATCAACATGAACGGCACCGCGATCTACGTGGGTGTGTGCGCCATGTTCATCGGTTATGCCACCGGCCACCCGTTGACGTTTGAGCAGCAGATGGTTGTGGTCACCACCGCCACCCTGGCTGCCATCGGTAGCGCCGGTGTGCCGGGTGCTGGCGCCATCATGTTGCTGATGGCGCTTGAGTCGATTGGCATCAAGGTCGAGGCAGGTTCTGCCGTGGCAGCTGCCTACGCGATGATCCTGGGCATTGATGCTTTGCTCGACATGGGCCGCACCTGCCTGAATGTGGGTGGCGACATGGTCTGCACCGCGATTGTGGCGAAGACCGAGGGTGAGCTCGATATGTCCAAGTGGGAAGATCAGCCCACCAGTGCTGTGCCGACACGCAAAGGCAACGTGGTGTAGTTTGGTGGCGCCCTGTTCATACAACAGGGCTGGCATCACCAGCATCTGGCAGATACTTGCAGCTGTTGTTGTGAGGTCTGCCGCATTTTTTGATGGGATAGACAACGTTTTTTGAAAGCCACCTGCCCAGCCCATGTTCACCCGTCAACCCTTGCGCTTTTCCCTACTGTTGCTGGTGCTGACTGCGCTGGTGGCCGCGACATCGCTGACGACCTATCAGATCAGCCAGCGCATGGGTTTGACCGAGTTGCAGACCACCGGCAGGCATCGGCTTGATCTGTACACCGCCAGCCTGGAGCGCGAAATTGGCAAATACGCCTATTTCCCGGCCACCCTCGGTTTGGAACGCGACGTTCTGGATGTACTCACCCAGGCAGACGACCCACGCCGCACCGCCCAAGCCAATGTCTACCTTGAGCGCCTCAATGAACGCGCAGGCACCTTGGCCATTTACGTGATCAACGACCAGGGTACGGTACGTGCCACCAGCAACTGGCGACGCAGTGACAGTTACCTGGGCGAAGACCTCGCTTTTCGCCCGTACTTCCGTGAAGCGATGGACACCGGCAGTGGGCGCTTTTTTGGCATCGGCACCACCCGCAGTGAACCGGGTTATTACCTGTCCTCAGCTTTGAGTGACGACAGCCGCACCCTCGGTGTGGCGATTGTCAAGGTGGGTCTGGACCAGTTGGAGCAGTCGTGGTCCACGGTGGAGGCGCCGGTGCTGGTGGCTGATGAAAACGGGGTGGTCATCCTGAGCTCGGTGCCCGACTGGAAGTTCACCACACTGCGGCCCCTGGACGAGGGTACCCGCAAAAGTTTTGACCGCACCCAGCAGTACAACCGCCGCGCCCTGCAACCACTCGGTGTCAGGGAGATGGGCGACCTGAGCCAGGGTGCACGCCTGGTGCAGCTGGCCAAACAGCCGCAGGAGATGGTCTCGGCCTATCCGGTGGCGGGCAACTTTCTGGCACAGTCCCAGGCCATGCCCGGCACACCCTGGACACTCACGGTGTTCTCCCACGTCAAACCGGTCAACGAGATGAGCTTCATCCGCGCCAGTGTGGCGGGTGTCACAACGATTCTGCTGTGGATTCTGGCCTCAATGGTCTACCAGCGTCGCCGGCACCTGCGCGACCGCCTGGCCGCCCGCGAAGCCTTGCAAAAGGCCCACGATGAGCTCGAACGCAAGGTCGAGGAACGCACCGCAGATCTGTCTTGTGCCAACCAGCAACTCCAAGACGAAGTGGTGGAGCGGGTGCGCGCTGAGCGCACATTACGCGCTGCGCAGGACGAGTTGATCCAGGCCGGCAAACTGGCGGTCATCGGTCAGCTCTCGGCGGGCATCGCGCATGAACTCAACCAGCCGCTGGCGGCGCTGCGCACACTCTCAGGCAATGCGGTGCGTTTTCTGGAACGGGGTGACGACAGCACCGCACGCTCCAACCTGGAGCGCATCGCCCAGCTGGTGGACCGCATGGGCTTGATCACCGGGCAACTCAAGGCCTTTGCCCACAAGTCCAGCGGGCAAGCCCGGCCGGTCGACATCTGCCAGGTGGTCACCCATGCGGTGGCCATCCTGGACCAGCGCCTGCGCAGCAGCGGCGCCGAGGTCAAGATGGATTTCCCTGATGCAGCACTGTTCGCGTTGTGTGACGCCAACCGGCTGGAGCAGGTCATCGTCAACCTGCTCAGCAATGCACTCGACGCCATGGTTGGTCACACCCGTCCTGGTCTGGAGATCCATGGCACCACCCAGGGCAGCATGCTGCGCCTGACCGTGCGGGACCACGGTGTGGGCCTGAGTGCGGAGGTGTTGGCGCGTTTGTTTGAACCCTTCTTCACCACCAAAGAGGCCGGGGTTGGCCTTGGCCTGGGGCTGGTGATTTCGGCCGGTATCGTGAGCGACTTCGGTGGTACGCTCAGCGGCGCCAACCATCCTGACGGCGGCGCCGTCTTCACCCTGGATATCCCCCTAGCCACACCGGCACCATGACCGACGCCCTCAAAGTACTGATCATCGAAGACGACCCGGATGTGCGCCTGGGTTGTGAGGAGGCGCTGCAGCTTGAAGGCATCTTGACCGACAGTGTGGCCAGCGCCGAGGCGGCTAGGCCCTTGTTGGGCAAGGATTTTCGCGGTGTCATCGTCAGCGACATCCGCCTGCCGCGTATGGACGGCATGACTTTTTTGCGCGAAGTGCTGGCGGTGGACCCACAGCTGCCGGTGGTGTTGATCACCGGCCATGGCGACATCTCGATGGCGGTCCAGGCCATGAAAGACGGTGCGCACGATTTCATCCAGAAGCCGTTTTCGCCGGAATACCTGGTCGAGGTGGTGCGCCGTGCGTTGGAGAAACGCCAGCTTACCCTGGAAGTGCGCGACCTGCGCAACCGCCTGGATGGCCGCGACCAGATCGAAGCGCGCCTGATTGGCAACGCAGACGGCATGCGCAAACTGCGCACACTGATCAGCGGCTTGGCCGACAGCGCCGCCGATGTGCTGATCCAGGGCGAAACCGGCACCGGCAAGGAACTGGTCGCGCGCTGCCTGCACGAGGCCAGCTCGCGGCGCAAAGGCAACTTCGTGGCGATCAACTGTGGTGGTTTGCCCGAGACGCTGTTTGAGAGCGAAATTTTTGGCCACGAGGCAGGCGCCTACACCGGCGCCAGCAAACGCCGCATCGGCAAGATCGAATACGCCAATGGCGGTACTTTGTTCCTCGACGAAATCGAGACCATGCCGGTGCCGATGCAGATCAAGCTGTTACGTGTGCTGCAGGAACGCACGCTCGAGCGGCTGGGCTCCAACACCCCGATCCCGATTGACTGCCGCATTGTGGCCGCCACCAAGGAAGACCTGCGCGCCTTGTCCGAGCAGGGCCGTTTTCGCGCCGATCTGTATTACCGGCTCAGTGTCGCCACCGTGCCCTTGCCACCGCTGCGCGAGCGGCGTGAAGACATCCCGCTGTTGTTTCAGCACTTTTTGCTGCAGGCGGCAGCGCGCCATGGGCGGCCGGTGCCAGCCGATGACGCCGCACGCACCGGCCAGCTGATGGCCTACCACTGGCCCGGCAATGTGCGTGAACTGCGCAACGTGGCCGACCGCTGTGTGCTGGGCATCGAGTCTGGCGCGCCGCCTTTTGGCAACGAAGCGGATGACCGTGTGCGCCCCCTGGCCGAGACCGTCAACGCCTTTGAGCGCGCCCTGATCGCCGACGCCCTGCGTCGCCACCACGGCAGCCTGGCGCGCAGCGCCGAAGCCCTCGGCCTGGCCAAAACCACCTTGCACGACAAGATCAGGAAATACGGGTTGTCGGAGATTGGCGCGGGCTGAACGCACGAAGACACCGCCGCACGGCGGTGTTGCCGCAGCGCGTGATTTTGAAGCGTCCGAAGTAGCTGTTGGAAGATTCAGAATGTATAGCTGCTAGCCCAGGTAACATCAGGGATAGCGTGCCATTTTTATACATTGTCCGGCACCGGGTCATCCCTGTAGAGTGCGTGCGGTCTGCAAGGCGGGTTAACTTTTACTTCAATGAGGGCACGTCATGTCGTCTAGCGTCAAGTTTTGTTATTTTTGGCCCAAACCCGTGACACGTTCAATCAACTCGACGATTTCGTGAGCCATTGCATCGGAAATGTCGAAGTTATGATCGGATTTGAAAAAAGAGAGCTCTATGTTTTCACTAAAAGCATACTTGTATTTTATTTCTAAGCCGCCATACGCATCATCAATCCCTTGAATAATGAGCATTGGTGTTTTTAAATGTACCAAGTGTGCATATCGTTCGGGTTCATCCCCGTGATCTGGATGATTGAAAGGGTAGCCTAAACAAACAATATGTTTGATTCCCAATTCATCTGCAATTAACGATGCAACTCGCCCGCCAGAAGATCGTGAAAGAATGATTGTCTGTGCCGCAATACCACGTTTGCAAATCATTTTTGCTAATGAATGGCAACGAGATAACACAGATTTGCTTCTTCTTTTATAGAGATAGGCAAGATAAGATGGGTTTAATAATCCATAAACTATCTGAACTATCCGGAGATTCAGGTGTTTTACTGTTTTCTCATGAATGCCTATTTTGTTCTCAATTTTTCTGAGATGATGAATGACTTTGGCTGCAGGGTCTTCCCAAATTATTTCGATATTGTATTTTGTTAACTTATTGAGTAAAACTAAATTCAAAGCCTCATCTTTTTGCCAATCATCTCGGCCTACCAAAAGGAGGATATTTTTTGTGTTACTCACGGGTCTTGCTAAAGAAGAAGATATAAGATTTTAATTAAGGGGTTACCGTCGCAAAACTGAGAGAACCACAGGTGCAGCGTGTGGTGGTTCACTGAAGTAATGGGTTCAACGTCAAGAATTTTTTTGCAACCGATCACCCTCTGCTAGAAAGATTCATTGCGAGTCGCATATGGTCTCAACACGCTTTTCACTTCCATTGTAAATATGCTCGGATGGCTGATGTATGCTGTTCGAGAGACCAATTAATGCAATGGAAGCGGCACGTATGCTTTGCTTTGACGCAAGAATGAAAACCTTCCCCATGATGCCATACAGCGGAACCAAATATAGATGGGCTTGCAGCTGAGATGAAAGGCACCGCAGATCTTGCGAATTTTCACGCTTCACTGCGGAAGTTGGAATGCCGGGATTTGCAATTACGTTTGCACGTTCAATAAGGCAGTGGGAAATCTGCCTAATCGTTTTCTTCAAGTCTTGGACAGGATCAATAACCGGTTTCACAAAAACCTGGCCGAGAACGAACGTTACAACGCCTGAAAATATCGTGAAAACACGGTCGAACTCATTGGTGTCCTTTTGATGTAGAACGTGATGGAGTCAAGTGCTTATCCTGAGCAGCCCGCCCTAGACGGCATAAAAAGCTGGGTAAGCGAGTTTTTACGGGTGTTCTACCATCGCCAAACAGTCGCTTGCAGCCCTGATCTAAAAGCCGAAGGCTGTGTAAACAAAAAGGTTGTTGTGCCTCTCATGAAAACCATTCTCCAAACTCCCCTAATCGACCCGGTTGCAGGACTGATGGCGAGAGGTCTTGCGTCACAAAGACTATAGCCTGCGCACAGAAGAGGCTGACGTGTATTGGGTGAGATTTTCATCACCCGAGTGACATGGTTGCGGTGGAGGTACAGCAGTTTTCCTCCATGTTGACTACACAGCGCAACGTGTCGGTGGCCACCCTCAATCAGGCGCTGAGCACCTTGCTGTTGTGGGATCGAGTTCTGGCCGTGCAGTTGCCTTGGCTACCAAGCCCCCTTATCTGGGCAGCGTTGGGGTGGTTCTGGCTGTTTCCAGCATCTTGATTGACACGTATGTGCTTAAGTTGGTGGTGGGCGGCGCGGCCAGCCCGTTGGATGCACTCAGTCGCCCCTGCCCACCAGCTGCGCATCCACCCACCCGCGCAAGCTGTTGACAAATGCCCAGCGCTGCACACGCGGCAGGTCGGCCAGGGTGATGATGGCTTCTTTTAATCGGCCTTGCGCCAGATACTGCGCCCGCCCCACGCCATCCAGCAGGCCGCAGTGCAGTGCGGGGGTGAGCCACTGGCCGTCCAGCAGCACCGCGATGTTACCTCGGGTGCATTCGGTCAGTTCACCACGTTCGTTGTAGAGCAGGGTGTCAAAAGCGGCTGGGTCGGTGGGGGCCAAGGCCTCGTAGTGGGCGCGGCGGGTGGTTTTGAAGCGGGTGAATTCACTCTGTGCTGCTTCAAAAGGAATAGCTGCTAGCCCAAGCGATACGAGGGCTGGGGTGTGATTTAGCTTAAACCTCTCAACCACCGGTGTTCCCTGGGCATCCAGCAGCAGGCGCACCCGCCAGGCAACGCTGTCATCTTGATGAGGCGTGTTGGGGCCCAGCAGGGTTTGCAAGGCAGCGCGCACACGCCCCTCGTCATAAGGATAGCCAAAATGCGCTGCAGCCCTCGCCAATCTTGCCAAGTGTGCTCCTAAATGGTGAAACACACCGGCCTGCAGACGCAGGGTTTCCAGCAGTTGAAAGGCTTCGCTGGCGCGCTCCAGAAAACCGCGTTTGTGTTGCCATTCACGCCATTCGTTGGGCGCGGTGGCGTCAAAGGTGATGCCGCTGCCAATACCGCAGCGGGCTTGTTGGCCATACAGCGTCACCGTGCGGATCGCCACGTTGAAGGTGGCGTGGCCGCCGGGACGCACCACACCGATGGCACCGCAGTAGACGTCGCGAGCCTCGGGTTCAAGGTCGTGGATGGCCTGCATGGCCCGCACTTTGGGTGCGCCGGTGATCGAGCCGCAAGGAAACAGCGCGCCAAACACTTCGCTCAAGCTCGTACTGGGGCGGGTTTGAGCGGTCACGTCCGACACCATCTGGTGCACCGTGGGCAGGGTCTGCACGGCAAACAGGGACGGCACCTGCACCGTGTGGGGAAGGGCGATGCGCGACAGGTCGTTGCGCAGCAAATCCACAATCATCACGTTCTCGGCGCGTTCCTTGGGTGACGCTGTGAGCGCTTGCACCAAGGCCGCATCCTCCTGCGGCGTCTGGCCGCGTGGGGCGGTGCCTTTCATTGGCCGGGTCAGGATGTGCTGGCCGTCCCAGTCAAAAAACAGCTCGGGTGAAACGGACAGGATTTGCTCGGCGCCAGTGTCAATGAACGCCGCGTAACCACCGGGTTGGGCTTGTTGCAGGCGTGCGAACAGCACCAGCGGGTCGCCCACAAAGTCACCTTGCAGTGGGGTCGTGTAGTTCACCTGGTAATACTCACCGGCGCCAATCGCCTCGTGGATGGTGGCCAGGTTGTTATCGAACTGCTCGTGGCTCAGTGGGTTCTGCCAAGTCACAGAAGTGGGCGTCAGGTCTTGGGGCTGAATTTGCGAACCAGGGCCACCTGGGGCCGCTGGAGGCGGTGCATCTTGTGACCGGGCTGCAGTGGCCACCGTTGGCGTCTCTGGCCAGGTTTGGGCCTGTTCAAACACGCCAAACCAAGCCAGCGGGCCGTTTGCTGGGTGGGTTTGCAGTGCCGCATCGAAGGCGCTGGCCGCTTCATAACGTAAATACCCCACACACCACAGGCCTTGCTTGGCAAAGTTGTCCACCGCGTTTAGCAGAGGTTTGACCTGCTCGGGCGTGTGGGCGATCAGTGTGTGTAGCGGTGCCTCGAAACTGGCGCGCAAAGTGCCCGATGCTGCGCTGCTGCCTGGTGTGCCTGCGGCGTCGGGTGCGCCGGGTGGGCGGTGCGGGTCGGCAAAGTCAAGCCGGATCAGCATGGTCCAGCAAACCGTCGGCAGTCAGCAGCAGCCTGCGGTCGGCACGCGCCGCAGCGGCCACCGAGTGTGTCACCAGCACCATCGCGGCGCCATGGGCGCGGGTCTGGCTGACCAGGGCGTCCATCACCCGCTCGGCGGTGCGTGGGTCGAGGTTGCCGGTAGGTTCGTCGGCCAGCAGCAACATCGGCCGGTGCACCAGCGCCCGGGCAATCGCCACCCGCTGCAACTGGCCACCGCTGAGCTGTTGTGGCAGGCGCTCACCCAAACCTTCGAGGCCGACCTCGGTCAACATGGTTTGTACGCGTGCCTCGTCCAGCTGACCCAGCAGCATCAGCGGCAGGGCCACGTTCTGGCTCACGCTCAGGTGCGGCAACACGTGGAAGGCCTGGAACACAAAACCGGTTTTTTCGCGCCGCAGGCGGGCCAGCTGGTCGTCACTCTGGGTGCTCAGGTCCAGCCCGTCCAGCAGCACGCTGCCGCTGTCCCAGCTGTCGAGCCCGGCCATGCAGTTGAGCAGGGTGGATTTGCCGACACCCGATTCACCCACGATGGCGACAAACTCACCCGTCTGCACATGAAGCGAGACGTTGCGAAACACCGGCACGCTGCCGTAGTGTTTGCTCAAGTTCTGGATGATCAGGCTCATGGTGGGGTGCTGTGGGGCTGTCCTGCGGTGCGGCGAGGATAGGCCAGATGTCAGTGCCGCAGTGTCTCTGGGGGCAAACCCGCCACAAAGGTATTGGCCAGCGCCAGCACCTGTTGCAATGCATCGGGTGTATCGCAGGCCACAACCTGGCGCTCGGGCATGCTGCGTAGCCAGGTGATCTGGCGTTTGGCGAGTTGGCGGGTGGCAAAAATGCCTTTGTCGCGCAACTCACTGATAGGCCACAGGCCGTCGAGCGCTTCCCAGACCTGGCGGTAACCGACGCAGCGCATCGAGGGCAAATCGGGGTTCAGGTCACCGCGCGCGCGCAAGGCCTGCACCTCGTCGAGCAAGCCTTGTCTGAGCATCTCGTCAAAACGCTGGGCAATGCGCAAATGCAGCCAGCTGCGCTCCAGCGGCTCCAGCGAGATCAGCATCGACGTTGCAGCATCTTCAGCACCATTTGGGCCTGTAGCCCTTGTATCCATTGGGCTAGTAGCTTCTTTTTTGCTAGTGTGAAAACTGGCCAGCGTTTGCCCGGTGAGGCGCCACACCTCCAGCGCCCGCGAGATGCGTTGTGAGTCGCCAGGTGCCAGCCGTGCGGCCGTGACCGGGTCCACTTGCGCCAGCTCAGCATGCATCGCGGGCCAGCCGTGTTGCGCGGCTTCCAATTCGATCTGGGCGCGCACGGCCGCATCGGCCTTGGGCAGGTCGTCCAGACCCTGGCGCAGGGCCTTCAGATACAGCATGGTGCCACCGACCAGCAACGGCAACTTGCCACGGGTGTGGATGTCGTGGATCAGCTGGCTGGCATCTGCCACAAACTCGGCCGCGCTGTAGGCGTGCAAGGGGTCGCGGATGTTGATCAGATGGTGCGGTGCGGCGGCCAGTTCAGCTGCGCTGGGTTTGGCGGTGCCAATGTCCATGCCCCGGTAAACCAGGGCCGAGTCAATGCTGATGATCTCGACCGGGTGTTGCTGTGCAATGGCCAGCGCGGCGGCGGTTTTGCCCGCTGCGGTGGGGCCAACCAGCGCCAAGTAGGGGGGCAGGGCAGCGGGCTGGTTCATCGGCCTTCCAACCCAGGGGTGTTGCTTTGCACGATCACGGTGTTGTGCCCGGATTCTGCGGTGGCGTGAGCGCACCCGCAAACCCATGTAGCCAAAGCAAGAACAAATAAGACTTTCATCCAGAACCTCTATAAAAACCGACACCGTGTCAGCGGGCGTGGGGACACCCCAAGCCCAGTCTGACCATCAAGCCGTGATGTCCCGGGCGCTGATCTGGTATTTGAAGTCGTCCGGGGCGTAAGAGTCCAGGCGGCCAGCGGCATTTTCGGCCACCGGGTACATCAGGAAGCCCAAGCGCGGCCCGGTGGAATGGGGCAGCGTCACGTCGTGGGCGGTGTTGTAGGCCATCCAGTTGCCTTCCCAGCTGCCAAAAAGGGCCTTGTTGACCGGGGCCACCAGGGCATGGTTGGACGACTTGATCCACTCTGGTGTTTCCTGGCGCATGACCTTGGTCACGTCCGCAGGGTCCATCGCCACCCAGCCATACTGCTTGAGGTAGACCTCAGCCCGGCAGTGCTGTGCACCCTGCAGGCTGGCTGAATTGCCACCCAACTGCTTGTAACCAAAGGCCGAGGGCGCCAACCGCAGCCCGTAAACATCGCGGGCGGGCAGACCGACCGAGCGGCACAAGCCGACAAACAGCGCATTCAGGTCCGCACATTTGCCACCCAGGTTGCCGGTTTCCAGCATGGTCTGGATCTCGCCCTCGCCGCAGCCTTGCACCTTGGGTTCACGGAAGGTGTTGACCACCACCCAGTCGTAGAGTTTTTGGGCTTTTTCAACATCGGTACGTGCGCCGCGAATGGCTTGCAGCGCGGTCTGGCGCACGATGCCGTCGGTGGGCAACAAATGGGTGGGCTGGGTCCAATAGTTCAGCGCCGCCTGGTCTTCGCTGGCGGCGTGTGGGTGTGCCCAGTCGACAGAGCGGTTTTGGGTCCGGACTTTGCTGGTCAGCTCGACAACAGGTTTGGCTTCGTTCTCGGCAAACTCGACATACAACATCTGTGCACCATACCGACCATCGCTGGTGATCTGGGTCTTGCCATTGCTGGAGAAACTGCTGCCCAAGGATTGTTGCCAGTCGGTATTGACGGACGGCATGGGCAGCCACAGGCGTGTGACACCTTGGGGCTTGAGGATGTTGACCCGGGTGGTGACCTCAAAACTGCGCCAGGTGCCTGCTTGCGGCGCAAACTTGTGTTCGGTCGCTGCTGTGTTTTGTGCAAAAGATATAGCAGGCAATGAAGCTGCTGCGGCGGCTGCCGCCATATTTTTCATAAAAGCACGGCGTGCTTGGGTGTGAACGGGGGTCATGTAGAGAGCTCCGGAAAAGTGGAAAAGGACAAGTGCCGTCTGCGTAGGGAAAGGTACGCATCTCGGCTGTGGCGATGCCGGGCTGGCCCGTGGTCGAAGCGCAGATTATCGCGGTGTGCCTGGAGGGCCTAGGGGGCCGAAGGGTTCAGCAAAGGCTCGATCAGTGTGGCGGCCTGCTGGCTTGACCAATCCACCTCACCGCGAATCACTGTACGCACTTGCCCGTTGGCGGCCACCAACACGGTGGTCGGGAACACACGGGCACCCCACTGGTTTGCCATCACCCCGGTCGGGTCCAGCAGCACCGGCAGATCAAACTGGGTTCGTTGCACAAAACGCTGCACGATGGCGTTTGACTCCTTGAAGTTCACCGCCAGCACCACCAGTTTCTCGGGCCCATAGGCTTGCGCCAAGGTTTGCAGGGACGGCATTTCTGCCAGGCAGGGCGCACACCAACTGGCCCAAAAATTGATCAACACCGCCTTGCCACGCAAGTCGGCCAAGTGCCACACCTTGCCCTGAAGGTCGGTGCCCACCCGTGCCGGGACAGGGCGGTGTGCTGGCCAGGTGGCAAGTTGGTGGTTTTGTGCGTGCACCCAGGGGCTGGCGAACAGGGCCGCCAGAGCCAGGGTCAGGGTGAGTGATGTGCGCTTCATGTGGCGGGTGCGCGCGTCCAGCCCACTGGACATGCGCTCAAATGGCCGAGTCAGGTGAACCCGGTGCAGCTGCGGGCTGACGCAGGCGGTTGGGCGCCAGCGCGCCGGTGGACTCCAGAATCGGGTAGGCAATCGCACAAATCAGCGAGTTGATGCGTTTGAGCTCGCTGATCAAATCCAGGTGTAACGAACTGGTTTCGATGCTCTCCAGCGTGTTGTCGGTCAGCCGGTTAAGGTGGTTGGCGGCGTATTTCAGCTCCAGATCACGGAAACGCGTTTTTTCTTCGAGTAACTTGATCGCGTCGCGCGGGTCGTCGTTGAGGAACACACTCATGCCCAGACGCAGGTTGTTGACCAAGTCACCATGCAACTCGGTGATCTCGGCCATGCCAGCTGGTGAAAACTCGCGCCCGGTGCGGATCTTCTTGTTTTCGATGTCTTCGAGGATGCGCTCGACGATGTCGCCGATCTGCTCCATGTTGATCGTGAAGCTGATCACATCGGTCCAGCGTCGGCCTTCCTTGTCGTTGAGCGCCTCGCGCGAGATCTTGGTCAGGTAGTACTTGATGTCGGAGTAAAGCCGGTCCACCGTGTCGTCCATCTTCTGTAGCGACTTGGCCAGATCGAGGTCGTTGGTCTTGATCACATCGAGCACACCGCGCAGCATGGTCTCCACCACGTCGGCCTGGTGCATGGCCTCGCGCACCGCACAGGCCAGCGCCACCGAGGGTGTCGCCAGCGCCGAGGCGTCCAGATGGCGGTGGCGGCCATTGAGGGCGTTGCGCTTGGGGATCGGCAGCCAGTAGGCCACCCAGCGCGCCACCACCTGGGTCAGGCCAATGAATAACAACGCCGCCAGCGCGTTGAACATGAAGTGAAACAGCACCACGGTGGTGGCCGCGTCGGCCACGTTGGGGCGCACATGGCTGAGCCACAGGCCCATGCTGGGTGCCATCAGCGCCACACCCATCAGCTTGAAGATCAGGTTGCCCATGGGGACCTGACGCGCTTCGATGGGGGAGCGCAGCGTGGTCAATACCGCCAGCAGGCCACTGCCCAGGTTGGCGCCCAACACCAGGCCGAGCGCCACATCCACCGTGACCACATGGCTGTTGGCCAGGGTGGCGATCAGCAGCACAATCGCCAGGCTCGAATAACTCAGCACCGACAACACCGCGCCGATGGTGATCTCGAGCAGCCGGTCGCTGCCCAAGGTGGCCAGCAGGTCGCGCACCGCCTGCGCTTGCGTGAGTTCGTTGGCCGAGGCCCGGACCAGGCTCAGCGCCAGCAGCATCAGGCCCAGACCAATCAGGATGCGTCCGACATAACCGGTGCTGGTGCTTTGTTTGGCAATGAACAGCACCACCCCAAGAAAAATGAACAGCGGTGACAGCCAGGACAGATCACGCGAGAACACCAACGCCATCAGGCTGGTGCCCACATCGGCGCCCAGCATCACCGCCAACGCGGCGGGTAGGCTCATGAGCCCCTGGCCCACAAAGGCCGAGATGATCAGCGCGGTGGCGGTGCTTGACTGCAGCAGCGCGGTGACCCCCACGCCAGAGAGCACCGCCGTGAAACGGTTGCCCACACTTTGCGCCAGCACCCGGCGCAGGTTGGCGCCCAACACCCGCAATGTGTCCTTGCGCACCAGGTGGGTGCCCCACACCAGCAGGGCAATCGCGGCGAGCAGGTTGAGCAGGTGGGTCAATGTGGTGGTCTAGTTCAAGTGGGTTTCAGCGGCCACGGCGCACACGCAGCAGCTCGTCGAGGATCAGGCAAATCGCGCCCAGGGTGATGGCACTGTCGGCGATGTTGAAGGCCGGAAAATGCCAGTTTTTCCAGTAAAAGTCCAGAAAATCGACCACATAACCGTGCAACAGCCGGTCAATGACATTGCCCAGTGCGCCACCCAGAATGCTGGCCAGCGCAAAAGCAAACAGTTTTTGCCCGGGGTGGGACTTGAGCAGCCAGATGATCAACACCGCCGCACCGATGCCAATACCGGTGAACAACCAGCGCTGCCAGCCGCCCGAGCTGGCCAGAAACGAAAATGCCGCGCCGTGGTTGTGCACGCGCACCAGGTTGAAAAAGCTCGTCACCGGGTGGCTGTCACCGAGTTGGTAATAACCCAGCACCAGCACCTTGGTGAACTGGTCGACCAGGATCACCACCAGCGACCAAGCCAGCCAGGGCAACCAGCTGCCCGAGCCCGACTTGAAGCTCATGTTGGATCGGCCTGCGCCCCTGCCTTTGCTGGCCATCAGGCAAAGCTCCGGGTTTCACCGCTGCCAAACAGGTTGCTGGTGCAACGCGGGCACAGGGTCGGGTGAGCGGGGTCGGTGCCCAGCTCGTCGCTGTAATGCCAGCAACGCTCACACTTCACGCCATTTGAGGCACTAGCCCTGATGGATAAAGCCTCACCAGCTACCAGTTCAATAGCGGAGGTGATGAACACAAACTTCAGATCCGCGCCCAGGCTTTGCAGCAAGGCCAGATCATCTGGGCCGACGGTGAGTTCCACCACGGCTTGCAAGGACGAGCCGACCTGGCCGTTGGCGCGCAAAACCTCGATGTCTTTGTTGACCAAGTCGCGGATCTCGCGGATGCGGTTCCACTTGGCCAGCAGCTCGGCATTGGGCTCAGGCTGGGTGCTGTAGGTGTCCATGAAGATCGAGTCGCGCGTGGCCGCCGGGGTTTTGCCTTCGGCACCCAACACAGCCCAGGCTTCTTCCGCGGTGAAGCTCAAGAAAGGTGCCATCCAGCGCAGCATGGACTGCGTGATTTGCCACAGCGCGGTTTGCGCGCTGCGCCGGGCCAGCGAGTTGGCGCCGGTGGTGTAGAGCCGGTCCTTGAGCACGTCCAAATAGAACGCGCCCAGGTCTTCCGAGCAATAAATCTGCAGCTTGGCCACCACTGGGTGGAATTCATAGACCTCAAAATGCGCCAGGATGTCGGCTTGCAACTGCGCGGCACGGCTTAACGCGTAGCGGTCAATTTCCAGCAGCTGGTCTGCGGGCACGCTGTCCTTGGCCGGGTCAAAGTCCTGGGTGTTGGCCAGCAGGAACTTGAGCGTGTTGCGCACCCGGCGGTAGGTGTCCACCACCCGCGCCAGGATCTTGTCGTCACCGGCGATGTCGCCCGAGTAGTCGCTGGCAGCCACCCACAGGCGGATGATCTCGGCGCCGAGCTTCTTGCTGGTTTCCTGCGGGTCAACGCCGTTGCCGGCGCTTTTGCTCATCTTGTGGCCCTTGCTGTCCACGGTGAAGCCGTGCGTCAGGATGCCCAAGTAGGGCGCACGGTCGTACATCGCACAAGCGGTCAACAGGCTGGAGTGGAACCAGCCGCGGTGCTGGTCGTGGCCTTCCAGATACAGGTCGGCTTCTGGGCCGCTGTCATGCCCGCAACCGGGGTGGGAGCCTTTGAGCACCGTGGTGTGGGTGGTGCCGGAGTCAAACCAGACTTCCAGAATGTCGCTGCTCTTGGTGTAGAACGGCGCATCGGCTTGTGCGTCCACCGTGGCCAGAATGTCTTCGGTGCTGGCCTTGCTCCAGGCTTCGATGCCACCTTCTTCCACCATGTTGGCGGCGATGTCGAGGATGTCCATGGTTTTGGGATGCAACTCGCCGCTGTCCTTGTGCAGGAAAAACGGCAGCGGCACCCCCCAGCTGCGTTGTCTAGAGATACACCAGTCGGGCCGCCCGGCGATCATGTCGCGCAGCCGCACCTTGCCGTTCTCTGGGTAAAACGCTGTGTTTTCAATAGCGGCCAAGGCAGTCTGCCTGAGGGTCTGAGGCGCTTTGTCCTTGGTAAAGATGCCCTCACCCTCGTCCATACGGATGAACCACTGGGCGGCGGCGCGGTAGATCACCGGCGTCTTGTGGCGCCAGCAATGTGGGTAACTGTGCACGATGTTCTCGGTGGCAAACAGGCGTCCGGCGTCACGCAGTGCGTCGATGATCACCGGGCAAGCCTTCCAGATCTGCTGGTTGCCAAACAGCGGCAGCTCGGGCGCGTAGACGCCATTGCCCTGCACCGGGTTCAGGATGTCGTCGTACTTCATGCCGTGTGAGACACAGCTGTTGAAATCCTCCAAACCGTAGGCTGGGGCAGAGTGCACGATGCCGGTGCCGTCGTCGGCGGTGGCGTAGTCGGCCAGGTAGATCGGGCTCAGGCGGTCGTAACCCGCGTCCACATGGGCGAACGGGTGTTTGAAGTTCAAACCACCGAGGTTTTTACCCAGGGTGGTGGCGACCACGTTGCCGGTCAGACCAAAACGCGTCATACATTTCTCAACCAGACTCTCGGCCAGCACCAAGAGGCCACGCTCGGTATCGACCAGCGCGTAGGTCAGCTCCGGGTTCAGGTTCAGCGCCTGGTTGGCCGGGATGGTCCAGGCGGTGGTGGTCCAGATGACGGCAAAGGCGTCTTTGTTGATCGCGTTCAGGCCAAAGGCTGCGGCGAGTTTGGCGGGCTCGGCACACACAAAGCCAACGTCCAGTGTTTGTGACTTCTTGTCGGCGTATTCGATCTCGAACTCGGCCAAGGACGAGCCGCAGTCAAAACACCAATACACCGGTTTCAAGCCACGGTAGACAAAACCGCGCTCGATCACACGTTTGAACGCGCGGATTTCATCGGCCTCGTTCTTGAAGTCCATGGTGCGGTAGGGGTGCTCCCAGTCGCCCAGCACACCCAGGCGCTTGAAGTCGGCCATTTGTAAGGCGATCTGTTCGGTGGCGTAGGCGCGGCTCTTGGCCTGCATGTCGTCACGTGCCAATTTGCGGCCAAACTTTTTTTCAATCGCGTTTTCAATCGGCAGGCCGTGGCAGTCCCAGCCCGGGATGTAGACCGCGTCCAGCCCCTTGAGCTGGCGCGCCTTGACGATCATGTCTTTCAGAATCTTGTTGACCGCGTGGCCCATGTGGATCTGGCCGTTGGCGTAGGGCGGGCCGTCGTGCAGCACAAACAGCGGGGCGCCTTGGCGCGCGGTGCGCAGCTTCTGGTACAGGCCTTGGTCTTCCCAGGATTTGACCCACACCGGTTCACGCTTGGGCAGGTCGCCACGCATCGGAAACGGGGTGTCGGGCAGGTTCAGGGTGCTGCGGTAGTCGGTAGGTGTGGTCATGGTTCGGCTGAAAGGCAAAGTAGGCACGGGCATCTTGGCAGTTTTGACGAATGCCAGTGCCTAAGCGTCCAGGCAAGGGTGGTGAGTTCGTTGTGCAGTCGGTGTTGCCGCGCGAAACGGTGGATTTTACCGTAGGCCCTGCTGGCGCACGGTGGCGTGGGGCTGGGTCTCAGGGTTTGGGAGATGCTTTCAGCGCCAAAAGAAGATAGTCACTGACATGCTTTTGCGCGATGTCCTGTGCAGACGTCAGCTTGATGTGGCGGCGTAACTTGCCTTCACCCTCCAGTACTTTGAAGGTGTCTGGGAGCGACGCGCCCGCACTGAACTCCAGCGAAACGTGTTTGGTGTACACGAAGATGCCGCAAAAAGGCTGGTCAGCGGCGAACAAGATACCACCGTACTTCACCTCCTCGGAGATGGATGAATCCAGACCCAGAACGATGTTCCTCAATGCTTGTACCAGCTCGAAACGCTCAGGATCGATTGCGCGGATGTCTTCGAGTAATTTGGAGATGCGATTGGCGGGCATGGCGTCAGGGCTTGAAATACTGTTTGAATTCAGGGCTGGGTTCGCGCTCGGCGTAGATGTAGAGAAGGATGCCGTTGGGGTCTTGAACAGCAAAACCGCGATCTCCCCAAGGATGGTCTTCGAGTGGCAAAACGGCCACCAGACCAGACGCCGCCAATGACTGAAACTCGGCGTCAACATCGGACACGCTGAAGTTGTAGGTCAAGCCAGCTGGGTTACAGACCGGCTGCTCGGGTTGAGGTGCCATGAACTGAAGCGATGCCCCCTGTCCGAAGCCGAGGCTGACGTACCAGCCGCAGTCGAAAGTGACCTTTGCGCCAAAGTGCCTGACGTAGAAGTCACGCGACTCTTCGACCTTTGTTGTGGTGATGCAAGGGGACAGCGAATGGGCAAGCATGGGGACTCCTGATGGTGATGCCTATCAGCACAATTGACAGAGAGGTATGCAGCGCTATCTTAGGTGGGTCATGCGGGTTGGAGGGTGTTTTTGAGATCGTCGACGATGGGCACAAGACACAGGGCGACCAGCAAGGCGGCAAGCGGCAGCGTGGCGAGGTAACCCAGGTGTTTGAAGCCGAGCGCACCCACAATGCCGCCCAGCAGAAAGTACATACACATCATGACCAGCATGGCCAACCTGGCGCGGTCGGCCACCACGTGTTCGTCCTGCGGACGGCTGCTTCGGTTCCAGTAGAGCAGGCGACCTATTTCAATGCCCAGGTCGGTGATCACACCGGTGAGGTGGGTGGTCCGTACCACCGCGCCCGAGATCTTGGTGATGACGGCGTTCTGCAGCCCCATGATGAAACACAGCAGCATCACCGTCACCGGGACAAACAAAGCTTGCATCCCCGCCAGTCTGGCGCCCAGCAGGCCAAACACCAGCAACAACAAGGCCTCCAGCAATAGCGGCAGCGCGTATCGGCTGTGCAGCCGACGTCGTTTGGCGTAGTTGACCATCAGTGCGCAGGTGGTGGCGCCGAGCAGAAAGGACAACACGGCACCGAAGGCACTGAGCGCCAGGGTGAGTTCACCCAGCGCGATGTGGTCCGCCAGGGATGACACCAGACCGGTCATGTGTGAGGTGTAGAGCTTGACCGCCAGGTAAGCCCCCGCGTTGGCAGCACCCGCCACAAAGGCGAGTGTGAACCCGAGGTGGCGATCACTGCGCAGGGAGCGATCTTCGGCGGTCAGGCTGCGCGCGTAATCAATGGGCATGGGGACATCGTAGCGGATGGCACAACGGGGGCTGGGCGGACAGACCGTCTGCACACCAGGCCGAGAGGGCTCAGGTTTTGGTGCTGCCCGCTTCAGGGTGGGTGTCAAAGTAGGTGCGGGCATCGAGGCAGTCCTGGTGGATGCCCGCCGTCAACGCGTCCAGGGACGCGTATTTGCGTTCTTCGTGTAACTTGTGGAGCAGTTCCACACGCACAATTTTGCCGTAGGCACCTTCGGCACCCAGGCTCTCTGGCCAGTCCAGGCAATGGGTTTCCAGCAGCACACGCCCGCCGTTGACATCGTTGGGGTCAAGCGATGGGCGGATGCCCATGTTGGCCACACCACGCAGCGGCTGCGGGCTCAGGCCATAGACCAGCACTGCAAAAATGCCACTGGCGGCCGGTTTCCAGTGCGCAAACCGCATGTTGAGGGTTTTGAAGCCGAGCGAGCGCCCGAGTTTGCGGCCATGCACCACATGGCCCGAGATGCGGTAGGGGTGGCCCATCAGGCGGGTGGCGTCTTTCATGCGGCCTTGCCCCAGCGCCTCACGTACCGCTGAGCTGGACACGCGCAGGTTGTGCACCTCGTAACTGTTCATGCGGGCCACATCAAAACCCTGGTCCAGCCCGGCCTGGTCGAGCAGCGCATAGTCACCGGAGCGCCGTGCACCAAAACGGAAGTCATCCCCCACCAGCACATAGGTGGCACCCAAACCACGGCGCAGCACCTGGTTGATGAAGTCCATCGGTGACAGATTGGCCAGATGGCTGTCAAAAGGCAGCACCACAATCTGGTCGACACCACAGGCCGCCAGATCAATCAGTTTGTCGCGCAGGGTGCCCACGCGCGCCGGTGCCCGCGCCGGGTTGTGGGTGATGGCGGCAAAGTGGTCGCGCGGGTGTGGCTCGAAGGTCAGCACACAGCTGGGCACCCCACGTTGCTGGGCCTCACCCTTGAGCAGCGAGAGCATGGCCTGGTGGCCGCGGTGCACGCCGTCAAAGTTGCCAATCGTCAAGGCACACGCCGGTGCAATGTCCGGATGCTTGAAACCCCTGTAAATCTTCATTCTTTGTTATAACTTAAATAGCGCAATAGGCAAAGTTCAAGTGGGCTTGACGCCAATTTGACACGTAAAGGGGGTATATTGTGTCCCAGACCGGTGTTGGGATGGATATTGGCGCGTTTCCTGCATCCCTTCAGGGGCGTGCCAAATGTTCTGGTGGTGAATGTCAGGTTTTGAACGGGTTTCGGATAACGTCTTTTTTGGGAGTCGTGTTTTGAAAGTCTTGAAGCTGTCAGCCCAGGGGCTGCCCCAATCGTGGATTTCGCTGGAACAAGCGGTGTTGCACTACGCCGCCGAGGAGGTCCGCTGGGAAATGGGCCATGAGGTGGCCGTGTTCCACGGGGGCCACAACGCGATCACCGGTAAACAGTCGGTCATCACGGTCTCTAGCATCATTGGCACCAAGGGGGTGCCCAACATCAACCCGTTTGAGCTGCGCCCGGGCCTGACCAATGCCAAATTGTTTGCGCGCGACCGCAACATCTGCGCCTACTGTGGTGATTGGTTTGCCGAGGCCGACCTGACACGTGAACACATCATCCCGTTTGCCCAAAAGGGCATTGACACCTGGATGAATGTGGTCACCGCCTGCAAACCCTGCAACCACCGCAAAAGCCACCGCACGCCCGAGCAGGCCAACATGCCGCTGCTCTACACGCCTTATGTGCCCAGCCTGTGGGAAGACTTCATCCTGCGCAACCGCCGCATCCTCGTGGACCAGATGGCGTTTTTGATGGCGCATGTGCCCAAGTCATCGCGGCTGGCGGCCTGATCGGGGCTGAGGCCCCAACACTGCGGTCGCTTTGTTTCGTGCAGGGGTGGAACCGGATCACCCGAGCCGTCACAGCTGTTGATATCAAAGTCATAGTAATAGGCCCTTGTTGAACAAGGGCTTGAGGCCTTTTTGTTCTACAACGAAAGGGGGCATTCCATGCATTTTTCACGCTCCGCCACATCGGTCGCTTGCCTGGCGTTGTTGCTCGGTGGGGCCTGTCCACCGGTGTTGGCCGCTGCCGCCAGCCCATCGGGCACACCGGACGCGCTGGCCGCTGCCAACATCCCGGCCTTGATGCTGGCCAGCGACTGGTTGGCCAAAGAGGACCCGGCGGCTCACCTGGTGAGTGAAAAACTCGACGGTGTGCGCGCCTTCTGGGACGGCCAGACCCTGCGTTTTCGCAGTGGCAGGGTGATTGCAGCGCCTGGCTGGTTCACCGCCGCTCTGCCTGCTGTGGCGCTCGACGGAGAGTTGTGGCTCGGGCGCGGTCGTTTTGACGAACTCTCAGGCCTGGTGCGCCGCGCTACTCCGCTGGAGGACGATTGGCGCCAAGTGCGCTACATGGTGTTTGACTTGCCCGGTGCCCCTGAGCCTTTTGGTGAACGTGTTCAGCGTTTGCAGGCCGTGCTGGCACAAGCCGCCCAGCCCTGGTTACAGGCCGTGCCTCAGCAGCGTGTGTCGGATGCTCAGGCCTTGCAAGCCCTGCTGACCACCACGGTGCAAGGCGGTGGCGAGGGGCTGGTGTTGCACCGCGCCGACGCCTTGTGGTCACCTGGGCGCAGCAGCGCCTTGCGCAAGCTCAAACCGCAGCCCGACGACGAGGCCCGGGTGGTGGGCCACCTGCCGGGCAAAGGTCGCCTGCATGGCCAGATGGGCGCCTTGTTGCTGGAGTTGCCCAGTGGCCAGCGTTTTGCTCTGGGCACCGGTTTCAGCGACGCCCAACGCGCCGACCCACCGCCCATCGGCAGTCTGGTGAGCTACCGCTACCGCGAGCGCACACCCAAAGGCCTGCCGCGATTTGCTTCGTTTTTGAGAGTGAGAAAACCAGAATAGGCGAGGGCAGATTGAGGTTCTGACGCTCAGTGCCCGGCGTCTTCTGATCCGCCGAACTCCGTTGGCATGTCGGTGATCTGGCCGATGTCCGAGACGGCGTTGTCCGGGCTCGCTTGCTCATCCGAGCCGCTGTCTGCGTCGATGCGAGCGGCAGGCTTGTCCTGTCTCTGGTCGCGCTGTGGGGTGACTTGGGTCCAAGCATTGCGCATGCCACTGACACCAGAGATGGAGCCCATGTCGTGTCCTTTCCGGGGTTGAAGAGGAGGGTGTCAGCATTTTGAAACCCCCCGGTTTCGCGCCAATGTCTGCTTTGTGTCAGGCCAGATACAAATGTCATCTGGAGAAAACCAACAGGGGTTGAAAAGCCGCCCAATTCGCCCCATCGGCCCAGGCGCTGCGTTCTAAACTGGTTTTGCCGCAGTGCAGTTCGCCATGAAGCCACAACCCCAACTTTTGATCGTTGACGACGACGCAGAAATCACCAGCTTGCTGGCTGACTACCTGGCACGTTTTAATTTCAAAGCACACACCGCCGGTGATGGCGTCCAGATGTGGGCTGAGCTGGCGCGTCACCCGATTGACCTGGTGGTGCTGGATGTGATGCTGCCAGGGGTGGATGGGCTGCAGCTGTCGCGCGAAATCCGCCAGCGTTCGACGATCCCGGTGATTTTGTTGACCGCACGCCGCGGCATTTATGACCGCATCATGGGTCTGGAAAATGGCGCCGACGATTACGTCAGCAAACCGTTTGAGCCCCGTGAACTGGTGGCGCGTATCCACACCGTGTTGCGCCGCGCCAAACCGACCCTGGACAGTGCGGCGGCCTTGTTGTACAGCGATGTGGTGCATTTTGATGGCTGGGTGCTGCACCGCAGTGAACGCAGCCTGACGTCACCCAGCGGGCTGACCGTGGCTCTGTCAAACGCCGAGTTCCGGCTGCTCTCAACCTTTTTGCAGACCCCGCGGCGGCTGTTCAGCCGTGACCAACTGGTGGAGCAGGCGCGCGGGCGGACCATGGATGTGTTTGAGCGCAGCATCGACCTGCTGGTGTCGCGTCTGCGGCAGAAACTGGCCCAAGACCCCCAGGCGCCCTCGATGATCAAGACGGTGCGTGGCGCCGGTTACATGTTCAACGCCCAGTCGGTGCAGGGGCGCTCGGCATGGCACAACTGAGCGCCCGGATGGCAAGCGGCTTGTATCGGCTGGTGTTGCGGGCTTTGCCCACTGGTTTGTTTGGCCGCTTGTTGCTGCTGTTGCTGTTGACGATGGTGGTCAGTCGGGTGCTGGCGGCCACGCTGGTGACAGGGCTGTCGCCCTGGCCACCGCTGACGGCCTGGGGCGAGCGGGGTGCTGCGCCGGTGGTTTCACCGCTGGCCAGTCTGGTCCACCTTGGCTGGCTGCTCGACGCTGTGGCCTTGGTGTTGGCCGCTTGGTTCGGGGCCCGCTGGACGCGGCTGCCATTGCGCAGGCTCAATGTGGCGGCCAAGGCGGTTGGCAGCTGTTTGCGCCGGGCACCCTTGCTTGAAGAGGGGGCGCTGGAGTGCCGCGAAGCCACCCGCATGTTCAACCAGATGCGGGCGCGCATCCGCCAGCAGATGCTGCAACGCGACCAGTTTGTGGCGGCGGTCTCACATGACCTGCGCACCCCGCTGAACCGTCTGGCGCAGCGCGCCCAAGCCCTGCCTGACCCTTTGCAGCGCCAGCGTTTTGACAAAGACATTGGCGAAATGCACGAGATGATCCGTACCACGCTTGACACCCTGCGGGGTCTGGCCGAACCCGAGCCCATGGTGCAGCTGGATGTGGCGGCCCTGCTGCGCAGTCTGGCCGAAGACGCCCGCGACAGCGCGCAAGATGTGCAGCTGGTCGGTGAGCTGGCTTGTGCGCCGGTGCTGGCGCAGGCCTCGGCCCTGCGCCGCTGTGTGAGCAACCTCATTGGCAATGCGCTGCGTTATGGTCAATATGCCCGCATCTCCTTGTTGGATAAGGGTGAGCAGCTACAGATTTCAGTGCATGACAACGGCCCGGGCATCCCCGAGGCGGCGTTCAACAAGGTGTTGACCCCGTTCTACCAGCTGGCATCAACCCAGCCGTGCCACAGTGGCGGGGTCGGGCTGGGTCTGGCCACGGCCAGTGACATTGCCCGCCGACACGGTGGTGCTCTGACGCTGGCCAACCACCCCGAAGGTGGCCTGGTGGCCACCCTGAGCTTGCCACGTCAGCTGGACCGTGTGTCTAAGGCTGACGCAGTCACCCGCTTTGGTAGCATCGGCCACCCGCCCGCAGACTGAGCTCGCTCTGTGGCAGCGGGCCATGCCACCCGGACCAAGGGAGCCCGATGCGTTTACTGATTCTTGAAGACGATGCCCAGCTGGCCGATGCCCTGAGCACCGGGCTGCGCCAACTCGGCCATGTGGTGGACTGTTTTCCAGATGGCGCGCGCGCTGATGCGGCGCTGGGCGCGGCCAGTTATGACGCCCTGGTGTTGGACCTGGGCCTGCCGGGTGCCGACGGTATGGTTTGGCTCAAACGTTGGCGCCAGCGTGGGGTGGCTTTGCCGGTGCTGATCTTGACTGCCCGTGATGGTCTGGAGCAACGCATCGCCGGGCTCGATGCCGGGGCCGATGACTACCTGATCAAACCCATGCGCATCGAAGAACTGGCAGCACGCTTGCGCGCCCTGCTGCGCCGTGCCACCGGGCGCAGCCAGTCGGAGTGGGTCCACGGCGGCCTGCGTTATGACCCGTCCACCCGGCAGGTGCACTGGCAAGACCAGCCGGTGGAACTGACCGCACGCGAGACGGGTTTGCTGGAGATTTTGCTCAAACACCCGCAGCGGGTGTTGTCCAAAACCCAGTTGCAGGAGCAGATGTACGACTGGAGCGGGGACGAGCCCGAAAGCAACGCGCTGGAGGTGCACATCCACCACCTGCGTCGCAAAATTCACCCCACCGTGGTGCGCACCATTCGCGGGCTGGGTTATGCCTTGGGCGCCGCCCAGGAGGCCCCATGAGTCTGCAGCGCCGCCTGTTGATTTATTTGCTGATCTGTGCGCCCCTGGTGTGGGCGGTAGCGGCCTGGGTGTCGTCCAGCCGGGCACGCACCGAGGTCAACGAACTGTTTGACACCGAAATGATCCGCCTGACCCTGCAGGTGCAGGCCACGCTGCTGGGGCTGGACCGGGCCAGGGGCAGTCCAACCGCGCCGGTTGTGAGCCCGGAGGCGGATCTGGACGACCTGGCCATCGCCGTCTGGGACCATCAGGGCAAGGTGCTGCTGACGGACCGTGAAGGCACACAGCTGCCGCTGCTGGCCGACGCGGTGGGTTTTGTAGAGCTGACTTTGCAGCAACAGCCCTGGCGGGTGTACTACCTGCAGGCGCCCAACCGCGAGTGGCTGGTGGCCGCCGGGCAAAAGGTGGAAGAGCGCGACGAGCTGGTGTGGGGCTTGGTCGGGAGCCAGCTGTTGCCCTGGTTGCTGATGCTGCCGTTGCTGCTGCTGGCGATGGCCTGGGCGGTGCGACAGGCGCTGAGCCCGATGCGCGCCTTGACCACCGAGCTGCAACAACGCACCGCCGATGATCTGCAAGCCATCCCGTCGCAACAGGCCCCGGCCGAAATCCAGCCGCTGTTGCAGGCGATGAACGGTCTGTTTGGCCGCATCGACGCCACCCTGGCCCGCGAGCGGCGTTTTACCGCCGATGCCGCGCATGAACTGCGCACACCGCTGGCGGTGCTGAGTGCGCAGTGGGAGGTGTTGCAGCGCGCCGCCACTGAGCCAGAGCGTGAGCAGGCAGCCCAAAAACTGACAGCGGGCATGGCGCGCATGACGCGTCTGGTGGACCAGTTGTTGCGGCTGTCACGGCTGGAGGCCACCGAGGTGTTGGTCCATGCCGAGCCGCTGGACTGGCAGGCGCTGGCCGAGCAGGCCATGAGTGACAGCCTGGCGCTGGCCGAGCGGCGTCAGATTGAGCTGGCGTGTGACTGGCCACAAGAACCCCAGAGACCGCCTGACTGGTGTGGTGACGGGGACTTGTTGGCGGTGTTGTTGCGCAACCTGCTCGACAACGCGGTGCGTTATGCCCCGGAAGGCAGCACCGTGACCCTGTGTCTGACCAGCAGCAGCGTGCGGGTGGAAAACGCGGGTGAGCCGCTGCCCGCCGAGCAGTTACAACGTCTGGGCGAGCGGTTTTACCGCCCGGACGGGCAAGCCGAGCCCGGCAGTGGCCTGGGCGTGTCGATTGCCCAGCGCATCGCCGCGCTGCATGGCTGGGTCTTGCGCTACCACCCGCGCGCTGATGGCAGCGGGGTGGTGGCCGAACTCACAGCGCCTTGACTTTGGCCAGCAACTGGCGCACTTCTTCGCGCCGGCCCGTATCGGCCACCTCGCGGCCTGGCCGGGGTGGGGCTGCCAGGGCGCGTTCCAGATAGGGGGTGGCCTCGGCGCCGCGGCCCACCTCGACCAGGTAGTCGGCATAGAAATAATTGGGGTCAATGCCCGTGGGGTTCACGCTTAACGCTTTTTTGAGCAGTTCTTCGGCCCGGGCCTTGTCACCAAACCCCAGCGGCCAGCCCGGCACCTTGTAATACAGCACGGCCAGGCTGCCGTAGGCCGAGCCATCCAGCGCATCACCGCGCAGGGCAATCGCCTGCTCGTACATCGCCTTGGCCTGTTTGGCCAGGCTCAGCGCACCCAGGCCCCCTTTTTCATTGGCCAAAGAGCTGACGATGATGCCCTCCCACACCAGCGGCTCGCTGTGCCCGGCAAAGGTCTGGCTGACACCGTGTGCCTTGGCGCTCAGCGCCTCAAAACGTTTGAGGCGGGCAGACTCCGGCGTCTGGTAACGGATGACTTCCCAGTCGCGCTGCAGTTCGGTGATGGCGTCGTCCAGCGGCGCGGCACGCAAAGAAAAAGGCAGCACACAAGCGGCGGTCAAGAGAAGGGTGGCGAGCAATTTCATGGTTGAGTTCCTTGAGGTATGGGTTGGTGTGTGTGGGGGGTGGCCTGCGCCAGAGCTTGGCGGTGTTTGGTGAAACTGCCGTCGAGCAGTGGTCCTAGCGCCCCGTTCAGACGCACTGCCAGGCGCTCGGGCCAGCCGATGAACTGCTCGGCGGCTTGGCTTTCGATCAGTTTCAGCAGCGCTTGGGCCACGGTCTCGGGGGTGTCCACCGCCGTGCCGGTGGCCTGGTTGTAGCGTTCGGCCTCAGCGCTGTTGAAGCCGGTGCGGGTACTGCGTGGCGCCAGTGTCTGGATCCGCACACTGCTGCCCGCCAGTTCTCGCCGCAAGGCTTCGGCAAAACCATGCAGGCCGGCTTTGCTGGCACCGTAGACGCTGAACCCCGGCAAACCGATGCGTCCCAGCGCCGACCCCACAAACACCACCTGGGCCCGCGCCTGGCTTTGCAGGTGGGGCAACAGGGCCTGGGTGAGCAGCATCGGGGTGAGCAAATTGGTCTGGATCACCTGGCCAATGGCCGCTGTTGACAGGTTCGGCAGGGCACCAAAACCCGGCAAACCCGCCGCGTGGACCAGCACATTGGCCTGCCACTGGGCGCCCATACGGGCCACATCGCTGATGCCTTGTGGTTCGGTCAGGTCAGCCTGCAGCCAGGTCAGACGGGGGTGAGTGGACTTTTGTGGCTGGCGGCTTATACCCAGTACCTGGGCCCCGGCCTGCAGCAAAGCCTGCAACATGACCTGACCGATGCCACCGCTGGCGCCGGTCAGCAGCACGCGTGCCTGATCGAGCTTCATACCTGTGCCACCGGCATCTGCTGGGCCGGGCTGACCACCGGCAGTGGCAGGCTGCGAAACACATCCCCATACAGGCGGTAAAAGGCGCGCGCGGCATGCACGATGGCGGCCTGGTCTGTGGGGTCGGTGACCTGGTTCATTAACACCGCCAGGTGTTGGGTGTGTTCCTGGTCCAGGGTGCCGTGGGAGCGCAGGTAGCTGAAGCCAGCGTCAGGCAGGCCCAGCGGCTTCTGGATCGCATCGGCTGCCATCAGCGCCAGGGACACGCTGGTGCCTTCGAGCACCAGCACCATGCCAAAAAAGCCCAGCGGGTTCTTGCGCGCGATGGTGTCGTAGGCATAGGCCACCATCATCTCGGTGGCATGGGCTGGTGGGCCAGCGCGCACGGCCTCGGCGTCACCACCACAGGCACGGATGTCGTCCAGGATCCATTCTTCGTGGCCGCTTTCTTCGGTGATGTACTCCTGCAGCGGCTCAAAAAGCCACTGGTGGTGGGCTGGCAACGCGGCCTGGGTGGCCCGCAACAGCGGCACGGTGTGGCTCACATGGTGGTAAGCCTCGCGCAGGAAAGCCAGGTAGCTGGACAGGCTCACCTGGCCGCGCAAGGCGCCTTCGATGATGGGGGTGTTCAGCAGGCCCTGGCGGGCCTCATTCGTCTGTTCAATCAGGTGTTGGTAGAAGTTCATGCTTGGGAGACAGTCAGGGTGGAAAGAAGATCGGCGTGTTGTGCCCAGATGGCCGGGCGTTGTGGTCGGCCATTGGCGGTGGCCAGGCCGGTGGAGACATGGAAGGCGGCGCGCGCAAGCGTCCAGCGGCCAATCCGTGCGTAATCTGGTAGCTGGCTGTTGCAGCGGTCCACCGCGGCCTGCAAGGCGGCGTCGCTGAGGTCGGCGCTCAGCGGCCAGAGCACGGCCAACAGGCTGGGTTCACCGTCCCCAAACACCACCGCCTGGAGGATGCTGGGTTGGCTGCACAGGCTGGTTTCCACCCACTCGGGCGAGACATTGCGCCCGAAGGCGGTGATCAACACATGTTTTTTGCGGCCCGACACCTGGACAAAACCGTCGGCATCGATGGAACCCAGGTCGCCGGTAGGCCACCAGGCAGGCGGCGCTGTGGTGTCACCGAGGTAGCCATTGAACAGGCTGCCGCTGACCTCAATTTCACCGTCGGCCGCGCAGCGAATCTGGGCATGTGCCAGTGCGCGCCCGACGCTGCCCGGTTTGCTGGCACCGGGCAGATTGAGCGTCTGAACCGAGGCACCTTCGGACAGGCCGTAACCCTCATAGGCGGGAATCCCAAGGCTGTGGGCCGCCAACAACAGGCTTGCCCCAACAGCGGCACCCCCCACCGCCACAAAACGCAAACCCTCGGGTGCACGCTGGCCGGTGTGCTGCAAGTAGCCACACCAGGCGCGCAGCATTTGTGGCAGCAGGATCAGACTTTGTGCCTGGCTTGTTGTCACGGCGGCATGGAACACAGCGGCATCAAACTGCGAGGAGCCCTGCAAGCCCAGCGCCTGCATACCCAGAGTCACCAAGGTGATGCCTTGTTGGCGCGGGGCCATCAGACCGGCTATGTTTTCCAGCAGCACCGAAAAGGGCAAGGCATTGAGGTGGCGCTCGATGCCCAAGGGCCCCAGCGCCGTGATCAGACCTTGGGCCACGTTCTGCATGGCCTGTTGGCTCAGGCAAACGCCTTTGGGGGAGCCGGTGGTGCCCGAGGTAAAGGTGATCTTGGTTGTGCCGGGTGGCAAGGGGCGTGGCGTACTGGGCAGGCGGGTGGCAAGCAGCTCACGCCCGGCCAGGCGCACGGGTTGCCAGGGCAAACCTTGCCAGGCTTGTGCCCATGCCGGTTCGGTGACCAGGGTGTCGGCCCCGGTGGCTGCCAGCGCATGGCGCATTTGTGTCGCGGTAAAAAAGGGCGGCAAAGGCACATGGACACCTTCACCGGCCATCAGGGCTTCGTCCAGCGCCACAAAAGCGGCCGAGTTGTCCAACACACTGGCCAGCACGCGTGTGTTGCCCGCTTGCAGCCAGTCTTGGGCTTCTGCAACCGCCTGTTGCAAGGCGGGCGCCGACCAAGACGTTTGGCTGTCTTCCAATACCGGCTTCATGCCAACACCCCACGGCGGCTCAGGGTCTGTAGTGCCAGGTCCAGCTGTCCGGCCAGCACCACCGGGTGGTGGTCGTAATAACTGCCCCAGGCTGCTGCCGCATCACCGAGTAAATCGGGGTCGGCCATACCCAGCGCCAAAGGCGCGATGCCCAGGCGCAAAAACAGGTGGCGCAGTTCTTCGGTCAGGGTGCTGACAACCCACAAAAAGCCTTGGGCCGCCAGCAATGGGGCCAATTGCAGGATCAGGCTTTTGCCGCTGCCCACTTTGCCCGAGGCCAGGTGGCCAACCTCGACGATCCGTGTGCGTTCGGGCGCGACGCCACCAGCAGTGGTGAGCCGGGTCTGAATCGGGGTGTCCAGATAACGCTCCAGAAACAGTGGCTCTTGGCTGGCCGCGCGGTAACCCGCGGCTGACACGATCTCACCCTGTGCATCGTGCAGGCTGACCAGTGTGGGTGAGAAGTGCCGGACATCGGCGCCGTAGCTGTCGCGGTAAATGTGGCCGATGAAGTCCTCAACTTGTGCCCGTGCCGGGCTGCCCGGCAGATGGGTGCGAATCCTGGGTCGAGCCGACAAAGCCGAATCGTCACCGGGCGGTAAAACTTGACGTGAAGCCATGAACGACATTGCTTTCCTTGTGGTTGATTGGAGACAGGCCGCGATGTTGGGTCGGCGAGATTAAGGCTGCCTTAAGATAGTTTTTTGAGGGAAAGCGCGACAGGCCAGGTGGTTGAGCAGGGCCACGGTCCAGCAGATCAGGGCGGTCCACAGGTTGTGGCTTGGGTAATGGGCGCCGCGCAGGGTTTGGGTGGCCCCCAGCACGATCCCGGCCAGAAGCACACCGGCCAGACACCACCAGCCGGTGTGGCGGTGTGTGGTGAGCTCAGAGGCCAGCAGACTCAGTGGCAAGGCCAAAAATGCGAATGCTGCAGAGGCATGGCCGCCCGGGAAACACTTGCCCGGACCACCATCGGGCAGCCCCCAGGCCCAGTGTGAGCGGTACTCGGCCACCCCACCAAACTGCTGCAGGTCCCAGGGGCAACTGCTCAGGCTGTGGTGTTTGAGGGTGCTGATCAGCAGCAAGGCCAGTAGGGTGCCCAGCAGCATCTCGGCACGTTGGCGGCGCGGCAACTGTCTGAAAAGCCCGATGGGTCGCCAGACCATCAGCGCCAGACACGCCAAAACACCCCAAGCCAACTGACGCGCGCCATCGTGCAGAACGGCTTCCAGCCACCAGTTGTGTTGCAGTGCAAACCCGTGTGAGGACCCAAGTTGGGCCATCACCCACAGGTCCAGCCCTGAGGCGTCCCACAAGAGGGGCAGGGCCAGCCCGATCAGACTGATGGGCCAGAGTGGGATGGCTCGTTTGGTTTGGCTGGATGGGCGGGCGGGTGGGTGCTTGGCAAATGGGTACATGGCCGCTATTGCAGCCCCTTTGGGTTAAGCCAGGCTTAAAACCAGGGCCGTGGAGGGGCCGGGAAGGGCTTTCTTAAGCTGCACTTAATCCAGCTTTTTCAGAATGCCTGTAACAACCCTTACACAGGCTTTTATGACCCTCACCTTGACCCGCCGCACACCTTGGCACCCTGTTTTGCTGATTTTGACCCTGGCACTGTGGCTGGCCACAGCGGGCAACCTGCCGCTGTGGCGTGTCATCTGGCAGCTGCCCGAAACCCAGGGCTGGCATGCGGTGTTGACGGTGAGCACACTGGTGCTGGCGGTGATGGCATTCACGGTGGCGGTCTTGTGTTTGCTGGTGTGGCCGCGCTGGCTCAAGCCGGTGGCTTTGGTGCTGCTGGCGCTGGCGGCATCGAGCAGCTATTTCATGCAAAGTTACGGCGTGGTGATCGACGCCAGCATGATTGCCAACGTGGTGAATACCAACACCTCGGAGGCCCTGGATCTGTTGTCCTGGTCGATGTTATGGACGCTAGGCCTGGGCCTGGTGTTGCCCGGGCTGTGGTTGTGGCGCCAACCCGTGCGACCCGTGGGCAGCAGGCGCCTGCTGGGGCAGCAGTTGGGGACCATGGTCTTGGCCTTGGTGCTGGCCGTGGTCTTGCTGTGGCTGTCGTTTCAGGATGTGGCTTCGCTGATGCGCAACCACAAGTCCCTGCGTTACATGATCAACCCGTTCAACACCGTGTATGCCTTGGTTCGCCATGGGGTCGGCCAGGCCGAGCGTTCCCAGCAGGTGTTGCAGGCGCTCGGTGAAGACGCCCATGTGGTGCTGCCGGTTGGCAAACCCGGCGCTGCGCCACTGATTGTGCTGGTGGTGGGTGAAACCGCGCGTGCTGATAACTTTGGCCTGGGCAGTTATGCCCGGGACACCACGCCCGAGTTGCGCCAGCTGCAAGCGGCGGGTGACTTGGTGTACTACAGCCAGGTCAGCTCCTGCGGCACCAACACCGAAACATCGGTGCCCTGCATGTTCTCGCACCTGGGGCGCAAAAACTATGTGGGCAACGGTGCGCGTTATGAAAACCTGCTGGACATCCTGCAGCACGCCGGTCTGGCCGTGCTTTGGCTGGACAACCAGTCGGGCTGCAAAGGTGTCTGTGACCGGGTGCCACACGCAGATACCCATGAACAGCGGGGAAGCGCCCTCTGCGACAGGGACGAATGCCTGGATGAAGCGCTGCTGCGCCAGCTGCCTGCTCAACTGGCGCAGCTGGACCCGGCCAAACGCGCCCGTGGCACCGTGGTGGTGTTGCATCAGATGGGCAGCCATGGGCCGGCCTACTTCAAGCGTTCCACACCGGCTTTGAAGGCGTTTTTGCCGGAATGCAACAGCAATGCCTTGCAGGACTGCCCGACACAACAGCTGGTCAACGCCTACGACAACTCCCTGCGTTACACCGACCACTTTCTGGCGCAAACCATCCACTGGTTACAAACGCAAGCCCCCGACCAGCCGACTGCCTTGATGTATGTCTCTGACCACGGTGAGTCACTGGGCGAAAAGGGTTTGTACCTGCATGGCATGCCCTACGCCCTGGCACCGCAGGAACAGACCCATGTGCCGATGCTGATGTGGTTTTCCAAAGCCCTGCAACAGGAGCGTGGCCTGCAGATGAGCTGCGCCCAAGCCCAGGCCAGCAAACCCTGGTCACACGACAATCTGTTTCACACCGTGCTGGACCTCTCCGGTGTACAAACCCGCGTGGCCCAGGCCAAGCTCGACATACTATCTGCGTGTGACCACAAGCTTTTGTAGCGTTTGATCAATCCGCTGTGGGGGGAGTTGCCATCCCCAGCTCCGCACACAGCCGGTTGACCGTGGCCCGCAGATCGGCCACCTCGGCCTCTAGGCGTGCTACACGCTCCAGTGCCAGGCCTTCGGTCTGACGTGCTGAGCCCGCGCCGGCCCACAAAGCCTCATCCACCGGACCACACAGCAGATGCGCCCAGCGTTGCTCACGGGCGCCCGGGGCTTTGGCCAGTTTCACCACCAGCGGGCCACCTTTCTCGTCGGGGCGGTCCTGCAGTTCTTCCAAGAAACCCTCCACCGAGGAGATGTCGGCAAACTTGTACCAGCGCTCGCTGTTGAGGCGCAACTCGGCGGCGGTTTGTGGGCCGCGCAGCATCAGCAGGCCCAGCAGCACCGCCGACTGTTCCGGCACACCCAGGCCACGCTGGGCGTTGTGCTCAAAACGGGTGACCCGGCTGCCACTGCTTTCACGCACCAGTTGCTGCGTTTTGAGGCTGCTGACCGCGTCGGCCACCTCGGCCTCGCTCAGGTTCATGAGCGGGTCGCGGCTGCTTTTCTGGTTGCAACCGAGCATCAGCGAGTTGAGCGACAGTGGGTAACTGTCGGGCACGGTGCGGGCTTTTTCCATCAAGGTGCCGAGCACACGTGCTTCAGTCGGGGTGAGCAGGATGGTGGGCGCAGGCGGGGTGACCGGTGCGCTGCCAAAGGGGGGAGGGGTCAAAGTCATAATTCAGCCAAGTATGAAAAACATCGTTATTTTGATCTCAGGCGGCGGCTCCAACATGTTGGCCATCCTCAAAGCCGCACAACGCGACAACTGGGCCGCCCAGTATCAGGCCCAGGTGGCCGCGGTGATTAGCAACAAGGCCAGCGCGGGTGGGCTGGTCCTGGCACGCGCACAAGGTGTGGCCACCGAGGTGCTTGACCACACTAGCTTTGCCAGCCGCGAGGCGTTTGATGCGGCGCTGATGGCGCGCATCGACAGCTACGCCACCCCCGGCCACCCGCCGCTGGTGCTGCTGGCGGGCTTCATGCGAATTCTGACGCCTGGGTTTGTCAACCACTATGCCGGACGGCTGGTCAACATCCACCCCTCGCTGCTGCCCGCTTTTGCCGGGCTCAACACCCACCAGCGCGCGATTGATGCGGGCTGCCAGGTGGCCGGTGCCACGGTGCATTTGGTGACCCCCGAGCTGGACCACGGCCCGATCCTGGCGCAAGCCGTGGTGCCGGTGTTGCCGGGGGACAGTGCAGACACATTGGCGGCACGGGTGCTCACACAGGAACACCTGATCTACCCGCGTGCGGTGGTGAAGTTGCTTCAAGATAAGTAGCTATTAGCCCTTGATTTATAAGGGCTAGAAGCACATTTCTTATGCAAAACTCACTCGTGCCGCAGCGCCTCAATTGGGTCCAACCGCGCCGCGCGGCGGGCCGGCACGTAGCCAAACAAGACCCCAATCGCCGCTGAAAACACGAAGGACAGCAGGTTGACACCCACGTTGAAGACGTAGGGCACATCCATCAGCCGCGCCAGCCCGATGGACGCACCTGTGGCCAGCACAATGCCGATCAGGCCACCCAGGGCCGAGAGCACCACCGCCTCTATCAAAAACTGCAGCAGCACCTCACCTTCCAGCGCACCAATCGCCAGGCGCAGGCCGATCTCACGCGTGCGCTCGGTCACACTCACCAGCATGATGTTCATGATGCCGATGCCGCCCACCAGCAGGCTCACCGCAGCCACCGCACCCAGCAGCATGGTCATGACCTTGGTGGTGCTGGCGAAGGTCTCGCCGAGTTGTTTGGTGTCGAGCACATTGAAGTTGTCTTCGTCGGCCTCGGCCAGCTTGCGTCGCTCGCGCAGCAGCTCGGTCAGGGTGGCTTTGACACGTTCGGGGTCGGCGCCGTCCACCATCGACACCAGCAAGGTGTTGATACGCAGGTTGCCGGTGATGCGCCGCTGCAGCGTGTGCAAAGGCACCAGCACCACATCGTCCTGGTCGTTGCCAAAAGCACCCTGGCCCTTGGAGCCCAGCACCCCAATGACCTCGCAGGTGATTTGTTTGACCCGGATGAAGGCGCCCAGCGCGCTGTTGCCAGAAAACAGCTCGCGTTGGATCGTCTGGCCCACCAGGCAGACCGAGGCGCCACCGCGTTCTTCGTCGTCGCTGAAAGAGCGACCCTCGCTGAGTTTCCAGTTGCCGGTGACCAGCCAGTCGTTGGTGCTGCCAATCACGCTGCTGCCCCAGTTGCGCCCGTCGGCAACGATGGTGGCTGAGGTACGGCCCTCAGCCGCCACTGCCAACAAGCCGCTGACCTGGCTGCGGATGGCGATGGCATCGGCCTCGCGGAAAGACGGTGCGCCACTGCCACCGGGTCCGCCCATGCGCTGGCCGGGCCGGATTTGCAGCAGGTTGGTGCCCAGCCCGGCGATCTGGTTCTGCACCGACAGGGTGGCGCCGTTGCCCACGGTCACCATCGTGATCACTGCGCTGACACCAATCACAATGCCCAGGATCGTCAAAAACGAGCGCATCAGGTTGCGCCGGATCGAGCGCAGCGCCAGCAACAAGGTGTTGAGCCACATCAGATGCTCTCCTCGGTCTGGGTGACAGTTGCTTCGGTCAGTGCCAGCGGATGCGGGTTGCGCACATCACTGGCCACCAGACCGTCGACAAAACGCACGATGCGTTTGGCGTAGTCGGCCATGTCGCTCTCATGGGTGACCATCAGCACGGTGATGCCGTGGTCCACATTGAGCTTCCAGAGCAGGTGCATGATCTCGTGGCTGCGTTTGGTGTCCAGGTTGCCGGTGGGTTCATCGGCCAGCAGCACGGCGGGCTCGGTGACGATGGCGCGGGCAATCGCCACGCGCTGTTGTTGACCACCGGATAGCTCTGCTGGCGTGTGGTGCTCCCAGCCCGCCAGACCGACCGAGGCCAGCGCCTTTTTGGCGGCGGCATGGCGCTTTTGGGTGGGTTCACCCCGGTATAGAAGGGGCAGTTCGACGTTTTCCTGCGCCGAGGTGCGCGCCAGCAGGTTGAAGCCCTGGAACACAAAACCCAGGTAGTTCCGCCGCAATAACGCACGCTGGTCACGCGACAGGTGTTCCACATGCACACCGTTGAAGATGTACTCGCCCGAGGTGGGTGTATCCAGGCAACCGAGGGTGTTCATCGCGGTGGATTTACCCGAGCCGCTGGGGCCCATGATGGCGACAAAGTCACCCGCATCGATAGCCAGATCCACCCCTTTGAGGGCGAGCAGGGCGGTGGCGCCCTGGCCGTAGACCTTGGTCACCTGTTTGAGCTGGATCAGCGGCTCGCTGCTCATGGTTTTTTGGCGCTGGCGTTGCTGCGTTGTTCGGTGATCACCGCCAAACCTTCGCTAAGGGCGCCGTCGGTGATCTCGGTCATACGACCGTCGCTGATGCCAGGGGTGACCGTCACCGCCTCGGGCACACCGTCACGCAGCACCCATACCTGTTTGGTCGCGCCGCCCGAGACACTTTTACTGCGCCCCGGGGGCATACGCGGCATCATGCTCGACATGATGCCGCCACCCGATTTGGCCGCTGCTGTGTTGGTCTTGGCCGGGTTAAAACGCAGCGCGGTGTTGGGCACCAGCAGCACCCCCTTGCGCTCAACCGCCGTGATGGTGCTGGTGGCGGTCATGCCGGGGCGCAGGCTCAGGTCGGCGTTGGCCACATCAAGCTGGGTCACATAGGTGACGACGTTGTCGGTGATGGTCGAACCATACGACACCGTGGTGATGGTGGCCGGAAAGCGCCGCGTCGGGAAGGCGCTGACGGTGAAGCTGGCCTTTTGTCCAACCTTGACCCGGCCCACGTCGGCCTCGTCCACATTCACTTTCAACTGCAGCTGGCTCAAATCCTCGGCAATGGTGAACAGGGTCACGGCTTGTAATGAGGCGGCCACCGCGTTGCCCGGGTCGACACTACGGGTCAACACCACACCGTTGATCGGTGAGCGGATGGACGCTTTGGACAGGTTGGTCTCGTCGGTGGATAAGGAGGCACGGGCCGAGTCGACGCTGGCGCGGGCACTCAGCTCAGCGGCCACGGCGCGCTCCATGCCTGCCCGCGCGGTGTCGAGCTCGGTGGCCGAGGGCACTTTGCCACCCGACAGCCGGGCCACTTCTTCGAGCCGGGCCAGGCTGGCGCGGTTTTCCTTGACGGTCGCCGTGGCCTGGGCCAGCTGGGCTTGCGCCACCGCCAGTGCGGCGCGTGAACGGGTCACCTGGTCACCCAGCTTGGCGGTGTCGAGCTCTACCAGCACCTGGCCCTGTTTGACCCGGTCGTTGATGTCCACCAGCACGCGGCGCACGGTGCCCGAGAGTTCACTGCCGATGCTGACCGAGCGTGTGGGTTGCAGCGTGCCGTTGGCGGTGACGTTGAGCGTCAGGTTGCCTTTGGTGACTGGCTCGGTGATGTAGCTGGGCGCCGCATTTTTTTGCTGATTGAGGCTCCAAGCCCAATAACCGCCTGAGCCTGCAGCTATCAATACAACAGCAGCCCAGAGGCTTCGGCGCTTCCACCAGGTCGGCTTGGGCTTGGCGGCCAGCAAGGCCTGCAGCGCGTTGGGCTGGGGTGTGGGTGGGGTGGGGGAGATAGGGGTGTTCATATCGATGCAGATAGGGGATCAGATTCGGCGGCCTGGGGTTCGGGCGGTGTCAGGGCTGCGCCTGCCAGCCGCCACCCAGCGCTTTGACCAGCCGGACATGGTCGGCACCCAATGTGGCCTGCAGACTGGCCACGCTGTCCTGGGTGCTGAGCAGGGTGCGCTGGGTTTGCAGCACGGTCTGGAAGTCGATCAGGCCGCTGGCAAAACGGTTTTGTGCCAGCAGGTCGGCGTTGCGCGCAGCGGTCGCTGCTTGTTGCAGCAAAACCAGGCGTTCGCGGTCGTTTTGGAGTGCCATCAGCGCGTCTTCCACCTCTTTGAGGGCGGTCAACACCGTGCTCTGGTAGCTCGCGCGGGCCTGCTCCAGCGCGGCTTCCTGCGCCAGTACCCGGCTTTTGCCAGCGCCACCGTCGATCAGCGGCACCGAGACCGAGCCTAGCAGGCTGCTGACCAGCGTGGCGCCGTTGCCCAGGCCCGCCAAGGTCAGGGCGCTCAGAGACAGGGAACCACCCAGCTTGAAGCTGGGGTAACGCGCGGCATCCGCTGCATCCACCCGTGCCAGTGCGGCGCGGATGCGGTACTCGGCGGCACGCACATCGGCACGCTGGCGCAGGGTCTCGGCGGGGATCTGTTGGCTCATTGTGCTGTTGGCTTGCGGCACAGCACGCTCTGGCAGCAGCAGGGTGTCCAGATCCAGCGGCCGCTGACCGGTCAATACCGCCAGGCTGTGGCGGGTCTGGGCCAGATTGGTCAATAGCGAGGGGATTTGCGCGGCGGTCTGCGCCGCAGCGGTTTGCGCCTGCTCCACCTCGAGCGAGGTTACCAGACCGGCCTGGGCACGCCACTGGGTGATCTGCAGGGTTTGTTGCTGGCTGGCCAGGTTGTTCTGGGCAATGGCCAGCTGGCTCTGGGTGCCACGCAACTGCAGGTAAGCCAGCGCCACCTCGGCCGTGATACTGACCTGCACATCGCGCAGGCTGGCCTGGGAGGCGAGTGCGTCGGCCTCACTGGCGCGGATGCTGCTGCGGTTGGCACCAAACACATCCACTTCCCACCCGGCGTCCAGCCCGGCCGTGAAGCGGTTGCTGGCCTCGCTGCTCTCGGTTTTGCTGCGCTGGCCTGAGCCGGACAGGCTCAGATTGGGGCCCGCCGTGGCCACACCCACATCCCGCAGGGCGCGCGCTTGCTGCAAGGCGGCTTGCGCAGAGCGGATGCTGGTGTTGGCCTGCAAAGCCTGGTTCACCAGTTGGCTCAACAAGGGGTCTTGAAAATCGTCCCACCAGGCGGTGGGTTGCTGGGCCGCAGTGCTGCTTGCCTCCCAAACCGGCTCTTGTGAGTCAGGAGTTGTACTCAGGTTGGCGCATCCGGCCAATGCCAGGCAGGTGGTCAGTGTGAGCAACAGGCTGGGGCGGGCAGACGGGCAAAAGCGGGCGGTGCGAAGCGGTGTGGGGTGCATCAAAAAGGGATGTAGGGGCGGCGGCTGGGCCAGACCGGCGGATTGTGCGGCATCTTGATGAAAGCTGAGTCTCAGAGCGGTGAAGCTGTGTAAAGTTCCCGCATCGGCCAAGCCGCCACCGGTTCTACAAGGCGTGACCTGCGGGTGATATAGCGACTTTGCACCGTTGTCCGGTGGCTCATGGGACAATGCGCGCCCTATGCATCCAAAAGCCCTGCTTGACGCCTGTTCTGAACTGGTGCGTCTCACCCTCAAATTTGATCACCCGGCCGACGCCATTGTGTCGCGCTTTTTCCGCGACCACCGCGGCCTGGGGCCGCGTGAGCGTGCCACCCTGGCCGAAACCGTCTACACGGTCTTGCGCAAAAAAAACCTGTTTGACCACTTTGCGCCATCCGGCAGTGGCCCCAAAGAGCGGCGCCTGGCGATTCTGGGTTTTTACGGCCCGGGTGATTTCCTGCGCAGCGCCCTGAGTGATCAAGAAATCAACTGGCTCGACCAGTGTGAAAAGATCCAGCCACAAGACCTGATGGATCGCCACCGCCACAACCTGCCCGAGTGGCTGGTGCAGCCGCTCAAAGACCAGCTCGGTGACGGTTTCTGGCCGCTGGTGGAGAGTTTCAACAAAGGCGCCGGGCTTGATCTGCGCGTCAACACCTTCAAGGCCAAACGGACCGATGTGCAAAAAGCGCTGGCCGAATCCGGCATCAAGGCGCTGCCCACGCCGTACTCCCCCTGGGGCCTGCGTATTTCGGGCAAACCAGCGCTGAACAAACACCCTGCCTTTGTGGCTGGCGACTTTGAGGTGCAGGACGAAGGCTCGCAACTGCTGGCGATGCTGCTGGACGCCAAACGCGGCGAGATGGTGGTCGATTTTTGTGCCGGTGCCGGTGGCAAGACGCTGGCGATTGGTGCGGCCATGCGCAGCACTGGGCGGCTTTATGCGTTTGACACCTCGGCTGGGCGGCTCGATGCCTTCAAGTCGCGCCTCGCGCGCAGCGGGCTGTCCAATGTGCACCCGGCTGCTATTGCGCATGAGCGTGATGACCGCGTCAAACGCCTGTCAGGCAAGATCGACCGGGTGCTGGTGGATGCACCCTGCACCGGCATGGGCACGCTGCGACGTAACCCCGACCTCAAATGGCGCCAGGACATGAAGGCCGTTGAGGAGATGGCGGTCAAACAGACGGCTATTTTGCAAAGCGCCGCGCGTCTGGTGAAGTCGGGTGGCCGCCTGGTCTATGCGACCTGCAGCGTGTTGCCGCAGGAAAACGAAGCGATTGCCCAGGCTTTCTCCGAGGCCAACAAGGACTTTGAGCCGCTGGATGTGGGTGAAGTGTTGACCCAGCTTAAAGTCGAGCAAGCGGCCACCTTATGCAGCGGTGGGGACAACGGTCAGTGTTATTTGCGACTGTGGCCTCACCAGCACCAGACCGACGGCTTTTTTGCCGCAGTCTGGCAGCGTAAATAAGCCGCGCTGCCGCAACCCGCTGCCAGTGATCCACTGGTAGCGCGGGATATTTATAAAGAGGGACAAAGCTTGACGACTTTTTTGCTCGATTGGGCCAGTGTGGGCCTGTGGGACATCAGTGCCTGGGCCATGGTGCTGTTCACGCTGGTGATGACCCACATCACCATGATTTGCGTCACCATCTTTTTGCACCGGCATCAGGCGCACCGCGCGCTCGATTTGCATCCGGCGGCCTCGCATTTTTTCCGCTTCTGGCTCTGGCTCACCACCGGGCAGGTCACCAAGGAGTGGGCGGCCATCCACCGCAAACACCACGCCAAGTGTGAGCAGCGCGACGACCCGCACAGCCCGCAGGTGTACGGCATCAAAACCGTGCTATTGCAAGGTTACGAGCTGTACCGCAAGGAAGCGTCCAACCTCGACACCCTGGCGCGTTATGGCCACGGCACACCTGACGACTGGCTGGAGCGCAACGTTTACAGCCGGTTTTCGTCGGCCGGTGTGATCCTGATGCTGCTGATTGATCTGACTCTGTTTGGTGCGGCCGGGCTGGCGGTGTGGGCGGTGCAGATGATGTGGACCCCGGTGATGGCGGCTGGCATCATCAATGGCGCGGCGCACTACTGGGGTTACCGCAACTTTGAGGCGCCCGACGCCAGCACCAACATCTCGCCCTGGGGTGTGCTGATTGCGGGTGAGGAGTTGCACAACAACCACCATACCTACCCGACCTCGGCCAAGCTGTCGGTCAAGCCTTATGAGTTTGACATCGGCTGGATGTACATCAGCCTGCTGCAGCGCCTGCACCTGGCCAAGGTCAAAAAGACACCACCTCGGCTGGCGCTGGGCAGCGTACGGCCCGTGGCGGATGAGCAGACGCTGGAGGCGCTGATCCACAACCGCTTTGAGTTGATGGCGCGTTACGCCCAGGGCATGCGCAGCGCGTTCAAGCAGGAGGTCAAAGCCCTGCGCGCGCGCCAGGCCGATGCCAGTGTGATCCGCGCTGCCAAAAGCTGGTTGCACCGCGATGCCGACAAGATCCCTGCAGAGATGGCCGCGCAGCTGGCGGCAGCCCGTGCGGCTTCGCCGGTGCTCGACAAAATGGTGGTGATGCGTGAAGAGCTGCGCCAGATGTGGCTCAACCGCTTGCACACGCGTGAGCAACTCGCCGCCGAACTGCAGGCCTGGTGCCAGCGCGCCGAGGCCAGTGGCATTGCGGCCTTGCAGGAGTTTTCAAAAAAGCTGCGCGCCGTGCAAGCCTGAGGCTGCTGCAAATATAGGCACGAAACGGGCATTTGGCCCTTTTTCCAAGTGGGTAGAATGCTTCGCTATTCATAGCGTTTCTGGGCGACTGGCCCCTGCCGCTGCCCCTTGGATGCCAGCCTTTTTGTGAAAGATGTTGACCATGATCCTGTCTGCGTTCCTGACCTTGCCTGCTGCGCCCTGGCCAGCCACTGATCACCTTGTGGGCTACGCCACGATGGGTTGTTTGTCTCACACCGGGAGTGCAGCATGAATTTTGGACTGGCAGCACATCGCCTGCACCGCATGGGAACAGAGTGCACCTTGCTGCGTTGGGCGCGTGTGTGTGAACCGGCGCTGCGGCAGCTCGGAATCACTTGGCACGCCACCGGTGGGGCGCATGACACATTGGTGGTCAACGACTTGTTTCGTGGCCAGTTGATGTCGGTGGGTTATGGCCGGGATGGCGGCCTGATGCGGCTCGCGTCGCGGATTGCGGGTGGGCTGACGCCTGAGGCAGAGCTTGATGGGGTGTTTTTTTTCATCGACCCGGTCAACCCGACCTCGATTTTTCCGGAGGCGCAGGCCCTCAAGCGCCAATGTGTGATCCATGGCAAACCCTTTGTGGCCACCTTTGCCGGTGCGGTGGAGTGGGTGGCCTTGGAGCTGGTGCGTGCGGGTGTCGGCACCGGGCCGGTGCCGATGGCCGCGCAGCTGCTGGCGCTGGAATCCCAGGTGGTGGCACTGATCGCCCACGATGCACTCAAAGAGGACATGGTCGACTTTGCCATGAAACACTTTGACACCTTGTCGCGTTTTGCTGGACGGGTTGCCACCGGCACCACCGGCAGCCGCCTCAATGCCATGGCCTGGGCGCGTGGCTGGCCGGCATCCCAACCCTGGGTCACCTGTTACCAGAGCGGCCCACTCGGTGGGGATTCCCAGATCGCCGAGCTGGTGCTGGATCGGCGCTGTCAGAAAGTGATCTTTTTTGAAGACCCGCATGTGGCACGCCAGCATGAGGCCGACATCCAGCTGCTTGACCGTGCGGTCTACAGCGCAGGTGATGTCACCACCTGTTTCAACACCCCCGCCATGGCCGGGCGCTGGGCTGAGGCGGTGGCAAAAAGCAGTTAAATTGGCTTCCAGCCCTTTGTTTAAAAGGGCTGCTTGCTACAGCTATAAAAGCAAAAAAGCCCGCTGGAAGCGGGCTTTTTTGACTCAGGAAAGACTGAATTACTTCAGCTTCATTTCCTTGTATTCCACGTGTTTGCGAGCCTTGGGATCAAATTTCTTGATCAGCAATTTCTCGGGAGTGGTCTTCTTGTTTTTGTCGGTGGTGTAGAAGTGACCGGTGCCAGCTGTTGATTCCAGCTTGATTTTTTCGCGTCCGCCTTTGGCTGCCATGATGATTCCTTCGTGAAATTAGGCTTGACCACGTGCGCGCAGGTCTGCGAGCACAGCGTCGATACCGTTTTTGTCGATCAAACGCAGACCGGCGTTGGAAATACGCAGGCGAACCCAGCGATTTTCAGATTCCACCCAGAAACGGCGGTATTGCAGGTTCGGCAGGAACCGACGCTTGTTTTTGTTGTTGGCGTGGGAAACTGTGTTCCCAACCATCGGGCCTTTGCCCGTGACTTCACATACGCGTGCCATGTGGACACTCCGATATTTTTAACGGCCCCGACTGACGCCGGGAGCCTCACCTCGCCAAGAAAAAGGGTGGCGGTAACCCGATTGCCGTCCGATCCCCTCACGGGGGCGTTCAGCAAAGCCCGGCATTATAGCCCGCTATTTGGGCTCAGGCCTGTTGTTCCAGAAAACGCTGGGCATCGAGCGCCGCCATACAGCCTGTGCCGGCGCTGGTGATGGCCTGGCGGTAGACGTGGTCCTGCACGTCGCCTGCGGCAAAAATGCCGGGCACACTGGTCTGGGTGGCAAAGCCCTTGTTACCGCCTTGGGTGATGATGTAGCCGTTTTCCATGGCCAGCTGGCCTTCGAAAATGCCGGTGTTGGGGGAATGGCCGATGGCGATGAAGCAGCCTTTGAGCGTCAGGTCTTCCAGCGCGCCGGTGTTCACGTTTTTGATGCGGGCACCGGTCACACCACTCTGGTCACCCAACACCTCTTCGAGGGTGCTGAAGGTGCGCAGTTCAATCCGGCCCGAGGCCACTTTGTCCATGAGTTTATCGATCATGATCGGCTCGGCACGGAACTTGTCGCGGCGGTGGATCAGATACACCTTGGACGCAATATTGGACAGGTACAGTGCTTCTTCGACGGCGGTGTTGCCACCACCGACCACACAACAGACCTCATTGCGGTAGAAAAAGCCGTCACAGGTGGCGCAGCCTGACACACCGCGGCCCATAAAAGCCTCTTCCGAGGGCAGTCCCAGGTACTTGGCAGACGCGCCTGTGGCCAGAATCAGTGCATCACAGGTGTAGCTGCCGCTGTCACCGGTCAAGGTGAACGGGCGTTTGGAGAAATCAACCTGGTTGATGTGATCAAACACAATCTCGGTCTTGAAACGTTCGGCATGCGCCAGAAAACGCGCCATCAGGTCCGGGCCCTGCACACCGTCCACATCGGATGGCCAGTTGTCGACCTCGGTGGTGGTCATCAGTTGGCCGCCCTGGGCCATGCCGGTGATCAGCAGTGGCGACAGGTTGGCGCGGGCGGCGTAGATGGCCGCGGTGTAACCAGCGGGGCCGGAACCTAGGATCAGAACTTGTGTGTGGCGTTGGATTGTCATTTGTTACCTTTTTAATACGAGGGGCTGACGTGTACAGTCGAGATAATTTTTTAAACTATCGGGTTGCTAAAAGAACGGAAAGTGTGCGTGTTTTGATGCTATCGGTTCTGGGAATCTGCGTTTTTTAGGGTGATGAGATGGCTATGTTGACAACGTCGGATTTATTGCGCAGGGTGCCTATTTTTGCGGGGCTCACCCCGGCGCAGATATCTCAATTGTCCGGCAATGTGGTCAAGCAGCGCTACAAGCGGGGTGAATTGATCGTTGAACAGGGCAAAAAAAGTGGTGCCTTGTTCATCATCCTGTCGGGTCGGGCCCGGGTTGTCATGACCGACCGACGTGGCAAAGAGGTGATCCTTAACACCCTCGGGCCGGGCGATTGCATCGGTGAGATGAGCCTGATCGACGGTGAAAGTCACTCAGCCAGCGTCAAGACCGATGTCCAGACCGATGTGCTGGTGCTCAGCTACTCCGAGTTTGTGCGCTGCCTGGCCGAGAACCAGAGCATCGCGTTCTGGATCATGAAGGGACTGGTGCAGCGCTTGCGCAAATCGGGCGAGATGGTCAGCTCGCTGGCGCTGATGGATGTGTACGGGCGTGTGGCCAAGGTGCTGGTGGACGCCGCCCAGCCCCAGGGTGAGAGTGATCTGGTGATCTGCGAAAAAATGACGCGCCAGGACATTGCCAAAATGGTGGGCGCCTCGCGTGAAATGGTCAGCCGGGTGATGCGTGATTTTGAAGAGCAGGGTTTCATCCAGACCAATGAAGCTGGTTGTTTTGTGTTGAAAGAACGTCGTCTGGCTTTGCGCCAACTCCCATGACCTATTCCCTCAATACCCTCAACTCATCCCGCAACGAGGCACCCAAGGCGAGTCGCTCGGTGTTGGGCCGCTTTGCGCAGGAGCTGTGGCTGCTGATGGGTCTCGTGCTGCTGGCGCTGTGGCTGCTGGCACTGCTGAGTTATTCCCCGCTGGACCCGGCATGGTCCACCTCGGGCAACGGCGGACCTTTGCACAACTACGCGGGTCATGTGGGCGCTTGGTTGGCCGACGGCAGTTACTTTCTGCTGGGGTATTCGGTGTGGTGGTGTGTGGCCGCCGGCCTGCGTGCCTGGTTGTCGGCCCTGGCGCGCTGGTTGCGTGGGCATGAGGAGGTGTTGGCACCGGCCAAACCCGGTGCTCAGGCCGTGTCGGCCGAAGGCGGGCGGATTCTTTTCTGGTTGGGCTTGCTGGTGCTGCTGTGCGCCAGTGCCACGCTGGAGTGGACGCGTTTTTACAGTTTGGAGGCAGGCTTGCCGGGTCACGGTGGTGGTTTGCTGGGTTATTTTCTGGGGCCGCTAGGGCTGCAGGGCCTGGGGTTCACCGGCTCGGGACTGGTGGCGATTGCCGCAGGGGTGATTGGTTCGTCTTTGGTGTTTGGTTTTTCCTGGGGGCTGGTGGCCGAACGGCTGGGTGCCTGGATGTTCGGCCAGATCGAAAACCGTCGCGAAAAAATCGCCCAGGACGAAGACCTGGCGCTGGGCCAGCAGGCCGCCCAGGCACGGGCCGAGGTGCTGGTTGAAGAGCGCCAGGACCAGGCTGTGCACCACCCCAAACCGGTGGTGGTGGTGGAGCCGGTGGTGGTGGAGGTGCCCAAGAGTGAGCGTGTGGTCAAAGAGCGCCAGAAACCGCTGTTCCAGGAAATTGACAGCAAGCTGCCGCAGGTTGACCTGCTCGATGCCGCCCTGCTGCGCCAGGAAACTGTGGCGCCCGAGACGCTGGAGATGACCAGCCGCATGATCGAGAAAAAACTCAAGGACTTTGGCGTCGAGGTGGCGGTGGTGCTGGCCCAGCCCGGCCCGGTGATCACCCGTTATGAGATCGAACCGGCCACCGGCGTCAAAGGGTCACAAATTGTGGGCCTGGCCAAGGATTTGGCGCGCAGTCTGAGCCTGGTGTCGATCCGCGTTGTGGAAACCATTCCCGGCAAGAACTACATGGCGCTGGAGTTGCCCAACGCCAAACGCCAGACCATCAAACTCAGCGAAATTCTGGGCTCCAAGATCTACAACGAAGCCAAGTCGATGCTGACCATGGGCCTGGGCAAGGACATTGTGGGTAACCCGGTGCTGGCCGATCTGGCCAAGATGCCGCACGTGCTGGTAGCGGGTACCACCGGCTCGGGCAAGTCGGTCGGTATCAACGCGATGATCCTCTCGCTGCTCTACAAGGCCGAGGCCCATGACGTGCGCCTGCTGATGATCGACCCGAAGATGCTCGAAATGTCGGTCTACGAAGGCATTCCGCATCTGTTGTGTCCGGTGGTCACCGACATGAAACAGGCCGCCAATGGCCTGACCTGGTGTGTGGCCGAAATGGAGCGCCGCTACAAACTCATGAGCAAGATGGGCGTGCGCAACCTGGCTGGTTTCAACACCAAGTGGGACGAGGCCAAGGCACGTGGTGAGTTCATCTACAACCCGTTTAGCCTGACGCCTGAGGCGCCCGAGCCGATTGAGCGCCTGCCCCACATCGTGGTGGTGATCGACGAGCTGGCTGACCTGATGATGGTGGTGGGGAAAAAGATCGAAGAGCTGATTGCCCGCCTGGCGCAAAAAGCCCGCGCCGCCGGTATCCACCTGATTCTGGCCACCCAGCGCCCCAGTGTGGATGTGATCACCGGCCTGATCAAGGCCAACATCCCGACGCGTATTGCGTTCCAAGTGTCCAGCAAGATCGATAGCCGCACCATCCTCGACCAGATGGGGGCCGAGGCGCTGCTGGGCATGGGTGACATGCTCTACATGCCCAGCGGCACCGGCCTGCCAATCCGTGTGCACGGCGCCTTTGTCAGCGACGAGGAAGTGCACCGCGTGGTCAGCTACCTCAAGAGCCAGGGTGAACCCAATTACATCGAAGGGATTCTCGAAGGCGGCACGGTCGACGGGGAAGACGGTGCAGGCACACTCGACGGCGGTGGCGGTGAAAAAGACCCGATGTACGACCAGGCAGTTGAGGTGGTCCTGAAAAACCGCAAGGCAAGTATCTCGCTGGTGCAGCGTCACTTGAAGATTGGTTACAACCGCGCCGCCCGGCTGGTGGAAGACATGGAAAAAGCCGGTCTGGTCAGCAGCATGAGCACCAGCGGCCAGCGTGACATCCTGGTGCCCGCGCGCAACGAATGATGGGTCCCACAATGCACTTCAAACGACTTTTGATCACTACGGCTTTGATAGCTATCGGGGCAGGTAATACCTGGGCTGGCGGCATAAAAAGCTTGGAAGAATTCGTCAAAACCGTGAAAGCCGGCAAGGCCGACTTCACCCAGGTAGTGACTTCACCGGCCAAGGACGGGCAGGCGCCACGTGTCAAAACATCGAGCGGCCAGTTTGAATTTGCCCGGCCCAACCGTTTCAAGTTTGTCTACGTCAAACCCTTTGCCCAGACCATCGTCGCCGATGGCCAGACCCTGTGGTTGTATGACGTTGACCTGAACCAGGTCACGGCGCGCCAGCAGTCGCAGGTGTTGGGTTCGACCCCCGCAGCGCTGATTGCCTCGGCCGCTGATCTGAAGGCGCTGCAGGCAGACTTCACCTTGACTGATGCACCCGACAAGGACGGGCTGCAATGGGTGCTGGCGACACCGAAGGCCAAAGACGGACAGTTGCAGTCGGTGCGGGTCGGCTTCAGGGCTGGCGGATCCGAAGTGGCCACCCTCGAAGTGCTGGAGATTCTGGACAGTTTTGGCCAGCGTTCGGTGCTGAGTTTTGCGGGTTTCCAGGTCAACCCGGCTTTGCCAGCCAAAGGTTTTGAGTTCAAACCCCCGCCTGGGGCGGATGTGCTCAAACAGTGAGGGCTGGCTGGTGATGGCATCGGCTTGATCTGGTCGAGCCGTTGGCCTGTATCTGCGCTGGAGTTGATCCAACTGGGGCTGGTGTGTGGTGCCTCCGGTGGAAAATGACCTTGTCTCCGGCAGAATGTGGCCGCCGCACTTTCGGGCGCCAGGGTCATTCTCAAGACACCAACCCTTTTACCTCACTGTTTATGCCAGTCCCATTGCCGTCTGAGCGCCTGTCAACCATCCGGGCTCTGTTTGACGACTACATCGCGCAGTACGCCACGCGTGATGACCGCTTGATCACCCGTTTCAGCGACAACTTCAGTGGTTACAGCGGTGGCGGGGATGTGCTGGTGAAGGACCGCGCCGAGTGGGTGAAGATCACCCGGCAGGACTTTGCCCAGGTGCCGCAGCCACTGCGCATCGAGATGCTCGACATTTGCCTGCAAGACCTGTGTCATGAGGTGGTGGTGGTCACCGCTTTTTTCCATATCCACCTGCCGGGCCCGGAGCATGTGTTGTCCCGCGAGACGGCACGCCTGGTGCTGATTTTCCGGCTGGAGCAGGGGGACTGGAAAATTGTGCACAGCGGCATCTCCATCCCCTACCACCTGGTGCAGGCCGGTGAGGTCTATCCCCTGAAAGGTTTGCAGGACCGCAACAGCACGCTCGAGAGTCTGGTCGAGCAGCGCACCAAACAGCTCCAGGACAGCGAGGCGTTGTACCGCCTGCTGACCGAAGAAACCCTGGATGTGGTCTGGAAGACCGACCGCGACTTGCGCATCACCTACATCAGCCCGGCCGATGAGCGGCTGCGTGGCTTCAAGGCCGAAGAGGTGCTGGGCCGGCATGTGTTTGAGCTGTTCACCGAAGACGGTGTGGCCACGGTACAGAACATTCTTAAAAACACAACCCAGGCGGGTGAGGGGAAACGGTCTCCCGAAGGCTTCTGGATCTTTTCTGTGCAACACCGCGCCAAAAACGGCCGGGTGTTGTGGGGGGAGGTGCTGGCCAAACCGCAATATGACGCACAAGGCAACATCCTGGGTTACCACGGCACCACACGCGAGTGCACCGACCGTGTCCGGCTGGAAGACGAGGTACGGCAGCTGGCATTTTTTGACCCGCTGACCAGCCTGCCCAACCGGCGCCTGCTCGATGACCGGCTCGGGCAGAGCCTGGTGGTGAGCAAACGCAGCGGCAACTATGGCGCGGTGATGGTGCTGGACCTGGACAACTTCAAGACCCTCAATGATTTGCACGGCCACCATGTGGGTGATTTGCTGTTGTTGGAGGTCGCCCAGCGGCTGGTGGACTGTGTGCGCCAGAAAGACACCGTGGCGCGTTTTGGGGGTGACGAGTTTGTGGTGATCCTGGGGGAGTTGAGTGCCGACCGGCCGCGCTCCATCCAGCAGGCCAGCGACGTGGCCGAGAAAATCCGCGCAAGTCTGGTCGCGCCTTACCTGCTCAAGGTGTCCCAGAGCGGGCAGATGGATACCCTGGTGGAGCACCACTGCTCGGCCAGCATCGGTCTGGCGCTGTTTCTGGGTCAGGACGCCAGTCAGAATGACCTGCTGAAATGGGCTGATGCTGCGATGTACCAGGCCAAAGCGGCGGGTCGCAATGTGATCCGTCTGGCTGACGGCTGAGCGGGCAGCGGGGTCATTTGCCCGCCTGGTCAGGCCACAATAGGGTCATGAGCACCGCGCCCTCCAACCACCCGCCGCTGGCCGAGCGCCTGCGCCCCAAGACCCTGGCCGAGGTGATTGGCCAACAACACATGCTGGGCGAGGGCATGGCCCTGCGCCTGGCTTTTGAGTCAGGTCAGCCGCACAGCTGCATCCTGTGGGGCCCGCCGGGCACCGGTAAAACCACCATCGCGCGGCTGATGGCCGATGCGTTTGACGCGCAGTTCATCACCATCAGCGCGGTGCTCGGTGGGGTCAAGGACATCCGCGAGGCGGTCGAGCAGGCGCAACTGGCCCAGGCCCAGGGTCGGCGCACACTGGTGTTTGTCGATGAGGTGCACCGCTTCAACAAAAGCCAGCAGGACGCTTTTTTGCCGCATGTGGAAAGCGGTTTGTTCACCTTCATCGGCGCCACCACCGAAAACCCCTCGTTCGAGGTCAACTCGGCCCTGTTGTCACGCGCAGCCGTTTATGTGTTGCAAGCGCTTACCGCCGATGATTTGAAGCACATTGTGGCTTCAGCCCAGACGCTGCAAGGGGTGCCTGCTATTGAAGACGCAGCAGTTGAGCGTTTGGTAGCTTATGCCGATGGGGACGCCCGGCGTCTGCTGAACACCCTGGAAACCTTGGCCGTGGCGGCAGCACAGGAGAAGCGTGTCGAGATCACCGACGATTGGTTGCTCAAGGTGCTGGGTGAGCGCATGCGCCGTTACGACAAGGGTGGCGAACAGTTTTACGACACCATCTCGGCCTTGCACAAAAGTGTGCGCGGCAGTGACCCGGACGCCGCGTTGTACTGGCTGGTGCGCATGCTCGACGGTGGCGCCGACCCCAAATACATGGCGCGACGCCTGGTCCGTATGGCCAGCGAAGACATTGGTCTGGCCGACCCGCGGGCCTTGCGTTTGGCGCTGGATGCGGCCGAAGTCTATGAGCGCCTGGGCAGCCCCGAGGGTGAGCTGGCGCTGGCCGAGTGTGTGGTCTACCTGGCCATCGCCCCCAAGAGCAACGCGGTCTACAAAGCTTTCAATGCAGCCAAGGCCTTTGTCAAGCAAGATGGCACCCGCCCGGTGCCCATGCACCTGCGCAACGCACCGACCAAACTCATGAAACAGCTGGACTACGGCAAGGGCTACCGCTACGCGCACGATGAGGCTGGCGGCTTTGCGGCCGGTGAACGTTATTTGCCTGAGGGCATGGCCGAACCCGGTTTTTATCAACCGGTGGAGCGTGGTCTGGAGATCAAGATTGCCGACAAGATGCGTGCCTTGCGTGCGCAAAACCAGGCCGCTGCGTCCGCTGGCAAACGCTGATGCCGGATATGGCCATTGGCTCGTGCAGGTGCGTTCAGGACCGATTGGCCAGCGGTGTTGTGCGTGCATCAGGCGGTCAATGAGACATCGTCATCCCCGATTAGCTGATCTGATGGAGTGTGAATCCGGGGGTAAACCCGCGCCAGTACTGGGGCGGCGGGCCATTTGACCTTGACTACAATCGCGGCCACTTCCGCCCCCGGTGCTTTGTACTGGCAGGCTTATTGCTAGAGAAACCGGGTTGCTTGTAGTGCATGGTTTTGCAGACCCTTACCCAGGGTCGACGTACCGGCCGACACAATTATTCGGCTTATTTCGGAGAAAAATATTTATGGAAACCTTGATACAGCAGATCATCAATGGTCTGGTGTTGGGCAGCATGTATGCCTTGGTGGCGTTGGGCTACACCATGGTGTACGGCATCATCGGATTGATCAATTTTGCCCATGGCGAGGTTCTGATGGTGGGGGCTCTGACCAGCTGGAGCGTCATCGGTTTGATGCAGGACGCGATGCCCGGCACACCCGGCTGGTTGATCCTGTTGGTGTCGATGCTGATTGCTGCGGTGGTCGCTGCGGTGCTGAACTTTTCGATTGAAAAACTGGCGTATCGTCCCTTGCGCAACAGCCCCCGTCTGGCGCCGCTGATCACCGCCATTGGTATGTCGCTGCTGCTGCAGACCCTGGCCATGATCATCTGGAAGCCCAATTACAAACCTTACCCGAACCTGCTGCCGATGGTGCCGTATGAGATTGGCGGCGCGGTGATCACCCTCACGCAGGTGCTGATTTTGGGTGTGACCGCGATCTCGCTGGCGGTGCTGATGTGGTTGGTGAACTACACCCGGCTAGGGCGTGCCATGCGCGCCACCGCCGAAAACCCGCGCGTGGCGGCCCTGATGGGTGTCAAACCCGACTTTGTGATCTCGGCCACTTTTGTGATTGGTGCGGTGCTGGCCGCGATTGCAGGTGTGATGTGGGCTGCCAACTACGGCACGGTGCAACACACCATGGGCTTTTTGCCAGGTCTGAAGGCCTTCACGGCGGCGGTGTTTGGTGGCATTGGCAACCTGGCTGGTGCGGTGGTCGGTGGTATTGCGCTGGGCTTGATCGAGTCGCTGGGTGCGGGTTACATCGGTGCCCTCACCGGTGGTGTGCTGGGCAGCCACTATTCCGATATTTTTGCGTTCATTGTGTTGATCATTGTGCTGACGTTGCGGCCCTCCGGCCTGCTGGGCGAGCGCGTGGCTGACCGCGCTTGAGGAGACGGGTCATGAAACAGAAACAAATCATCGTTTTCCTGCTGGCGGCCGTGGGCCTGCTGGTCACCCCACTCATCCTGCAGGGCTTTGGCAATGCCTGGGTGCGGATTGCCGACATGGCGCTGCTGTATGTGCTGCTGGCGCTGGGTCTGAACATTGTGGTGGGTTACGCCGGTCTGCTGGACTTGGGGTATGTGGCGTTTTTTGCCATTGGCGCCTACATGTACGCGCTGCTGGCCTCGCCGCATCTGACCGAGAACTTCCCGGCCATTGCGGCCATGTTCCCGAACGGCTTGCACATGCCGATCTGGGTCATCATCCCGGCAGCCGCAGGTCTGGCGGCGCTGTTCGGTGTTTTGCTGGGTGCGCCCACCTTGCGTTTGCGCGGTGACTACCTGGCCATCGTGACCCTGGGTTTTGGTGAAATCATCCGGGTGTTCATGAACAACTTGGACCACCCGGTCAACATCACCAACGGCCCCAAAGGCATGGGCGAAATCGACTCGCTGACCTTTTTTGGCATGAGTTTTGGCAAACGCATCGACATTTTTGGCTATGACATTGCCTCGGTGACGCTGTACTACTACCTGTTCCTGGTGCTGGTGGTGTTCAGTGTGCTGATCTCGCACCGCTTGCAACTCTCGCGTGTGGGTCGGGCCTGGATGGCGATCCGCGAAGATGAAATTGCCGCCAAGGCCATGGGCATCAACACCCGCAACCTGAAATTGCTGGCCTTCGGTATGGGTGCCACCTTTGGTGGTGTCTCGGGTGCCATGTTTGCCTCGTTCCAGGGCTTCATTTCGCCCGAGTCCTTCAGCCTGATGGAGTCGGTGATGATTGTGGCGATGGTGGTGCTGGGTGGCATTGGCCACTTGCCTGGTGTGATCCTGGGTGCGGTAGCGCTGTCGGCCATGCCTGAGGTCTTGCGTTATGTGGCTGGGCCGCTGCAAAGCATGACCGGTGGTCGGCTCGATGCCTCCATCCTGCGCCAGCTGCTGATTGCTCTGGCCATGATCAGCATCATGCTGCTGCGCCCACGCGGCCTGTGGCCCGCGCCAGAGCATGGCAAATCACTGACCAGCACCAAGCCCTGAGCGGTGTCTCAAAGGAATCGACGACTATGACAGATACAGTTCTCAACGTCTCGGGTGTGTCCAAGCGTTTTGGTGGCCTGCAGGCCCTCAGCGATGTGGGCATCCAGATCAAACGCGGCCAGGTCTATGGCCTGATTGGCCCCAATGGTGCCGGTAAAACCACGTTTTTTAATGTGCTCACCGGTTTGTACACGCCAGATACCGGCACGTTTGAGCTGGCAGGCAAACCCTACCAGCCCACCGCCGTGCACGAGGTGGCCAAAGCCGGCATTGCCCGCACCTTCCAGAACATCCGTTTGTTCGCCGAAATGACGGCCCTGGAAAACGTCATGGTGGGGCGCCATGTGCGCACCCACTCGGGTTTGCTGGGGGCGGTTTTTCGCACGCCGGGTTTCAAGGCCGAAGAAGCCGCCATCACCCAGCGTTCGCATGAGCTGCTGGACTATGTGGGCATTGGCAAACTGGCCGATTTCAAGGCCCGCACCCTGAGCTACGGTGACCAACGCCGCTTGGAAATTGCCCGTGCCCTGGCCACCGACCCGCAGCTGATTGCGCTGGACGAACCCGCTGCGGGCATGAACAGCACCGAAAAGGTGTTGCTGCGTGAGCTGATCGACAAAATCCGCAACGACAACCGCACCATTCTGCTCATCGAGCATGATGTGAAGCTGGTGATGGGCCTGTGTGACCGGGTGACTGTGCTGGACTACGGCAAGCAGTTGGTCGAGGGGACACCCGCCGAAGTGCAACGTAATGAAAAAGTGATTGAAGCCTATTTGGGCACGGGTGGCCACTGATATGACAAAAACTCTTCTGAAAGTTAAAGGCCTCAAAGTGGCTTACGGCGGCATCCAGGCCGTCAAAGGTGTGGACTTTGAGGTGCGCGAGGGCGAACTGGTGTCGCTGATCGGCTCCAACGGTGCGGGTAAAACCACCACCATGAAGGCCATCACCGGCTCGCTGCCGATCAACGATGGTGACATCGAGTACCTGGGCAAGAGCATCCGTGGCCAAGGGCCGTGGGATCTGGTGAAACAGGGCCTGGCCATGGTGCCCGAAGGGCGCGGGATTTTCACGCGCATGACCATTCTGGAAAACCTGCAGATGGGCGCCTACATCCGCAACGACAAGCCTGAGATCCAGATGGACATCGAGAAGGTGTTTGGCATCTTCCCGCGCCTGAAAGAGCGCAAGGACCAGCTCGCTGGCACGCTCAGCGGTGGTGAACAACAGATGCTGGCCATGGGCCGTGCGCTGATCAGCCGCCCCAAAGTGCTCTTGCTCGATGAGCCGTCGATGGGTCTGTCACCGATCATGGTCGACAAGATCTTCGAGGTGGTGCGTGACGTGTATGCCCAAGGTGTCACGGTGCTGCTGGTGGAGCAGAACGCCAGCCGCGCGTTGGCCCTGGCCAATCGCGGTTATGTGATGGACTCGGGTCTGATCACCATGACCGGTGAGGGCAAGACCATGCTCAAAGACCCCAAGGTGCGTGCCGCCTACCTGGGCGAATAGTTCAAGCCTTTTATGCTTCTAGCCCTTACGCAACAAGGGCTGGTAGCTACCTAAAACGCAGCACGTCTCAGTGCACCAAATTGGCCAGCTGGCGGGCCAGTTGGTTGTGCCGCTCAACCAGCGGGCCCAGTTCCAGCGTACTGAGTTGCCCTTTTTGCACCACAACGGTGCCATTCACAATGGTGTAAGCCGCTTGCGGGCTGGTGCACAACAACAGTGCACCGACCGGGTCGTGCACCGCGCCACCGGCAAACCCCAGCGTTTCCAGATCAAACAAAGCCAGGTCGGCACACATGCCGACCGCCAGGTGGCCAATGTCGGGCCGACCCAGCACCTGCGCCCCACCGCGTGTGGCCAGGGCCAAGGCATCACGCACGGTCATCTCGGCTGGACCTAGATCACAGCCAAAAAAGCGGCGCTGTGAACCGTCTGCCTGGGTCCGTGTTTCGGGTGGCAACATGGCTCGGCCCACACGCGCCAGCAGCAGAGCCTGGCGCGCTTCATTGACCATGTGCGCTGCGTCGTTGCTGGCGCTGCCATCCACCCCCAAACCCACCGGCACGCCCGCGTCGAGCATCTTGCGGATCGGCGCAATGCCCGAGCCCAGGCGCATGTTGCTGCACGGGCAGTGCGCCACTCCGGTGCGCGTGGCTGCAAACAGGCTGATGCCCGCGTCGTCCAACTTGACGCAGTGGGCATGCCACACATCAGGCCCGAGCCAGCCCAGGTCTTGTGCGTACTGCGTGGGGGTGCAGTTGAACTTCTCGCGGCTGTAGGCCAGGTCGTGGTCGTTCTCGGCCAGATGGGTGTGCAGGCGCACTTGGTAGCTGCGTGCCAGCAGGGCCGACTGGCGCATCAGATCTTGACTTACGCTGAAGGGGGAACACGGCGCCACCGCCACATTCACCATCGCACCATGACGTGGGTCATGCCAGGTCTCGATCAGGCGTTGGGTGTCTTTGAGGATGAACGCCTCGTTCTCGACCACGGCATCGGGCGGCAAACCCCCTTGCGACTGGCCCACACTCATGCTGCCCCGGCTGGCGACAAAACGCATGCCAATGGCTTGTGCTGCTTCGATGCTGTCATCCAGCCGCACGCCGTTGGGGTAGATGTAGAGGTGGTCGCTGCTGGTGGTGCAGCCACTCAGCAGCAGCTCGGCCATCGCAATCTGGGTGCTGACCCGCACCATCTCGGGCGTGAGGCCAGCCCAGATCGGGTACAGGCCACGCAACCAGCCAAACAACTCGGCGTTTTGCACCTCAGGAATAGCCCGGGTGAGGCTCTGGGTCATGTGGTGGTGGGTGTTGATCAGGCCGGGAGTCACCAAGTGGCCGCGCGCGTTGATCACCTCGTCGGCCGTTTGTGGTAGCTCTGCCGCAGGTCCGATGGCCTCGATGGTGTTGTCGCGGATGAACACCGAGGCGTCCCTCAACTCGCGCGCGGCCAGGGGATCGGCGTTGTCAAAGGTGGCGATGCAGTGGGCGTTGTGGATCAGCAGGGTCGGCATGGTCGTCGGAATCGGTGGTGTTCAAAGGGGGTCATGTTCGCATCAACGGTCTGGTCCCGATGCCGGGCAAAGCGGGCAGAAGCCCGACGTTGTGGGTAGGGATGTGGTTGTTTCGCGTCAAATCAGGTCTTGTTTGATCTATCTCAAGGTTGTCAACTTGAGATTACGGCACAGTCACTCCCATGTTCTCAGTACACACCATCAATCCGCAGGCGCAAATGCGCACCCTTAACCGTGGTCAAGTCCTGCTGCGCCGCGGGTTTGAGGCGGATCAAGTTTGTTACATCGAGTCCGGCCGCGTGGCGCTGGGTGTCATGGGCGCTGAGGAGATGGAACACCAGATTGGCGTGTTGGAGGGCCCGTGCTGGCTCGACGCCAGCTCGGTGGTGCTGGGTTTGCCACATCTGGTGGATGCCGTGGCCGACACCCCCTTGCAACTGTGCTCGGTGGCCACCACAGATTTCAAAAAAGCCATTGCCGACATGCACGGTTCCGCCCAGGCGGTGCTGACCGATGTAGCGATGGCGCACCGTCGCCAGACCGAATTTGCAATGAGCCGTTTGGCCAAGGATGCCGAAGCACGTTGCGCCGAATGGCTGTTGAGCCACGCGCGTTTTGGCGCCAAGGGTGATCTGGCTGTGGAGCTGCAGCAGCGTAAACGCAGCATTGCCGCCCAGCTGGGCATTGCGCCAGAGACCTTCTCTCGCGTGTTGCGCACCCTGCGTGAAAAACGCCTGATCAGCGGATCGGGTCGGGTGTTGAACCTGGTCAACCCAAGTGCCTTGCGCTCTCTCGCCGGTTTCTGAGTCCCGCCCCAAACCGTCCAAACGCCGCTTCTGCGGCGTTTTTCGTTTCTGACAGGTCCGTGCACCCAGGCTGGCCATTCAGCGGACCTGGGTCAGGGCTTTGAGCAGCTTTTCCGGTGTCGCCGGTGCGTTGAGCTGCACCACCGCGCCATCGTCCCGCGCACGCGCCACCGCGTCACGCAGTGCCTCAAACACACTGATGGCGAGCATGAAGGGTGGTTCCCCCACGGCTTTCGAGCCACCGACGTTGTCCTCGGTGTTGGGGGCGTCCCACAAATCGACTTTGAAATGGGCGGGAATGTCACCCGCGGTCGGGATCTTGTAGGTGCTGGGGGCGTGGGTGGTCAACAAACCCTTGTCATTCCAGACCAGCTCTTCGGTGGTGAGCCAGCCCATGCCCTGCACAAATCCCCCTTCGATCTGACCCACGTCCAGCCCGGGGTTGATCGAGCGACCGACATCGTGCAGGATGTCCACCCGTATCACCTTGTTCTCGCCGGTCAAGGTGTCGAGGGCGACTTCGGTACACGCCGCACCGTAGGCAAAGTAATAAAACGGCCGACCACTCAGCGTGGTTTTGTCGTAATGGATCTTGGGCGTGCGGTAAAAACCGTCGCTCCAGAGCTGGATGCGGTTGGCATAGGCCAGTTGCACCACCGCATCGAACGTGCGCGTGGTCTTGGGAGTGAACACCTGGCCGCCCTGGAAGGTGACCGCACCGGCGCCCACACCGTCGAGCCCGCCGACAAAAGCTGCCAGGTTGTCGCGCACATGGCGCGCCGCAAACTGGGCGGCACGGCCATTGAGGTCGGTACCGGCTGATGCGGCGGTGGCCGAGGCATTGGGGATTTTGCTGGTGTCGCTCGCGGTGGCCAGCACCTTGTGCAGTGGCACACCGAGTTCGTCGGCCACAATTTGCGCCACCTTGGTGTTCAGGCCCTGGCCCATCTCGACCCCACCGTGGTTCATCTGCACACTGCCATCCAGGTAGACATGCACCAGCGCACCGGCCTGGTTGAACAGCGTGGCGGTGAAGCTGATGCCAAACTTGACCGGTGTCAGCGCGATGCCACGCTTGAGCGTCTGGTGTTGTTCATTCCAAGCGGAAATGGCCTCTATCCGTTTTTGGTATTGGGATGACTGCTCCAGTGTTGAGAGCAAGGGCTGCAGGATATTGCCTTCCACCTGCATGCCGTAGTGGGTGGTGTCGCGGCGCAGGCCGGGCTCGGCAGGGTTCAGTGGCTCATCGCTGTAGAGGTTGCGCAAGCGCACGGCCAATGGGTCGAGCCCAAGCTGGCGCGCGATGTCGCCCAGAATCGTTTCGGTCACGATCATGCCTTGCGGCCCGCCAAAACCACGAAACGCGGTGTGGCTCTGGGTGTGGAGCTTGAGCCGGTAGGAGGTGATGGCCACATCCTGCAGGTAGTAGGCGTTGTCGGCGTGGAAGATCGCGCGGTCGGCCACCGGGCCGGACAAATCGGCGCTGAAACCACAGTGCGCCGCCATCATCAGTTGGAGGCCGCACAGGCGCCCGGTGTCATCAAAGCCCACGGTGTACTGGTAGCTGAACGGGTGGCGTTTGCCGGTGATCAGAAAGTCGTCGTCGCGGTCCAGCCGCAGCTTGACCGGGCGTTTGACCTTGGCTGCGGCCACTGCCGCCCACACCGCCAGATGGCCAGCCTGGGTTTCTTTGCCACCAAAACCACCACCGAGCCGACGGCATTCGACCCGCACCGCGTGGTTGTCCAGCCCCAGCGCGTGCGCCACCCAGTGCTGCACCTCGCCGGGGTGCTGGCTGCTGCTGTAGATGAGCCACTGGTTTTGCTCCTGCGGCAGCGCGTAGGCGATCTGGCCTTCCAAATAGAAGTGCTCCTGGCCACCGACTTCGAGCGTGCCCTTGAGGGTGTGTGGTGCACGTGCCAGAGCGGCGTCGGAATCCCCACGCGCCACCGTCACCGGCGGCAACACATAACTCTCGGATGCCAGCGCGTCGGGCACCGTCAGGATCGCGGGCAGGGGCGTGATATCAAGCTTGACCAGCCGCGCTGCGCGCCGGGCCAGCATCACGTCGGTGGCCACCACCAGGCCAATCACCTGGCCAATGTGCTGCACGGTGTCACGGGCGAACACCGGCTCGTCTCCGGCAAACGCCGCCAGTATGGGGTCGCCAGGCACATCACTCGCCAAAACAATAGCAACCACCCCATGCAGGGCAAGGGCTGCAGCCGTATGGATCTCATTGATCTTGCCGTGCGCCACGGTGGAGAGGATAGGCGCGGCGTACAAGGTGCCACGCAGCTCGGGCAGGTCGTCAATGTAGGGCGCGGCACCGGCGATTTGTGCACGGGCACTTTCGTGGGCCACGGTGCGGCCGATGCTGTGGGTGGTGGTGTTCATAGACCCTCCAGCGTCAGGTCAGCCAGCGTCACAAGGGTTTGCCCCTGGCTCTCCAACCAGAAGCGCTGCATCAGGTTGCCCAGCACCTGTCGGCGGTAGTCGCTGCTGGCGCGCATGTCGGAGATCGGCTGGAACTCCTGGCGCAAGGCGGCCGCCGCAGCCTCCACCGTGGCTTCAGTCCAGGCTTGTCCAGTCAGTGTCACTTCGGTCTGAACGGCGCGCACCGGTGTGGCTGCCACACCGCCAACGCCGATGGAGGCTTGGGTCACCACACCGTTCTGTACCTGCAGCCGAACCGCGAAGCAGACCGCAGAAATATCGTCTTCCTGGCGTTTGGAGATTTTGTAGACCCGCAGCAGTTCATCAGGTTCGGGCTTGGGCACGATGATCTGGGTCAGCAGCTCGTCGCTGGCCATCACATTCTGGCGGTAGCCGGTGTAGAGCGCCTCCAGCGCCAGCTCGCGGCTGCCACGCACACTGGCCAGTTGCACACGCGCCTGCAGGGCGATCAGCAGCGGCATCGAGTCACCAATCGGTGAACCATTGGCCACATTGCCACCGAGCGTGCCCGAGTTGCGTACCGGTGCCCCGGCAAAACGATTGGCAAAAGTGACCAGGGCAGGGCGGTCCTGGGCCAGCGCGGCAAAAGCGTCGGTCAGCGTCACCGCCGCGCCAATGCGCAGGTGGGTGTCGTCGGTGCTGATCTGGCGCAATTCGGCCACCCGGGTCACATCGAGCACTTCGGCAAAGTCCTTGTGCAACTTGTTGATCCACAAGCCCACATCGGTGCAACCCGCGACGATCTGCGCCTGCGGGTGGGCCGCCCGCAGGGCCAGCAGCTCAGCCAGTGTGGTCGGTGATTTATATGATAAATCGGCCTCCAGCCCTTTTGGAATAAGGGAAATATGCTCCAGTTTTGAGAGTATCTCAGCCTCGTCGAGGGTGACCCGGGGCAGCGTCTGCATCTGCTGTGCGGCGTCCAGAATCGGGCGGTAACCGGTGCAGCGGCACAGGTTGCCCGACAGCGCCTCCTGGGCACCCTCGCGGCTCACAGGTTTGCCCTGGCAGACCTGGTTCTGGTACAGGCCAAACAGGCTCATCGCAAACCCGGGCGTGCAAAAGCCGCATTGGCTGGCGTGCTGGTTGAGCAGCGCCTGCTGCACCGGGTGCAAGCTGCCGTCGGCCGCGCTCAGGTCTTGCGCGGTCCACAGCGCCATTCCGTGGATGGAGTGCGCCAGGCGGATGCAGCTGTTGACCGCGCTGTAGTGCAGATGGTCGCCACGTTGTTCACCGATCACCACGGTGCAGGCGCCGCAATCGCCTTCGTTGCAACCTTCCTTGGTGGCGTTGATACCCAGGTCGTCGCGCAAAAGTTGCAGCAGGGTGCGGGTGGGCGGCACCTCGCGCAGGTGAATGATCTGGCCACGGTGCACAAAGGAAAGCTCGGGATGAGGCATAAAAATGAATCCAGCAGGCGGTGATGGGTGTCAGGTACAAAGAGCGTTTTTAGCAGGTTTGCAGCAAGATTCTTGCCAAGGGTGGCATTGTCCTTGCTTTGAATTGATTGTTGCTTTGGGCGCTGAGTGGGCCGGTTTATTCAATACACTTCCGTCCAAAATCATTTTCCGCCCACCTTTGCTCGGTTTTCTGAAACACATCTTGCGCGTCCGTCCATGACCACTCCCCGACTCCAACTCAGCGGCATCACCAAGCGTTACCCCAGCGTGGTGGCCAACAGTGAAGTCAATCTGGTGGTGCTTCCCGGCGAAACCCATGCGGTGCTTGGCGAAAACGGCGCAGGCAAATCGACCCTGATGAAGATCATCTACGGCTCGGTCAAGCCTGACGAGGGTTCGGTGCTGTTCAATGGCCAGCCGGTGCACATCAAAAACCCGCAAGAGGCGCGGGCCCTGGGCATCAGCATGGTGTTTCAGCATTTCAGCTTGTTCGACACCATCACCGTGGCAGAAAACGTCTGGCTGGGCTTGAGCAAGAGCCTGAGTCTGGCCGAGGTCACCCGCAACATCGAGGTCAAGGCGGCTGAGTACGGGCTGGATATCGACCCGACGCGCCCGGTGCACACCCTGAGTGTGGGTGAGATGCAGCGGGTGGAGATCATCAGGGCGTTACTGACCAACCCGCAGCTGCTGATCCTGGACGAGCCCACCTCGGTGCTCACACCGCAGGCGGTGGACAAGTTATTTGTGGTGCTCAAAAAATTGGCCTCTGAGGGCTGCAGCATTTTGTACATCAGCCACAAGCTGCATGAAATCCGCGAACTCTGCAATGCCTGCACCGTGCTGCGCGGTGGCAAGGTCACCGGTGTGTGTAACCCGGCGCAGGAAAGCAATGCCTCCTTGTCCAAGCTGATGATTGGCGCCGAGCCGCCGCAGCTGACCCACCGGGCGCAAGACCCCGGCCCGAGTGTGCTGCGGGTCAGCAACCTGACGCTCTCGCGTGAAGACCAGTTTGGCGTCGACCTGGAGGCGGTGTCGTTTGAGGTGCGCGCTGGTGAGGTGGTGGGTATTGCTGGTGTCTCTGGCAATGGCCAGAAAGAATTGTTGTGCGCCCTGTCGGGCGAAGACACCCGCGCCAAACCTGGCAGTGTGCGCATCGGCCGCATCGATGTGGCGGCAATGCACCCGGGGCGCAGGCGCAAGCTGGGCCTGCATTTTGTGCCCGAGGAGCGCCTGGGCCGTGGTGCGGTGCCGACCTTGCCCTTGGCACACAACCTGTTGCTGACGCGCCAGGAAGCGATTGCCTACCCGCGTTTTCTGGGGGGCTGGGTGCGGCTCAGCCAGCTGGAGGCGCAGGCGGACGACATCATCAACCGCTTCAAGGTCAAGGCTGGTGGGCCGCGTTCACTGGCGCGTTCACTCTCGGGCGGCAATTTGCAGAAGTTCATTGTTGGGCGCGAGATCGACGCCAAACCCAAGCTGTTCATCGTGTCGCAGCCGACCTGGGGTGTGGATGTGGGTGCCGCCGCGCAGATTCGGGGTGAGATTCTGGCGATGCGAGATGCCGGTTGCGCGGTGCTGGTGGTGAGTGAAGAGCTCGACGAGTTGTTTGAGGTGTGTGACCGGCTGCATGTGATTGCGCGTGGCCAGTTGTCACCGTCGGTGCCGGTGGCGCAGGCCACGGTTGAAAAGATTGGGGAATGGATGAGTGGCTTGTGGGATGTGGAGGTGCAGGCGCATCTGGCCGAGATGTCGGGGGTGGTGGTGCAGGAGGCGGGTCATGCTGAAGCTTGAGGCGCGTCCCGAGCCGTCCAAGATCTGGACCTTTGCCTCGCCCTTGCTGGCGCTGGTGATCACGGTGCTGGTCGGTACCCTGATGTTTGTGGCGCTGGGCAAAGACCCGGTCAAGGGTTTGCAGATGTTTTTCTGGCTGCCCATCAGCAGCGCCTACGCCTGGGGTGAACTGCTGGTCAAGGCCACACCGCTGCTGATCATTGCGCTGGGGCTGGCCGTGTGTTTCCGCTCGAACGTCTGGAACATCGGTGCCGAGGGCCAATACATCATCGGTGCGATTTTTGCCGCTGGGGTGGCGCTGCTGGCTGAGCGGGACACCAGTGCCTGGATCGTGTTGCCGATTTTGCTGGCGGGCATGCTGGGTGGCATGGTCTGGGCCAGCATCACCGCTTTGCTGCGGGACCGCTTCCATGCCAACGAGATCCTGGTCAGCCTGATGCTGGTCTATGTGGCGGTGCAGCTGCTGAGTTATCTGGTGGGCGGGCCTTGGAAAGACCCGATGGGCTTCAACTTTCCGCAAAGCAAGACCTTTGAGCTTGTCACACGTATCCCGCGCCTGTTCACCGGCTCACGCGTGAGCATAGGGGTGTTTTTTGCCTTGCTGGGTGTGGCCGCGTTGTGGGTGTTCCTGTTTCGCACCCGTGCCGGGTTCTCGCTGCAGGTGGGTGGCCTGGCGCCAGCGGCGGCGCGTTACGCGGGCTTTTCTTCGCGCAAGGCCTTGTGGACGGCGTTGTTGATCTCGGGTGGTGCTGCCGGGCTGGCCGGGGCATTGGAGGTGGCAGGGCCGATCGGTCAGCTGACCATTTATGTGCCTGCGGGTTACGGTTTCGCAGCCATCATCGTGGCCTTTGTCGGGCGCCTGCACCCGGTCGGCATGGTGTTCTCAGCCTTGTTGATGAGCATGTTTTACATTGGGGGTGAGCTGGCGCAATCGCGTCTGGGCCTCACCAAATCCCTTACCGGTGTGTTCCAGGGCCTGCTGCTGTTCAGTCTGCTGGCCTGCGACACCTTGATGAACTACCGCCTGGTCTGGCGACAAAGCAGGAGCTTGTGATGGAGTCGTACGCGCTGCTGTTGGCAGCCACATTGAATGCAGGCACGGTGCTGGCCATTGCCTCGCTGGGGCTGTTGATCAACGAGAAGGTGGGCATCGTTAACCTCGGGGCCGAGGGCATGATGCTGTGCGCCGCCATTGCCGGGTTTGCCACGGTGGTCACGACCGGCTCGGACTGGTTGGGTTTTGTCGCTGGCATGGCCGTGGGTGGCGCGTTGGCGGCGGTGTTTGGCCTGCTGGTGATCTGGCTCAATACCAACCAGTACGCCACCGGCTTGGCGCTGACCTTGTTTGGCACCGGCTTCTCCGCCTTTGTAGGCACCAGTTTTGTGCAGGCCAGGATTCCCGAACGTGCGTCGTTCGCTGTGCCCTACCTGTCAGACATCCCGCTGGTTGGCCCGGCGCTGTTTCGCCACCATCCTTTGGTGTACCTGACGGTTTTGTTTGCGCTGGCCTTGATCTGGTTCCTGTACCGCACCCGCAGCGGCCTGATTGTGCGCAGTGTGGGTGAAAGCCCCGAGTCGGCCCATGCGCTGGGTTACCCGGTGCGCCGTATCCGTCTGGCAGCGGTGGTGGCCGGTGGCGCCTTGTGTGGCCTGGCTGGCGCCTACATCTCGGTGATCTACACCCCGCTGTGGGTGGAAGGCATGGTGGCTGGCAAAGGCTGGATTGCGCTGGCCTTGACCACCTTTGCCACTTGGCGCCCGGCACGGGTATTGCTTGGTGCCTACCTGTTTGGTGGTGTGACGATGTTGCAGTTCCATCTGCAGGGTATCGGGGTCGATGTGCCCAGCGAGTTCCTGAGCATGTTGCCTTATGTGGCAACCATTCTGGTGCTGGCGCTGATCTCGCGCAACCCGCAGTGGATTCGCATCAACATGCCCGCCAGCATTGGCAAACCTTTTTATCCAGGCGCCTGAGCCTTGACGAATTGGTTTGCGCTGGACTCATAATCACTGTTTTCTTTAACCCGTCGTTACCCCCTTTGATAAGGATTCAACATGACTGATCTGCAAAAACGTACGCTGCTCAAGGTGGCTGCGCTGACCGCCGTGGCTTCTGCCGCGCTGGTGGGCTGCGGCAAAAAAGAGGAACCCGCTCCTGCGCCTGCACCGGCACCCGTGGCCTCTGCACCGGAACCGGTCAAACCTGAGCCGCTGAAAATCGGTTTTGCTTATGTGGGTCCGGTGGGTGATGGTGGCTGGACTTTTGCCCATGACAATGGTCGCAAAGCGCTGGAAGCCGAATTTGGCGACAAGATCGTGACCTCGTTTGTTGAAAACGTGCCCGAGTCTGCTGACGCCGAACGCGTCATCCGCGACATGGCTGGCCAAGGCAACAAGCTGGTGTTTGGCACCACCTTTGGTTACATGGAACCCATGCTCAAGGTGGCAGCCGAGTTCAAGGACGTCAAGTTTGAGCATGCCACCGGTTACAAACAAGCCGAGAACATGCGCACTTATGACAGCCGCACCTACGAAGGCGCCTACATGGCGGGCGTGATCGCTGGCAAGATGACCAAGAGCAACACCCTGGGTGTGGTGGCCTCGGTGCCAATCCCGGAAGTGATCCGCAACATCAACAGCTTCACGCTCGGTGCCCAAAGCAGCAACCCCAAGATCAAGACCAAGGTGGTTTGGGTGAACACCTGGTTTGACCCACCGAAAGAAACCGAAGCAGCCACCAGCCTGATCAATGGCGGCGCTGACGTCTTGTTCCAGAACACCGACTCAGCCGCTGTCTTGAAAACCGCTGAAGCCAAGGGCAAACGCGCCTTCGGCTGGGACTCTGACATGACTGCTTATGGTCCGAAAGCCCACCTGGCGTCCGCCGTCATCAACTGGGGTCCGTACTACATCAAGACCACCAAGGAAGCTTTGGATGGCTCTTGGAAGGCTGGCGAAGGTAGCCACAGCTGGTGGGGCGTGAAAGAAGGCGCGATCGACATCGTCTCCATCGCTGAAGACGTGCCTGCTGACACCAAGACCAAGGTGGAAGAAGTCAAGAAGGGTCTGGCCGACGGTTCTTTTGTGATCTGGAAAGGTCCTCTGAAAGACAGCGCTGGCAAGGAAGTGCTGGCCAAGGACGCTGTGGCAGATGACAAGTTCCTCAGCGGCATCAACTTCTACGTCAAGGGCGTGGAAGGCAAAGTGCCCGGCGCCAAGTAAACTCTGGTGTCCCTACCCAAAAAAGCCGCCTGAGGGCGGCTTTTTTGTTCTTCAGCCGGTCAAACCCGAGACGAGCTATTTTGTACCCGCTGCCCCCGGGTCTGACCCCCCACTTCAAACGGACTGCCATGAACACCGTCAAACCCATTCCTGCCCACCGACTGCCTGACTTGCTCAAACGCTTGCCCAAGGCCGAGTTGCACATGCACATCGAAGGCTCGCTCGAACCCGAGCTGATGTTTGCGCTGGCCGCACGCAATGGTTTGAGCTTGCCTTATGCCGATGTGGCGGCGCTCAAAAAGGCCTATGTGTTTGGCAACCTGCAGGAGTTTCTGGACGTGTACCACGCAGGTACCCAGGTGCTGCGCACCGAGCAGGACTTCTACGACATGACCTGGGCTTACCTGGAGCGTGCGGCGGCCGACCATGTGGTGCATACAGAAATCTTCTTTGACACCCAGACCCACACCGGCCATGGGGTGGACACGGACACCGTGATCAATGGCTTGCACCGCGCCTGTGTGGACGCGCGGTCCCAACTGGGTATCAGCGCCGGGCTGATCCTGTGTTTCCTGCGCCATCTGAGCCAGGCCGAGGCTTTTGAGGCGCTGGAGCAGGCCACGCCACATCTCGACAAGTTGTTGGGTGTGGGCCTGGCCTCCAGTGAGCTGGGGCACCCGCCCGAAAAGTTCACCGAGGTGTTTGCCAAAGCGCGCCAACTGGGACTGCGCTTGGTGGCCCATGCCGGTGAAGAAGGGCCGCCCGCCTATATCTGGAGCGCCCTGGATGCTCTTAAAGTTGAACGGATTGACCATGGCGTACAAGCTTTGAAGGACCCGGCGCTGGTGGCGCGGCTGGTGCGTGAGCAGATTCCGCTCACGGTGTGCCCGCTGTCCAACCTGAAGCTGTGTGTGTTCCCGACGCTGGCGCAGCACAACCTGGGTGCGATGCTGCAGGCCGGTCTGGTGGCCACCGTCAACTCGGACGACCCGGCGTATTTTGGTGGTTACATCAATGAGAACTTCACCCAGACCTTTGCGGCGCTGGGCCTGAGCTCGCAACATGCTTATCAGCTAGCAAGCAACAGTTTTGAGGCGAGTTTTATCGATGCGTCAGCCAAGCAGGCCTATCAAGACCGGTTGGCTGAGCTGTTTGAAACGTTTGAATGAGGGGTGTGTGAAGGGAAAACCGGCAACTTGCGGGTTGCCGGTCGGGTGGCCAGGTGCTTAGCGCACCGGCACCCACAGCTGCAGGCGCGGCAGCATCACGCGGTAGGGTGCCAGCAGCACCGCAGCCATGAGCCACTTGATGCTCAGGTCGCCAGCGGCGAGCATCAACCAGTTCATGTCGGAGCCCGCAAACGCCAGGAAGAAGAAGATGGCGGTGTCAACCACCGATGCCACGGCCGAGCCAATCAGTGGTGCTTTCCACCACGATCCGGCGCGCAGGCGGTTGAAGGCCACGATGTCAAGCAGCTGACCCACAATGAAGGCCACACCGGAGGCCACGGCAATACGCCAGGGCGCCAGGGCAAACGACACCACCACCGCAATCGCAAAACCTGCCCAGGCCACACGGCGTGCTGCCGCATTGCCAACCGCGCGGTTGGTCAGGTCGGTCACCAGAAAGGCCACCGGGAAGGTGAAGGCGCCCCAGGTCAACCAATCGTTGAGCGGGAACTGCACCAGGTAATTGGACGAAACGATCACCACCAGCATGGCCAAAATCGGCCGCCAGAGGGTCAGAAGAGGGGTAGTGGGCTGGGAATTCATCCCGCGATTATCGCAGTTGGCCCCCAAGGCCGCCTGCTGGCGACGATTTCCGGACAAATTGGGTAAGCTCAGCGCCTATGAAAGCTTACCGTGCCGCCCTTCTTTATTTCAAGCCCGAGGCCGATCCGCGCCAGTCTGTGGTCTATGAGCCAGACGGCTTGCTGGTGGTGGGGCCCAACGCCAGCGGCACCCAGGTGGTGTTGGCTCTGGGGCCGTATGCCACCTTGCAAGCCGACTACGCGCAACTGCCGGTGCAGCACTGGCCGGGGCGCATCATCGCGCCGGGTTTTGTCGACCTGCACAGCCACTACCCGCAAACCAATGTGATTGCCTCACCCGCCGACGGCTTGTTGCCGTGGCTGGAGGATTACACCTTTCCTGAAGAGAATCGCTTCTCAGCCTGCGAATACTGTGCGCAGGCAGCTCAGTTTTTTGTAGCTGAAATGTTGCGCAATGGCGTCACCACCGCGCTGACTTTTGCCACCTCGCACCCGGCCTCGGTCAACGCTTTGTTTGTGGAGGCACAAGCCCAGCACCTGCGCTGGATGACAGGCTTGTGCCTGATGGACCGCCATGCGCCGTCCAGCCTGCTCAATCAGCCGTCCCAGCCCGGCCGGGTCGACGCCACCGAACAAAGCCTGATCGACTCTGAAGAGCTGCTGCAGCGTTGGCACGGGGTCGACCGCCTGGGTTATGCGATCACGCCGCGTTTTGCACCCACCAGCACCGACGCCCAGTTGCGCGGCGCGGGTGAACTGGCCGCCAAGTACCCGAGTGTCTGGATTCAGTCGCATGTGGCCGAGAACAAAGATGAGATCGCCTGGGCGCGTGCGCTGTTTCCGGCCTCCAGCAGCTACCTGGCCACCTATGCCGACTTTGGCCTGCTGCGCCAGCGCGCGGTGTATGCCCACTGCATCCACTTTGACGATGCCGATCGGACCCTGATGCGCGACAGCGGCGCGGCTGCCGCCGTGTGCCCGACCAGCAACCTCTTTTTGGCCAGCGGCTTTTTCGACTACGCCAGTGCGGATCGGGTTGGCTTCAAGTACGGCTTGGCCAACGACGTCGGTGGGGGCACCAGTTTCAGCCCGTTCCACACCATGCTGGCGGCCTATTACGTGGGGCGCGAGGGGCGGGGCAAGACCGGCCTGTCGCTGTCGCCCCAGCAACTCTGGTGGCAACACACCGCAGGTGCGGCGCAAGCGCTGGGCTTGGAGGGTGTGGTGGGCAACCTGTTGCCAGGCTGTGAGGCAGACTTTGTGCTGCTCAACCCGCAGGCCACGCCCTTGCTGGCGCGGCGCACCGCACAAGCGGCCACGCTCGATGAGCTGCTGTTCTCGATGATTGTGCTGGGGGATGACCGGCTCGTGGAGCGCACCGTGATTTCACAAGCGGTTTAGGCCCCTGGCCCTTTTGCAACAAGCGCTTCTTGCTATTTAAGTCGTAGTAAATCATGCCATCCCTCACACCCCATCCCGCTTGGTTTGCCTTGGTTTGCGGCTGGGTTGTGATGCTGTTGTCTGTCCATGCAAGTCAATCCAGCCCGCTTTGATGGCGTGAGCAGTGGTGTGCGTCGTTACAACGGCGAGTACCAGAGCCACGCGCACGACCATGTGCAGATCATGTTCGGCTTGCAGGGCCGCATGGAACTGGAGGTGGCTGGCCACAGTGCTTTTGCCGATGCCTCCTGTGGTTTGCTGATTCCTGCGGGCGTGTCTCACGGCTTTCTGGCTGGCCCGGACACCCGGATGTTTGTGATCGAGCTGCCCGCACAAGAGGATCTGGGTCGCGCACGCAGTTTTGCGGTCACTGCCGCTTGCCGTGAGAGTGTGGTCTGGGGTGATGCCAGCGTGCAACTGGCCCAGGTACTGCAGGCGCCGCGTATTCTGGCGCGCCGTGGCATCGATCTGGCGCGCTTGGATGCAGCTTTGAGCAGCGCCTTGTTTGAAGCCTGGAGCACACAACGCATGGCCGCGCTGTTCTATTTGAGCCCCCAGCGTTTTCATGCGCGGCTGTTGGAACTCACCGGGCAAACGCCGCAAGACTATCTGCGCCGTCTGCGCCTGGATGCGGCCGAGCGCTTCGTGCGCCAGGGCCTGGCGCTGGAGGCGGCCGCTTTGCAGGTGGGCTACCGCTCCGCCAGTGCCTTGAGTTATGCCCTCAAACGCGACCGCCAACTCGGCGCTCGCGTTCTGCGCCAAGCCTGACCACAGGTCAAGAGGATCTCGCAATTTGGTACGCCACCCGGCGGCACCATGTGGCCATGAAACATCCAACATTGATCGGTATCGCCATGGCGCTCTGTGCCGCTGCCCTGTGGGGCACCACCGGCACCGCACAAACCTTTGTCTCGGCCCAGGCGTCGCCCTATTGGATTGGTGCTTTGCGGCTGGCCATTGGCAGTGTCTTCTTCGCCGCCTGTCTGCTTGTTGGTCGCGCGGGTCATTTTGCTGGCGGTCAGGGCTTGCGAACCGTCTGGCGCTGGGCGCTGCTGGCAGGCACGGCCGTCGCGATCTATAACCTGAGTTTTTTTGCCGGTGTCAAGGCCACCGGGGTGGCGGTGGGCACCGGGGTGGCCATTGGCAGCGGTCCGGTGTGGGTGGGCCTGTTGGAGGCCTTGTTCAACAGGCAAGCGCCGCGTCCGGTCTGGTGGCTGGGAACCGCCTTGGCGGTGGCCGGCATCAGCTTCATGATGATGGCCGGTGGCGCCGACGCCCAGGTGAATGTGGCGGGTTTGGGGCTTTGTCTGCTGGCGGGGTTGTCGTACGCCAGTTACACCATCGTCTCCAAACATCTGGTGGGGCTGACGACGCCGACCATGGCGACGTTTTTGGTGTTCTCCGTGGCGGCGGTGATGGCTGTGCCGGTGGCGGCGCTGGTGTCGCCACCCTGGGTGAACTCGGCCGCCACCTGGTGGATGGTGACTTACCTGGGTGTGGTGGTCACCGGCGTGGCGTATTTGTTGTTCAGCCATGCCTTGCGCCGGGTGTCGGCGGCCACCTGTGTGACCTTGACGCTGGCCGAGCCGGTGACAGCTTTTGTGCTGGCGATTGTGGTGGTGGGTGAACAACCAGGCACCCTGGCCTATGGTGGCCTGGCACTGGTGTTGCTGGGCCTGTTGTGTGTGGTGTGGGGCGAAACCAGGCCACAAGCTGCGGGTAGTTTGCCGTGAAGCCTGCGGGTTGTCGCGCACAGCGGATGATGGTATGACAAGCCTTTTTGGCCTCTAGCCCTTTTATATCAAGGGCAGAACGCTATTTTATTGATAGTTTTTGCCGTTGAGATACGACACTTGTGCTACCGCCCCTTTGGCCGCGCCCGGTGCCTGCTTACAATCCGCTACCCCACCAAGAGACTGACTTCCCATGAGCATCAAAAGCGACAAATGGATCCGCCGCATGGCAGAGCAACACGGCATGATCGACCCGTTCGAGCCCGGCCAGATCCGCCAGCGTGACGGCAACAAAATCATCAGCTACGGCACCAGCAGCTATGGCTACGACATCCGCTGCGCGCCCGAGTTCAAGGTGTTCACCAACATCCACAGCACGGTGGTTGACCCGAAGAACTTCGATGAGAAGAGTTTTGTCGACTTCAACGACGACGTCTGCATCATCCCGCCTAACAGCTTCGCACTGGCGCGCACCATGGAGTACTTCCGTATTCCGCGCAATGTGCTGACGATTTGCCTGGGCAAAAGCACCTACGCACGCTGCGGCATCATCGTCAACGTGACCCCGTTCGAACCCGAGTGGGAAGGGTATGTGACGCTGGAGTTCTCCAACACCACACCGCTGCCTGCCAAGATTTACGCTGGTGAAGGCTGCGCCCAGGTGTTGTTTTTCGAGAGCGACAAGGACGACGTCTGCGAAACCAGCTACAAGGATCGCGGCGGCAAATACCAGGGCCAGCGTGGCGTGACCTTGCCCAAGGCCTGAGGGTGCAGCGGCCCTGCCGATGGTGAGCAGCCTGACTCACGCGGGGCGTGCGCTTGGCCCGGCCTTTGGCCGCTTGCCAGCAGAATGTAAGGCTTGGGCGATAATGAGGGTTTGCTCCAGTTCGTGGGGCTGCACCAGCTATCGGATGGGTAGCAACTGACACTGGCTCTGAATGACCGACCTGACTCCTGATCTTTCGAACGAATTAACCGCCGACACGCTCCCCATGGCGTTTGCGCAGCTGCAACTGTCGGCACCTCTGGCCCGCGCCGTGGCAGAGATGGGCTACGAGTCCATGACCCCGATCCAGGCGCAAGCCATTCCCGTGGTGCTGCAAGGCCGCGACGTGATGGGTGCGGCTCAGACCGGCACCGGCAAAACCGCAGCCTTTGCGCTGCCGTTGTTGCAACGCATGCTCAAGCATGAAAACGCCTCGACCTCACCCGCGCGCCACCCGGTGCGTGCGCTGGTGCTGTTGCCCACGCGTGAACTGGCGGATCAGGTGGCCGAGCAGGTTCGTCTGTATGGCAAATACACCAACCTGCGCAGCACCGTGGTGTTTGGTGGCATCGACATGAAGCCGCAAACCGCTGAGCTCAAAAAAGGTGTGGAGGTGCTGGTGGCGACCCCCGGGCGCTTGCTGGACCACATCGAAGCCAAGAACTGCGTGTTGAACCAGGTCGAGTACGTGGTGCTGGACGAGGCAGACCGGATGCTTGACATCGGTTTTCTGCCTGATCTGCAGCGTATCCTGAGTTACCTGCCCAAACAACGCACCACCTTGCTGTTCTCGGCCACCTTCTCGCCGGAGATCAAACGCCTGGCCAACAGCTACCTTCAAGACCCGGTGACGATCGAGGTGGCGCGCTCCAATGCCACCGCCTCCACGGTCGAGCAACACTTCTACAGCGTGGGGGATGACGACAAACGCCACGCCCTGCACCAGATTCTCAAGCAGCGTGAGCTCAAACAGGCTTTTGTGTTTGTCAACAGCAAACTTGGCTGTGCCCGACTGGCGCGTTCGCTGGAGCGTGAAGGCCTCAAAACCACCGCACTGCATGGCGACAAAAGCCAGGACGAGCGCCTGAAGGCGTTGGAATCGTTCAAAACAGGCGAGGTGGACTTGCTGGTGTGTACCGACGTGGCCGCGCGCGGGCTCGACATCAAGGACGTGCCGGCGGTGTTCAACTTCGACATCCCGTTCCACGCCGAAGATTATGTGCACCGCATTGGGCGCACGGGCCGTGCAGGTGCGGCCGGTCTGGCGGTGAACTTTGTCTCCAAGAGTGATGCACGCCTGATTGCCGAGATCGAAAAACTGCTCAAGACCAAGATTGAGCTGGAAGCCATCGAGTTCGAGGAAGACCTGCCCGATATCCGTAAGCAGGGCCACATCAACGATGGTCGGCGTCTGTACAAACAAGAGAGCGAGACTTCTGGACGTGATGCTTATGTGGCGCGTGCGCCGCGTGAACCACGCAGTGACTACAAGCCTAGAGCGCGCGCGGCCGCACCGGCCGATCCCTTCTTTGACAAACCCTATGAGCCATCCTTGCCGCCCGAAGCCGCTCCCCCGTGGGAGGCTGCAGCAGCGCGGCCCGGGGTGCGCACCATTTCCGGCAACATCCGCTCCAAACGCAAGGTCGCGGCGCTGTTCACCCCGGTTTAACCGGGTTCAGTCTCCGGGGCGTTGCGCTTGTGGGCAAGACACCTGGATCAGTTCATGGGTCGCCTGACGGCTCTCGCCGAGCTTGAGGGCGCTGAGAGCACCACCCCAGACACAGCCGGTGTCCAGTGACAGCACATCGGTGCGGCCCAGCCAGCCCAGGGTGGACCAGTGGCCAAACGCCACACGCACATCGGCAGTCTGGCGGCCTGGCACCTCAAACCAGGGCAGGTAACCGGCTGGCGCCGCAGCCGTGCCGTCGGTGACAGAAAACTCCATCTCTCCCTGTGGCGTACAAAAACGCAGCCGTGTCAGCGCGTTGACGATGACACGCAGCCGCTCAACACCGGTTAGTGCATCACTCCAGCCAGCGGGCGTGTTGCCATACATCTGGTGCAGGAATTCTGGCAGCCCGGCGCTGCGCAACACGCTTTCCACTTCGCTCGCGAGTGCCATGGTTTTTGTAGCACTCCAGCCAGGCAGGACACCGGCGTGAACCATCAAATACTCTGAACCTTGGTGCTGTAGCTGGATCGCCAGGCGCTGCTGGCGCAGCCAATCGAGCAGGGCGGTCCGGTCTGGTGCGTTCAGCACATCCTCCAGGGTGTCCTTGCGCCCCGGTTTGCGGGCGCCGTGTGCCGCAGCCAGCAGATGCAGGTCGTGGTTGCCCAGAATGCACTGCGCAGACTGGCCATAGGCCATCAGTCGGCGCAACACGCCAGCAGAGTCCGGCCCTCGGTTGACCAAGTCACCCAAAAGGTGGATCGTGTCGCGGCTGGGTGAGAAAGAAATGGTGTCGAGCAAGTGTTGCAGAGCGCCATCGCAGCCCTGCACATCACCAATCAGGTAAAGTGCCATGGTCTTGATTGTCGTTTGTACCGCATGGAATTTTTGCTGATTGTTTTTCTGACCCTGCTCAATGGTGTGTTTGCCATGTCTGAGCTGGCCCTGGCGGCGAGCCGCAAATCGCGCCTGAACGCGATGGCTGAAGGGGGCGACAAGGGTGCGCAGGCCTCGCTGACGCTGCTGGCCAACCCCAACCAGTTTCTCTCGACGGTACAGGTTGGCATCACCTCGATTGGTGTGCTCAACGGCATCGTGGGCGAGGCTGCGTTCAGCGATGGGTTGGCGCACTGGTTACACACGCTGGGTGTGGCAGAAAAAGCGGCAGCCCTGTCGGCCACCGCGCTGGTGGTGACACTGATCACCTTCACCACCATCATTTTTGGGGAATTGGTGCCCAAACGGATTGGCCAGCTTTACCCGGAGTTGGTGTCACGTTGGGTGTCCCGGCCGATGTTGTGGCTGGCGCGGGCTGCGGGGCCGTTTGTGAAACTGCTGTCGGGCTCGACCGCTGCTGTTCTGCGGCTGCTGCGCATTGACACCAACACCTCGCGTGCCATGACCGAAGAGGAAATCACCGCCAGCCTGGAAGAGGGGGTGGATGCCGGTGTGATCGAAGAACACGAGCACCAGATGGTGCAAAACGTGTTCAGCCTGGACGACCGGCCCCTGACCTCGCTGATGGTGCCCAGTGCCGAGGTGGACTGGCTCGACGCCAGCATGACGGTGGCCTTGAGTCTGCAGAAAGTGGGCGCGGATGGGGCCGAGAAGTCGCACTCCTGGTACCCGGTGTGCCGGGGTTCGCTGGACGATGTCATTGGCAAGGTCAGTGTGGCGCGCTTGCTTGAACTCGGGGCCAACAGTCCGGGCACGCTGGCAGACTATGTCACCCCCGCCGTGTTTGTGCCAGAAACCCTCAGCGGCATGGAGTTGTTGGAGCAGTTTCGCGCCAAGGTGGGGCGCCTGGTGCTGGTGGTGGACGAGTACGGCGTGGTGCAGGGGCTGCTGACACCTTACGACCTGCTCGAAGCCATCACCGGAGAATTGCAACCCGGTCTACAGGCCGATGCCTGGGCCACCCAGCGCGAGGACGGCAGCTGGCTGCTCGACGGCATGATGCCGGTGAATGAACTCAAGGCCCGGCTTGACATTGACGAGCTGCCCGACGAGGACCGGGGTCGTTACAACACGGTGGCGGGTCTGTTGATGGCGGTGAGTGGCCATTTGCCGTCCATCGGTGAAAAAATCGAGTGCGACAACTGGTTGTTTGAGGTGATCGACCTGGACGGCAAACGCATTGACAAGGTGCTGGCCAGTCTGTTGCCCCGCACAGACTAAGCGGCCCGGTGTTCAGGCGCGAACCGCGAGGCGGTAGGCCAGTTGGCCCAGCAGCTCATGCAAGGCCAGGCGCCATTTCGCTACCCCTTGATCCATCGAATACTGTGACCAGGGTGTACTGACACCACTGCGAAAGTCCACCGGGTACGCAGAGACGTTCCAACCCGCACGGCGAAATGCGGCCATGGCACGTGGCATGTGGAATGCCGAGGTCAGCAGCAGCCAGGGCTGGTTGGCATCTACCCCCGGGAGTTGGCGGCTCAACACCGCGTTTTCATAGGTGGTGCGTGAGGCCGATTCGAGCAGCAGCTGGCTGGCGGGCAGCCCTTGGCCCTGGAAGAATCGGCTGGCACGTTCGGCCTCCGACAGGCCACTGGCAAACAGCTCACCTTCGCCACCAGTGAACAGCACAGTCAGCTTCGGCAGCTGGCGCAGCAGAGGGATCACCTCGGTCATGCGTTCGGCGGCGCTGTTCAAGGCGCTTTGCTGTGGTGCGGTCCAGACGTAAGCGGGCTCCAGGGCGCCACCCAGAACAACCACCCCTACATAAGCCGCCCCAAGCGTGTTGGGTGTAACGGCGGGGTACTGCGTCTCGAGTGAGCGCAAGACCATATTGGGCAAAGGCTCCCAGCCGAGCAGCATCAGCAAGCCCAGTGCCGAGGCACACAAACGTTGGGCCCAACGGGGGCGGGTGCGAATCAACAGCAGGCCGGCCAGCAGCAGGGCAGCCACCCAAGCCAGTGGCTGGGTCAGAAACATCAGCAATTTGGAAGCCAGAAACATCGGGGTCAGTGTTGGGTGTGTTTGTGCACAGAAGAACAAAAAAGCATGATCAAAGTCAACGCTTTGTTAATGAATAATTAATGATTGTGGCTGGGGGATATACTGAACAGCAACAAAACACAGCGTCAAATCAGAGCCTGATTTTGACGCCTCAGTGTATTGGTGCCGCATGACACACAGCCACATAGACGGGAACTACGATGACCCTACCGATTGAAGCCATGAACACCTTGCGCGATCGGCGCGCGAAGATCACCGACCACATCAATCCGGAGAAGCTGGCTGCTTTACATGCCAAAGGCATGTTGTCGGCACGCGAGCGGGTGGAGAACCTGTTTATCCAGGGCAGCTTCCAGGAAATGGGCATGCATGCCCACCACAACGCGGTCTCGTTTGGCATGGCCGGCCGAGAGTTGCCGACCGACGGTGTGATCACCGGCACCGGTTATGTGGGCAACATGCAGGTGGCGGCTTTCAGCCAGGATTTCCAGGTGCTGGCAGGCACCATGGGCAAAATGCAGGCCCGCAAAATTGTGCGCCTGATGCGCCATGCCTTGCGTGTGGGGGTGCCGATGGTCGCGTTCAAGGACTCGGGCGGCGCTCGGATTCAAGAAGGTGTGGATGCCTTGTCGGGTTATGGCGACGTGTTTTATTACAACGTGGCGCTCTCGGGTGTGGTGCCGCAGATTGCCGTGGTGCTGGGCCCCTGCGCGGGTGGCGCGGCTTATTCACCCGCCTTGATGGACTTTGTCATCATGGCGCGGCACAACGCCTACATGTTCCTGACCGGCCCCGAGGTCATCAAGGCCGTGACCGGGCGCACCACCACCATGGATGAGGTGGGCAGTGCCGAGATGCATGCGTCGGTCAGCGGCAATGTGCATTTCATTGCCGAAGACGACCAGCACGCGATTGCCCTGGTCAAAAATCTGCTGTCCTACCTGCCTTCCAACAACACCGAAGAGCCGCCGCATGATCTGTCGGTGCCGATTGAGGAACAGGTCGACATGGGCATGGCCGAGCTGATTCCCTCCGATTCCTCGGAGCCCCTGGACATCCATGCGGTCATTCGCCGTCTGGTGGACCGCGGCGAGATGCTCGAAGTGCATGCCAACTTCGCTCGCAATGTGGTGGTTGGGTTTGCCCGCATTTCTGGCGCGGTAGTGGGCATCGTGGCCAACAACCCGATGGTGATGGCTGGCGCACTGGACATGGACGCAGCCGACAAAATCGCGCGTTTTGTGCGTACCTGCAATGTCTACAACATTCCGCTGGTCACGCTGGTGGATGTGCCCGGCTTCCTGCCCGGTGTGGATGAAGAGCGCGGAGGCATCATCCGCCACGGCGCCAAGATGCTGCATGCGTTTGCGTCGGCCACGGTGCCCAAACTCACGGTCATCTTGCGCAAGTCCTACGGTGGTTCCTACCTGGCGATGTGCAGCCAGGAAATGCGGGCCGACATGGTCTACGCCTGGCCGTCGGCAGAAATTGCGGTGATGGGGGCAGAGGCTGCCGTCAAGATTTTGTACCGCAAGGAGCTCAAGGAAGCTGCCGACCCCAAGGCCAAGGCGGTGGAGTTGACCCAGCAGTACCGCGACGAGTTTGCCTCGCCTTATGCCGCCGCGTCCAACTTCTACATCACCGATGTGATTGACCCGGCTGACACCCGCTGGACCCTGGCGCTGGCCTTGCGCAAGACGCTGGGTAAACGCGAACTGCGCCCGGGCAAAAAGCACGGCAACATGCCGCTGTAACCCTTCACCACAAGAAGTTTCACGATGAATCAGCCCGTTTTGTTTGCACTGCAGGTCTACGGTATCGCCATCGTCATCGCGATGCTGGTGGCGGTGTTGATCAAGGTGATGGTGTCTGTCACGGGGCGGCTTGAACGCATCACTGCGGCCAAGACGGTGCCGCAGGGTGAGGTCTGCCCGGTGGCCGAAGGTATCCCCGAAGAAGACGTGGCGGCCTTGTCGGCGGCCATCTTTGCGGCGATTGGTGCGCACCACATCTTGCATATTTCGCCCAGCCATCGCACCTGGTCCAGCCACGGGCGTGCGGCACAACATACATCCCACGCCGTGTTGCAACGGCCTCAACATTAAGGCAGGAAATCACCATGACCCGATTGTTCAAAGTAACTGTGAATGGCCGCGAATACGATGTGGCGGTTCTGGAACTCACCCCGGGCGCCGCGCCCTCGACCGCACCGGCGTTGTCGGCCCAGCCAACAGAACCGGTGGCCGGCGGTGTGGCTGCTGCTGCGCCCAGCCGCGCGCCCAGCGTGGCGGCTGCGTCGGCTGGCGCTGGCGATGAGGTGGCCCAGATGGGTGGCGTGATTGTCCAGGTCAATGTCAAGGTGGGCCAAACGGTGGCCGTGGGTGAGAGTCTGCTGGTGCTGGAAGCCATGAAGATGAAAAACCATCTGCTGGCCAGCCGCGCTGGCACCGTGACGCGGGTTCTGGTGGCGGCGGGCGACGCGGTGGAAGGTGGTCAGCCTGTGCTGACCATCCAGTAATCTCGCCAAGGCCTGAGTCACACGCCATGGAAAATTTGAGTTTTCTCGATCTGTTCCAGGGCATTGCGACCCTGGTCGCAGCGGACCCGTCCATCATGTATGGGCGCATCTTCTTGATGTTGCTGGGCTTCTTGCTGATTTATCTGGGGTCACGCCAGGTGCTGGAGCCCTTGTTGATGATCCCGATGGGCTTGGGCATGTCGGCCATCAATGCGGGCGTCATGTTTCTTGACAGCGGCAAAGCTGGCACGCTGTTCATTGACCCATTGATGTCGAACCCGACCGACCTGGTCAACATCCTGCAGATCAACTGGCTGCAACCGATCTACACCCTGACCTTCAGCAACGGTTTGATCGCCTGTTTTGTGTTCATGGGCATCGGTGTGCTGCTGGACGTGGGGTATGTGATGGCACGCCCCTTCCAGAGCATGTTCATCGCGCTGTTTGCCGAGTTGGGCACGATTGCCGTATTTCCTATCGCCATCGCCCTGGGCATGGCGCCGGGTCAGGCGGCGTCGGTGGCGACCATTGGTGGTGCGGATGGTCCGATGGTGCTGTTCACCTCGCTGATTCTGGCCAAAGACCTGTTTGTGCCAATCACCGTGGTGGGTTACCTCTACCTTGGCCTTACCTACGGTGTCTACCCGTATTTGATCAAGTGGCTGGTGCCTGAGCACATTCGTGGCATCAACATGTCTGCCGACCTCGGGCCCAAGATCAGCCGATCCCAAAAAATGGTGTTTGCGGTGGTGGTCTGCACCCTGCTGTGCCTGCTGTTTCCGGTGGCTGCGCCGTTGTTTTTCTCGCTGTTTGTGGGGGTGGCAGTGCGTGAAAGCGGGCTCGAGTCTTTCACCAAACTGTTGGGTGAAACCTTTTTGTACGGCGCCACATTCTTCCTGGGCCTGACCCTGGGGGTGTTGTGTGAAGCCAGCACCTTGCTCGACCCGGTGGTGCTCAAGCTGCTGTTGCTGGGTATGCTGGCGCTGCTGATTTCTGCCCTGGGTGGTTTGGCGGGCGGCTACATCCTGTACTTTGCCACCGGCAAAAAATTCAACCCGATCATCGGTATTGCCGGGGTGAGTTGTGTGCCGACCACCGCCAAGGTGGTGCAGAAAATTGCTTCACAAGCCAATCCCTCGGCCATCATCCTGCCGCAGGCGCTGGGGGCCAACATCAGCGGTGTCATCACCAGCGCCATCATTGCCGCAACCTTTGTGAGCGTATTGCGCTGAGTCAAACCCGCTGTCATCAAAACACGCATGCACGGGTAGCGACTTGAGGTCGCGACTTGGTGCGGTTGTCGGGTGTGTTCACCACACCCGCGCCGCGCACCTCCAGCTGGATGGTGTCAAGAACACAACCCCTGGCATCGGTGATCTGCACCAGGTGCCGCCCGGGCCAGGGCAGCCAATGCGCTAAGGTGCCTCTAGCGAATACTTTGCCATCCACCAACCAGCGCACCCCGCTACCCGTGGCGCTGAATGTGATGCGTTGGTGGTTCGGCGGAATGTCTGGGTCGAGCGCGACGATGGTGCCGTTGGTGGGGCTGCTGATGCGCACACCGGCCGGGCCGACATTTTTTAGGCCATTTTGACCTTTATCCCTTTTTTTATAAGGGCTGATAGCTTCGTTATCAATAGCGAAGTGGGTTTGTTGTGTGCCTTGAATAAACCATTCCGAGCGGGCCGCCTCCAGCGGCAAAGTGTTGTGGGTGTTGGCATTGGGTTCTGCAAACTGCACCGGCACTTGCACCAACCCCGTCGGTGGTCTGGGCGCGTGGCTGGGCTGGGTTTGGTGCAGGTAATGCATCACCGCAGCCCAGATGGGCGCCGCGCCGCTGGTGCCGCTCACGTCCCACATCGGTGCGCCGCTGGCGTTGCCCACCCACACGCCCACCGTGTAGTGTTGTGAATAACCCAGCGCCCAGTTGTCGCGCATGTCTTTGCTGGTGCCTGTTTTGACGGCACTCCAAAACCGCGTAGCCAGGATGCTGTCGGTGCCAAAGGTGCGGGCGCGTGCCAGTGGGTCACTCAAGATGTCACCCACGATGAAGGCGGCGCGTGGGTCCAACGCTGCGTGCGTGGTTGGTTTGGGACCCAGCATCAGAGTGGTTGCGCTGGTGCGCCCGCCATTGGCCAGCGCACGGTAGGCGTTGCTCAGTGCCAGCAGCGACACCTCAGCACTGCCCAGGGCCAGGCTGTAGCCGTAGTAGTCGCCACTTTCCTTCAAGGGCAGGCCAAGCCCGACCAGTTGTTTGTGAAAGGCGTCGGGCGACACCATGACCAGGGTGCGTACGGCGGGCACGTTCAGCGACGCGCCCAGCGCGGTGCGCGCTGACACCCAGCCTTTGAACTGGTGGTCATAGTTTTGCGGAATGTAGAGCCCGCTGGTGGTTTGGATTTGGGCGGCCGAGTCTTCCAGCAGGGTGGCCGCAGTGATGCGCCGCTCGGCAATGGCTTGGGCGTACAAAAACGGCTTGAGGGTGCTGCCGGGCTGGCGCAGTGCGGTGACACCATCGACCTCGGCGGCGTTGCTCAACTCGCCCGACGAGCCCACCCAGGCCAGCACCTGGCCGCTGGCGTTGTCTAGCACCACTAACGCGCCGTCCTCCACATGGCGGCTGACAAGTTCGCGCAAATGTTGTTGCAGCGTTTGCACCGCAAAACGTTGCAGCGGGGCAGACAAGCTGGTGGTGATGCGGGTCGGCGCTGCTTGGCCCACAGCGCCGCGCAGCACCTGGCGTGCGGCGTGCGGCGCGAAACCTTCGCTGGCGCCATAGTCGCGTCGTTGCAGGGCGCCCGTGGTGAACATCTCCAGTGCGTCGCAAGAGGCGGATGCATTGCGGTTGTGCAAAGCTTTTAACACCCCACAAGCGCGTTGTGCCACCAGCTTGGGGGCGGCATTGGGCGCACGCACCAGCGCGGTTGCCACGGCGGCCTCATGCTCGTCCAGACCGTGCGCGGCCTTGCCAAACAAGGTCTGGCTCAGGGCGTCGATGCCCACCAGCTCACCCTTGAGGGGCACCAGATTCAGATAGGCCTCCAGAATCTGGTCCTTGCGCCAACGGCGCTCCAGCCACTGGGCGGATACGGTTTGCTGCACTTTTTGAAGCACACTGCGCCCGCCAGAAGCGCGCTTGAGGTCATCGTCCAGCAAACCCGCGAGCTGCATGGTGAGGGTGGAGGCGCCGCGTGTTTTGGTGTTCCACAGGTTGGCCCACGCGGCCGCCGAAACGGCCTGCCAGTCCACGCCGCTGTGTTCATAAAACCGTTTGTCTTCCGACAGCACCAGCGCGCTGCGCATGGCCGGCGAGATGTCAGCCAGCGCCAGCCACTGGCCGCGCCGCACGGAGGCGTCTGTGCGCACCCGCTGCAGCAGTTGGCCATGGCGGTCAAGGATTTGCGTGTCAGACGGTTTCCAGGCGGCTTTTACCTCATCAAAACTGGCTGCAGCCCATGAGATATGAGGGCAGATAGCTACTGAAAAAATAGCGATATAGCGGGCAATATGCAAGGGCTTCACGATGACAAGAGTGGTGGCGGGTTGAGCAAAGACCAGGCCCTTACAGGCCTTGTCACTTGCCTGCCTCCACCTTCACCCGCGCATTGGGCGCCTCACCAAACATCTCGGGCGCGTACATCGCTTCGACGCGTGAGGGCGGCAGCGAGAAGTCGCCGACGTTGTTCAGGCGGAGGGTGTAGGCCATTTTGACCGTGCCCTTGGGCAAAAACTGGTAGTAGCTGCGGAAGGATTCGAAGCTGCGTTCTTCAAACGCGGGCCAGCCGTCGCCTTCGCTTTTTTCGCCCTGGGTGGCGATTTCACTGTCACGGCCCAGACCGCTGCCCAGAATGGTGGCGCCGCCGGGTACCGGGTCGGTGATCACGGCCCAGCTCATGTCGGCGTTGGCGGTGACTTCCAGCGTGATGCGCAACACGTCACCGCGGGTGTAGCTGCCAGCGGGCAGGCTCTTGTTGGCCTGCTCAACCGGTTGAATAGTTTTTTTGATCTGGTAACCGGCAAAAAACGGCTTCTTGAGCTGGATCGCTGCGACCGACTGCAGCGTGAGCCAGGGTTTACCGGTGCCTTGATGGGTGACGCTCAGCACCTCCTTGTCAGCCGTTTTGCCCCAGGGCAGGAACATGCTGTTGTTCTTCAGGTTGCCGGGCGCGGCGGGTGCGCCAAACCAGGTGGTCTGGTGTCCTGCGCCTGACGTATCCGTGGTTTTGATGCGTTCGACCTTGTTCCAGTCCACGCTGGCGGTGTTGACGCCCATGCTGGCCTTGGTGGTGCCGGAGACGGGCGTGGCTTCAAATTTGGCCGAGAACTTCTCCAACGCCAGACCGCCCCACAGGTTGGCGGTGGTGGTGTGCCAGGCGCCGTTGTGCTGACGGGCAATGAAGCCGTTGGCCAGGCGACCCATGTCGTCTTGCCAGGCGGGGTCGTTCATCACCGCCAGCATCAGGCGGGCGGTGTTGACGTCGCCGTTTTGCATCAGCCACCACCAGTAGTCGTCACGCTCTGTGCTGAAGAGCATTTTGGTGCCCTGGTAGCTGATGCGGCTCTTTAAGATTTGGTTAGCCTCAACCAGACGTTTGTCGTGGTCAGGCACATCCGGTACCCGTTTCAAGATGTTCAGCCAGTCGATCACCGCGTGGGTCGGCCATTGGTTGGGGGCGATGGTGATGCTGCCCAGCATGCGGCCCTGGGCTTTGCCGTAGCGCGACAGCGCCTCGATGGCCGCGAGTTTGCGCACGTCCAGGTCCTTGCGGGGGCTCCAGAAGCTGCGCTGGATCTTGCCCTCCACAAAATTGATCAAACCACGTTCCATCGGGGCACGTGCATCGTCGCTCAAGGCAAACGCGGGGTCGATGTCGGCGGCCTCATGGGTGGCGGCCAGCAGGTAGGCGGTGAGGGTGTCGCTGCCGTGATTCGCCTCGCCATCACGCGGCGGGAAGTAGTTGGCCAGGCCGTCTTGATCCAGGTAACTGGGCAGCTGCGCCAGCACGGTTTGCCACAGTTTGCCGTCACGCAGGCCAATCGCCTTGCTGGTTTTTTGCTCCAGGCAGGCAAACGGGTAGTTGGCAAACCAGTCTTTCACACCGGGCAAACCCTCGGCCAGCTTGGGCTGCAGCGACATCTTCAGCCCACCGCGCCCAGGCAAGGCATCGGCGGGTGGCGCCACATCCAGTGTGAAGGTTTTGTCGATCTGCACCAGCGTGGCCTGTTGCACGGTGAGCGGCACGGCGGGGATGATGCGTTGGCTGGCCTTGAGTGCATCACGCGCACCGCTGAGGGTGTCCTTGGCCTCGATCTCCCACAGGATGGCCTCCGAGCGGGTTTGCGCCAGTTGCGCCGGGGCTTTCACGGTCCATATGGCCTCACGAGCCTCTAGTCCAGGTATGTCAATGGTTTGTTGCTCTAAATTCAGGAGAGTGGCGCGTGGCGTCACCTGCACCTTCATGGCCTGTTTGGTGGTGTTGCGCAGCGTGATCTGGGCGCGGTAGACGTCGTCTTCACGCACCAGTGGCGGCAGGCCGCTGATGATCTGCAAGTCTCGTGTGGCGCGGATGCTGGTGCTGCCGGTGCCAAACAGACCGGTGCTCGCATCGGCCACGGCAACAATTTTGAACGTGGTCAGCGCGTCGTTGAGTGGCACGGTTACCGTGGCGCTGCCCTTGGCATCGAGCTTGATGGCTGGGTTCCACAGCAGCAAGGTGTCGAGCAGCTCACGTGTGCCGCTGTGTCCGCCACCACCACCCGCTGGCACGGCTTTGCGGCCATAGTGGCGTCGGCCAATGATTTCCATCTGTGCCGTGGACGTTTCCACACCCCAGCTGCGGCGCTGCAGCATCGCGTCGAGCAGGTTCCAACTGGTGTTGGGCATCAGCTCCAGCAGGGCTTGGTCCACGGCGGCCAGCGCGACTTCGGCGTTGGCAGCGGGCTGGCCGTTGGGCAACTTGACATTGATCGTCACTTTGGCCTGGCTGCGCACCGCGTAACTTTCTTTGTCGGTCTTGACACTGACTGCCAGCTGGTGTGCCTGGGTGCCAACGCGGATCTCCGCCACGCCCAGGCGAAAGGCCGGTTTACTCAAGTCGACCAGTGCGGTGGGGGCCACGTATTCACGGCCCTCGTACCAGAAGCTGGTCCACCACTCGCGTGGCGCCTTGTAACCCCAGGTGAAGAAGCTGTACCACGGCACCTCGCGCAGGCGCCCACGCAGTGCCAGCACACTCACATACACATTGGGGCCCCAGCCCTCTTTGATCTTGAGTTCAACCGTCGGGTCCTGGCCGTTTAACTTCACCACCTCGGTGTGCAGGATGCCTTCGCGCTCCACCGCGACCAGTGCTGTGGCAAACCGGAACGGCATACGCACCTGGAACTTGGCGGTGTCACCGGGCTGGTAGCTCTTTTTTTCAGGCAGCAAGTCGATGCGGTCGGTGTTTTCGCCACCAAACCACAACTCACCCTGTTTGGTGACATACACGCTGGCGGCGGCCTGGATGTTATTGCCCGCGCTGTCACGTGCCGTGACAACCAATTCCACCTCACCGGCTTCGTTCAGACTGGCGTCACATAACAACAGACCGCGTGCATCACTTTTGCCGCTGCAGACGCTGCCCAGGTCTTTCAGGCGGGTTTGGTTGTCATAGGTGTAGAAGCCACCGACCATGCGTTTGCGGCTGGTGGTGGTGATGCGGGCAATGGCCTTGACCTCCAGCGCCACGTCGGCCTGGGGTTTGCCACTCAGGTCGAGTGCCAGCGCCTGGAATTTGATTTTTTGACTGCTGGACACCCAGCCCTCGGTCTTGATGCCTGCCACCACATTGGCTGGCCACAGCGTTTGGGTGCTGCGCAGGGTTTGCACCTCGCCGTTGGGGTCGGCGTAGCTGGCTTCCAGCAGCAGGTCTTGTGGCTGGCGGCTGCTGGGCACCGGGTCGATGCTGAGTTTGCCTGCGCCGTTTTTGTCCAGCATCAGTGGCAGTTTGTCGGCGATCACCTTGGCATCTTGGCCGGTGTTGGTTTCTTCCTCGTCTCGGCTGGCTGTGGTGTTGCCTTGTGGCGGCGCGAAGCTGAAGCCTTCAAAGTCGTTAAAACTTACCGCTTTGCTGCGCACCATCGCTGACACACGCACCGGCAGCTTGCTGGCACCGCCGCCCGAGACGTAATTCACCTGCACGTCCACTGGCACAAGCTTGGCATTGACCAATGGTTTTTTGTCGCTGGGGGTGATGCGACCCTCCAGCACCGGCAGGCGGAATTCCTCCACACGGAACTGGCCGCTGTCAAAGCTTTGGTGATGCTCGCCGCCGCGCAAAACCACCTCGTAAACCCCCAGCTTGGCCGCTGGCGGTATCGCAAACGTGCTCTCGGCGCTTTGGCCGCCGGTGGCGGTTTTGCGCCAGACCAGGGGCTGGCTGTACTGCTGGCCGCTGCCCACATGGGTGATCACCAGCGTGTCGGGCTGGCTGCTGGGCAGGCCAAAACCTTGTGATGTTTCGCTGCGCAGCAGGTGTTTCATCGACAGCGTTTCACCGGCGCGCAACAAGCTGCGGTCAAAAATGGTGTGGGCGCGCTCATCCGGCTGGGCCTCAGAGCTGGTGGGCAGGTTGAAGCGCCAGGGTTCGATGCCTTTGTTCCAGTCGCTCCAGGTAAAAGCCATGTCCAGCACACCGGCCTGTTGGGCGCGGGCGCTGACAAAGTAGGCGTTGTTGTAGCCCTCGTCACCGCTGCACACCGGCGCGCGCGGGCTGATACCGGTGAAGCTGGCCATGCCTTGTGCATTGCTGGTGGCTGTGGCCACTTCACGGCCTTGGCAGTCAGACACCACCACCCGCGCGTTGGCCACGGGTGTGCCTTTGTCCAGTGTGGTGACCCAGGCCAGCGCATTTTCTCGGCCCAGTTTGAAGTGCACACCCAGGTTGGTCACCAGCGCCGACGTGCGTACGTACATGGTGCGCTTGGCGCCAAAACGTTCGTCCAACAGGGACTCACCCAGCTTGGGTGACGCGACTTCCACCACATGGAAGCCGGGGCTCAAGGGAATACCCACCACTTCAAACGGGCGTGGGTCGGTGCTGGCCGGTTTGGGCAAGTCCAGTTTCTTGACGCCAGCGTGCCCTTGCAGCAAGGACACCATGCGGGTCTGCACCTCGCTGTTTTTTGGATCACCTGGTAGCTGAGGCAGCGGCGTGTGAATGTCCTTTGTGGCCTGCTTGCGCGACACGTTGTAATCGTCGTAGCGCTGCACTTTTCTGAACCAGGCAATGATGTCTGCATCCGACGTGGGGTTGAGGTCGCTGACTTTGCCTGTGCTCGGCTGGCCGCCTGGGCTCAAGGCCTTGACCGACAGGTCAGCTTCCACACGGCGCAGTGTGATCGGTAACATGGCCAGACCATCCGGCTCGGCAAAGCGTTCCAAGATGCCAAAAGGCGCGGCGGCAAACTTGGCAAGCGGTGGCATGGGCCCGGTGGCCACCTTGAGCGGGAAGCTGTCGGCATTGCGCAGGGTACGACCCGACGCGTCTTGAAAGCCGTTGGGCAATACCAGTGAGAACGCGGTCAGCTCCGGCAACAGCGGTTTGAAGCTCACGCTGCTGACCACGCTGTCGTCGTCGCCTTCTTGCTCGTCAAAACTGGGTTTGAACGTGTCTTTGGCCGATGTCAGGCGGATGCCCTCGAGCAGCTTGCGCGCCACCGGCGCATTGAAGCTCAGGCGCAGCGGGCGGATCGGCAGGCAAGCAGACTGTGCGTTTTCACGCTCACAGGTCAGGTTGGCGGCAAACGGCTCACGCACCTGGAAGACGAAACGCGACTCCACTGAATTAACAATGCCCTTGGCAACGCCGGTGGCAGCTGGGCTGGCCACCCCCTTGCCATACACCAGCGTGACTTTGGCACCCGGCGTCAGGCGCCGGTTGCAGGCCAGCGTGACAAAGCTCAAAGGCTGGCTGGCCGCCTGCTCCTCCAGGCCTTGGGAGGCCAGCAAGGCCTCGCGGTCTTTGCCGCTGATCAGCCGCACGGCCAGGCGTTCACCAACACCATCGGCGCTGCACCACATGTTGGCCTGCAGACTGGTCAGCGTGGCGGGGCCGCTGAGTTGCAGGATGAAAAATTGTTCTTCATCGATGCGTGAGCTGGGGCTTGGCTGGATGCTGCGTACAAATGGACCGCCACTATTAAAGTGGTAGCTATCAGCCCTTGTGATAACTTGGCCGGAGGTCGATTTGAGTTCTTTTTTGAGCTGAGCGGTGCAGCTCACACCCGGTGCTAGATCGGCCGCCAGATCGAAAACCCACTGCCGGTCAGTGAGCCAGCGCCCCGTGCCTTGGCTGGCTTGGGCATCACTGCAACGCAGATCCAGCGGTGCGCTGGCCTTGGGGTCGCCGAAGTTGACAACGGCAGCATCAAACTTCACCACCACCTGGTTGATGCGCGCCATTTCACCTTGCGGTGAGAAGCTGACCACCTGGAACGCGTGGCTGAAAACAGATGTGGCCAGCAGGCTGCCTGCTGCCAGGAGTTTGATGAGGTTCACTGGGAGTCCTTAGAGTGATCACTCATCCTAGCCCAAGCGATTTACAACGCCTTTTGTACCAGGGCTCCGGTGTACAGGTAGGGCAGACGTGGCATCCGGCCCGCTTCAACGCCACCTTTGTTCTCGACACTGATCGCCAGGCCCACCGCCTGCGACAGAATTTTGTCGCTGACCGGGACCTGCGCGGTTTTTAACTTGGTGGGCAAGACACCCAGAGACAGGGGGCGCCCCTCGCTGTCAAGTGCCCACAGTTGCATGCTGTCCTCTTGGCCTTCCTTGACGTCATTGAGGCGCTGCACCTGAAGGTAGGCATCCTGCAGGTCAAAGCTCAGCAACATCGCGGGCTGTTGTTTGTCATCCAGCAAGACCGACACGTATTTGATCTGCTGCGTGGTCTTGAGCTTGGTTTGCAAATGGCTGACCTGGGCCTTGAACTGCTCCATCATGCTGGCCATGGTGGCGGCCGCCACCGCCAGCAGGATCACACAGGCAATGGTGGCCAGACGCCAGCGTTGCAGCGCCCAGTTGTAGGGTTTGGGAGGGGTGTTGTCGGGGGTATCAGTCATTCAAGAGCTCGATGTAGGTCAGGGGAGGGCGCAAGCCGCGCTCTGGGACACATTAGACCGCAGCCTGGTGGCTGCGGCTGTTCAGGTGACCCGGCTGCTTAGGCCAGGCGTTGCTGATGGCGTGCGATCTGGGCCCGCACCTGCACCGGTGCGGTGCCACCGAGGACTTGGCGCGCGTTGAGTGAGCCGCGCAGCGACAACACATCAAACACGTCCTTGCCGATGTGGGGGTTGAACTCCTGCAACACCGCCAGTGGCAGCTCGGACAGGTCCACCTGGTGGCTGACGGCAGCTTTGACGGCGTGGGCCACGGTTTCATGGGCATCGCGGAACGGCAGGCCTTTTTTGACCAGGTAGTCGGCCAAGTCGGTGGCGGTGGCATAACCCTTCAGCGCGGCCTGTTCCATGGCTTGGGCATTGACGGTGATACCACCTTCTTTTTTGCCAGTGGCCGGGTTGAGCTGGCCGCCGATCATTTCGGCAAAGATGCGCAGCGTGTCCTTGAGCGTGTCCACCGTGTCAAACAGCGGCTCCTTGTCTTCCTGGTTGTCTTTGTTGTAGGCAAGCGGCTGGCCTTTCATGAGGGTGATCAGGCCCATCAGGTGGCCAACCACGCGGCCGGTTTTGCCACGCGCCAGTTCAGGCACGTCGGGGTTTTTCTTCTGCGGCATGATGGAGCTGCCGGTGGTGAAACGGTCGGCAATTTTGATGAAGCCGAAGTTCTGGCTCATCCACAACACCAGTTCTTCACTCAAACGGCTGATGTGCACCATGCACAAGGAGGCCGCTGCTGTGAATTCAATCGCAAAGTCGCGGTCACTCACCGCATCCAGGCTGTTTTGGCAGACCTGGGGGCGGCCTTGTTCGTCGACCATTTGCAGGGTTTTGGCCACACGTTCACGGTCCAGCGGGTAGCTGGTGCCAGCCAGGGCGGCGGCGCCCAACGGCAGGCGGTTGACACGGCGGCGCACCTCGGCCATGCGTTCGGCATCGCGGCTGAACATTTCCACATAAGCCAGCATGTGGTGGCCAAAACTCACTGGCTGCGCCACCTGCAGATGGGTGAAGCCGGGCAGGATCACGTCCACATGTTGCTCTGCCACCGCCAGCAGGGCTTTTTGCAGCTCGGTCAGCAGCTCGGAGATCAGGTCCATCTCACCACGCAACCACAGGCGCACATCTGTGGCGACCTGGTCGTTGCGGCTGCGGCCGGTGTGTAAGCGTTTGCCCGCGTCACCCACGAGTTGGGTCAGGCGCGCCTCGATGTTCAGGTGCACGTCTTCCAGGTCCAGCTTCCATTCAAAGGCACCGGATGCGATCTCAGAAGTGATTTGGGCCATGCCTTGCTCGATGGCGGCCAGATCCTTGGCGCTGATGATGCCTTGGGCGGCCAGCATGTCGGCATGCGCCAGGCTGCCTGCGATGTCGGCCTGCCACAGGCGCTTGTCAAAAAACACGCTGGAGGTGTAACGCTTGACCAGGTCACTCATGGGTTCGGAAAACAGGGCCGACCAGGCCTGGGACTTTTTGTCAAATTGGTTTTGGCTCATGGTGTGTCAAGGGTGAGTAAGCGGGAAGTTTAGGCGGGAGCTTGTGACCGGGAATCATCAATAATGGGCGGCGCAAGCAACTGTTCGCCGCAACCCGCTGGTCAATGAAAGATTCTCAAATTTTATCGGTCTTCCAGGAGACCACCTTGCAGACCGCTCCCAAGCTGCCGTCAGCACCCGACCGCCTGGTGTTTGACGCCTGCCGGGTGGGCGTGGTCTTGCGTGCGGTCCTGTTTGTGGAGGTCTCTGTGGCGGTGGTTGCCATGTTTGGCGCGGCCGATGCTTTGCAGTGGCTCACACGGCTGTCATTGATCACAGGTGCCGCCTTGCCAGCCACCCTGGTCTGGTTGCTGCTGGCCTGCAGTCTTAAAAAGCTGCTGGCGCGCCTGAGGCCTGCTTTGCAGCAGCTGGCCGGTGTGCTGCTGGGTGCGCTGGCGGGGCTGTATGGCTGTGGTCTGTTGTGGTTCATGGGGCTGCTGGAGAGCGCCCCTTGGTGGGCCAGCGCCTGCAGCGGGGCTTTGCTGTCGGCGGTGCTGGTGGCCGTGCTGGTGTTGCGCGCCAAAGGCAAGACACCGGCCGCCACCACCGCGCGCCTGGCGGAGTTGCAGGCCCGTATCCGGCCGCATTTTTTGTTCAACACCCTCAACAGCGCGATTGCCTTGGTGCGCGCCGAGCCGCGCCAGGCCGAGCGTTTGCTGGAAGACCTCAGTGACCTGTTTCGCTACGCACTCACCGTGCAGGCGCAAAGTGTGACGCTGGCTGACGAGATTGCGCTGGCCCAGCGTTACCTGGCGATTGAGCAGGTGCGTTTTGCCGAACGTCTGCAGGTGGAATGGGCCTTGGATGTGCAGGCGGACGGTGCCCGTTTGCCGCCCTTGCTGCTGCAGCCCCTGGTTGAAAACGCGGTCAAACACGGGGTGGAACCCAGTCCCGGCGGCGCGCGCATCCGGGTCAGCACCCAGCGCCGTGGCGACGTGGTGGTGATCAAGGTCAGCAACACCGTGGCGGCCACGGCGGCGCCCAGTTCACCCGGTCATGGCCTGGCCTTGGACAATGTGCGCGAACGCTTGAGCCTGTTGCACGATGTGCAGGGGCGTTTTCAGTGTGGTTTAAAAGACGGTGTGTTTCAGGTCAGGATCGAGGTGCCAGTATGAGGGGCTTGGGGGTGTTCACATGGTGTTGAGGGTGCTGATCGTGGATGACGAAGCGCTGGCCCGTTCGCGGCTCAAAAGTTTGTTGGCCGACTGCACGGCGCCCGGTGCCCGCGTGGTGGGGGAGGCGGCCAACGCGGCGCAGGCCCTGCAATGTGTGAGCCAACAGGTGGTGGATGTGGTGCTGGCCGACATCCACATGCCGGGTGAGGACGGCCTGGCGCTGGCGCAGCGCCTGCGTGCCCTGCCACAGCCGCCGGCCGTGGTGTTTGTCACCGCCTACGCCGAACACGCGCTGCAGGCGTTCGAGTTGGCCGCGCTGGACTACCTGACCAAGCCGGTGCGTTTGGAGCGTCTGCAGGCATCGCTGCAAAAAATAGAGCGATTGATCCATATAAATAAAGGGTTTGAGCCTGATTTGACCCATGATGTTCTGCTGATCCAGGAGCGCGGCCGGACCGAGCGCCTGCCACTCGCCGAGGTGCTGTACCTCAAAGCCGAACTCAAATACATCACGGTGCGCACCGCCAGCCGTACCTATATCCTCGAAGGAGCCTTGAGTGAGCTGGAGAGTCGCTATGCCGAGCGTTTCCTGCGGATCCACCGCAACGCGCTGGTGGCGCGCCAGGCGGTGCGCTCGCTGGAGCGCCATCATGACCCCATGGAGGGGGATGGCTGGGCGGTGCGACTGGACCGGGTCAACGAGCCGCTGCTGGTGTCGCGGCGGCAACTGGCTGCGGTCAGGGCGCTGCTTGAGGCAGGTTGACACTTTTCTGGAAATACCGCGCCGTCGGCTGGGATAATCGGCCGCAACAGCGTTGTTTATACATGCCCGAGTCAGGTCTTTCGAGATCCGGCCACCCCAAACCCCGTTCACCACCCCGACACACGCACACACCATGAGCACCACACATTTTGGATTCAAGAACGTTGACGAAACCGAAAAAGCCAGCCACGTCAAGGGCGTGTTTGACTCGGTGGCACCCAAGTACGACCTGATGAACGACCTGATGTCGATGGGTCTGCACCGCGCCTGGAAGGCCTACACCGTGATGGTGGCCAACATCCAGGAAGGAGACAAGGTGTTGGACATTGCGGGTGGCACTGGCGACCTGTCGCTGGCTTTTTCCAAAAAGGTCGGTCAATCGGGTTGTGTGGTGCACACCGACATCAACGAAGCCATGCTCAGCACCGGTCGCAACCGCCTGGTGGATCTGGGTGTGTTTCTGCCCACGCTGGTGTGTGACGCCGAAAAACTGCCGTTCCCCGATAACCACTTCAACCTGGTCAGCGTGGCCTTTGGCCTGCGCAATATGACCCACAAGGATGTGGCGCTGACCGAGATGAACCGGGTGCTCAAACCGGGCGGCAAGCTGCTGGTGCTGGAGTTCTCCAAAGTGGCCAAGCCGCTGGAAAAAGCTTACGACTGGTACTCCTTCAACATCCTGCCCAAGCTCGGTGAGTGGGTGGCGGGGGACGCGTCCAGCTACCAGTATCTGGCCGAGTCGATCCGCATGCACCCGAGTCAGGAAGAGCTCAAAACCCTGATGAAGGCTAGTGGCTTTGGGCATGTGGATTACCACAACCTGACCGGTGGTCTGGTAGCCTTACACGTCGGGATCAAATGTTGACCCGAATCAACGCACCGTATTTTGTAAAAACAGGAGATGTTATGAAAAAGTGGCTTTGGGTTTTGACAATGAGCATGGCACTGTTTGCCGGTCAGGCCGAAGCTGCCAAACGCTTGGGTGGTGGCAAGTCTTTTGGTCAGCAGTCCAGCAATGTGACGCAGCGCCAGGCCACACCGCCCGCAGCTGCGCCCACCCAGGGTGCAACCAACTCAGCGGTCAAGGCGCCGGCGGGTGCGGCAGCGGCTGCCCCCAAGCGGCCTTGGGGCGCCATGCTCGGTGGTCTGGCAGCGGGCTTGGGTCTGGCCTGGTTGGCCAGTTCGCTGGGCCTGGGTGAAGAAATGGCGCAGTTCATGATGTTTGCCCTGCTGGCCTTTGTGATCATGGCGGTGGTCGGTTATGTGATGCGTTCGCGCAAGGCACGTGGCGCAACACCAAGTGCGTCACCGTTTGCGTTCCAGGGGGCAGGGGCTTCTGGCCACACCGCCACACCAGCCAGCTATCGCCCGGAAAATGTGGGCAACGATGCGTCAGCCCGTCCGTGGGAACGCACGGCCACCGCTTTTGACAGCAGCAAGGCAGGCGGCATCGGTGGCGCAAGTGGTTCCATCATTGGCTCTGGCCTGTCCGGTTCCCAATCCTGGGGCATTCCGGCTGGTTTTGATGTGGATGGTTTCTTGCGCTCTGCCAAGGCCAACTTTGTGTCTTTGCAAGCGGCCTGGGACAAGTCCGACATGGGTGCCCTGCGCATCATGATGACCGACACCATGCTCAAGGAAATCCAGGCCCAGCTCGCTGAGCGTGAGGCCCACACCGGTGGCCCGGTCAACCTGACCGAGGTGGTGATGATTGAAGCGCATCTGCTGGGCATCGAAGACCTGGGTGACGACTACATGGCCAGCGTCGAGTTTTCCGGCATGATTCGCGAGGAACCCTCGGCCGGTCCGGCACCGTTCCGCGAAGTCTGGAACATGACCAAGCCCAAGAATGGTCAAAGTGGCTGGTTGGTAGCAGGGGTTCAAGCGCTGCAATAGCCGTTGCTTCATAAATTTCAGGAATAATCGGGGACTATGGCAACACAGTCCCCTTTTTCTTGGCTGGAGGGTCTCCTCCCGCACCTTCCCCTCCCCAAACTGCAAGCTCCTGAGTGGGCCGTTTCCGAGGCTCAGCACCGCATTGTTTTGCTGCTCAACCATGTGTTGATGCAGGAAAGTGAGGCCACGGCCCGTTTGGTGCGCCAAAAGGGCCGTGTGGTGCTGGTGCAATGGCGTCATTTTTCCTTCAAGTTGCAGGCCACTCCTGCGGGTTTGCTGGATCTGGCACCAGCGCATGTGCCAGCGGACCTGGTGTTGACCGTCACAGAAGAATCCCCCTTGGTGTTGGCACAAAGCGCCTTGCGCGGCGACAAGCCTGCGGTGCGTATTGAAGGAGATGTGCAACTGGCGGCCGAGGTCAACTGGCTCACCGAGCACGTGCGCTGGGACATCGAGGAAGATCTGGCGCGTATCCTGGGTGACGTACCTGCGCGTGTGATGTGCCAGTGGAGCATGAATCTGGTGATGGCGGTGCGCCAATTTGTGACCAAGGCATCGACCCTCGTTCCAGGTCAAGCAGCCCGATGAGGCGTCTTATTCGCGGTGTTTTCATCCTGTGGGTGTTGTTGCGCCACGGACTGGATGAACTGGTGTTGTCCAGCCAGAAGGCCCCTTGGCTCAAGCGGCTGGCGCGTACCCTGTCCTGGGGGCGCGATTTAAGCGCCCCGCGCGGCCAGCGCATTCGCCAGGCACTGGAAAGCCTGGGCCCCATTTTTGTCAAGTTCGGTCAGGTGATGTCCACCCGGCGCGATCTGCTGCCGGTCGACATTGCCGATGAGCTGGCCAAACTGCAGGACCGTGTTCCGCCTTTTCCAAGTGGTGTGGCGGTGGCCATCATTGAGAAGGCTTTCAAGAAAAAACTGGAAGACATATTTGTCTCGTTCGAGCGCGAACCAGTGGCCAGTGCCTCGATTGCCCAGGTGCACTTTGCCGTCATTCGGGACCGCGATGGTCGCCAGCGAGATGTGGCTGTGAAGGTGCTGCGCCCGGGCATGCTGACGGTGATCGACAAAGACCTGGACCTGATGCGCATGATGGCCGGCTGGGTGGACAACCTGTCGGATGATGGCAAACGCCTCAAACCCCGCGAGGTGGTGGCCGAGTTCGACAAGTACCTGCACGACGAGCTGGATCTGGTGCGTGAGGCCTCCAGCGCGGCCCAGTTGCGCCGCAATATGGCCGACCTGGATCTGGTGCTGATCCCCGAAATGTTCTGGGACTACTGCATGCCCGATGTGATGGTGATGGAGCGCATGAAGGGTGTGCCGATCAACCAGGTCGAGCGGCTGCGTGCGGCGGGCGTGGATATTCCCAAATTGGCGCGTGACGGGGTGACGATTTTTTTCACCCAGGTGTTTCGTGACGGCTTTTTCCACGCTGACATGCACCCGGGCAACATCCAGGTGAGCCTGGAACCCGCCACCTTTGGCCGGTATATCTCGCTGGACTTCGGCATTGTCGGCACCTTGACCGAAACCGACAAAGAGTATCTGGCGCAGAATTTCACCGCGTTTTTCAGGCGTGATTACAAACGCGTGGCCGAGTTACACATCGAATCGGGCTGGGTGCCCGAGTCGACTCGGGTCGATGAGCTGGAGTCCGCTATCCGCTCGGTGTGTGAGCCCTACTTTGACCGGCCGCTCAAAGAGATTTCTCTGGGCTTCTTGTTGATGCGCCTGTTTCAGACCTCCCGCCGTTTCCAGGTCGAGATCCAGCCGCAACTGGTGTTGCTGCAAAAAACCTTGCTCAATATCGAGGGTCTGGGACGCCAGCTGGACCCGGATCTGGACCTGTGGAGCACCGCCAAACCGTTTCTTGAGAAATGGATGCTGGACCAGGTGGGGCCCAAAAAACTGTTCGAGCAGCTGCGCAACGAGGGGCCGCTGTATGCCAAGCTGTTGCCCGAGTTGCCGCGCTTGCTGGTCGACTTCCTGCACACCAACACCCGCAGCCGGGGTGAGGAGGTCCAGGCGTTGCTGCAGGAGCAGAAAAAGACCAACCGTTTGTTGTCCACCCTGGTGTATGGCGGTGTTGGCTTTATCCTGGGGCTGGTGGTGATGCAGGTTTTGGTTCGGGTGCGGGTGTTTTAGGCTGCCACTTTATAATGACAGGCTTTGCGACTCTTTCCCGGAGATCTGAACACCATGCCGATTTATGCCTATAAATGTGATTCCTGCGGGTTTGCCAAGGATGTGTTGCAGAAAGTGTCTGATCCTTTGCTCACCGAGTGCCCGCACTGCGGCAAATCCAGCTTTTCCAAACAAGTGACGGCCGCTGGCTTCCAGCTCAAAGGCTCGGGCTGGTATGCCACCGATTTCAAAGGTGGCAGCGGCGCTGCTGTAGCCGCGCCAGCAGCTGCGGGTGATTCGGCGGCTGCGCTTGCCAGCACCCCGGCTGCTGCAACGACCGAGACAGCGGCGGCCCCGGCTGCGGGCTGTGCCGGTGGTTGTGCTTGCCACAGCTGATTCTTTACTGAAAGTCAACGTGTCTTTTAAAAAATACCTGCTCACTGGTTTGTTGGTGTGGTTGCCGCTGGCGGTCACCATCTGGGTGCTGCTGTGGCTGATGGGTTTGCTCGATGGCGTTTTTCAGGGGGTGGTGACGGGGCTCCAGGCCATTTCTCCTGAAACCGATGCTGCGTTCTGGGAGCAGCTCAAGCATATTCCCGGCTTAGGTCCGGTGCTGGTGTTTGCCGGCCTGTTGTTGACCGGCGCCATGGTCTCGAACGTCGCTGGTCGCTGGTGGCTGGGGCAGTGGGAGCGCTTGTTGACCCGCATCCCGGTCTTCAAGTCGATTTACAACAGTGTCAAGAAGGTGTCAGACACCCTGTTCTCCAGCAATGGCAATGCTTTTCGCACCGCCTTGCTGGTGCAGTACCCGCGTGCTGGCAGCTGGACCATTGCGTTTCAGACTGGCTCCCCGAGCGGTGAGGTCGCCAGCCACCTGGGTGATGACTTTGTCAGCGTCTATGTGCCGACCACCCCGAATCCGACCAGCGGTTTTTTCCTGATGTTGCCGCGAGCTGATGTGATCGAGCTCAAGATGAGTGTGGATGAGGCCCTGACCTATGTGATTTCGATGGGTTCGGTGGCGCCGGGTGTGGGAACACCCCCCACCCACCCCTAGTTTTTTGACAACCTTGTCACCCGTTGGGGTGACTTTTGAAAGCTGTTTATGGCAATGCGTTCTCAATATTGTGGTCTGGTGACCGAGGCCCTGCTGGGCCAAACTGTGACTCTGTGTGGCTGGGTCAATCGTCGGCGTGACCATGGCGGTGTCATTTTTGTCGATGTGCGTGACCGCGAAGGTTATGTCCAGGTGGTGTGTGACCCGGATCGTGCCGAGATGTTCAAGGTGGCTGAAGACTTGCGCAACGAGTTCTGTATCCAGGTCAAAGGCCTGGTGCGTGCACGTCCGGACGGCACCGTCAATGACAACCTGAAGAGCGGCAAGATCGAGGTGTTGTGCCACGAGTTGAAGGTGCTCAACCCTTCTGTGACCCCGCCGTTCCAGCTCGACGAAGAGAACCTCAGTGAGACCACCCGTCTGACCCACCGTGTGCTGGACCTGCGTCGCCCCTACATGCAAAACAACCTGATGCTGCGCTACCGCGTGGCGATGGAAGTGCGCAAGTTCCTGGACACCCATGGTTTTGTCGACATCGAAACCCCGATGTTGACCAAGAGCACCCCCGAAGGTGCGCGCGACTACCTGGTGCCCAGCCGGGTGCATGACGGTCACTTTTTTGCCCTGCCGCAAAGCCCGCAGCTGTTCAAACAGTTGCTGATGGTGGCCGGTTTTGACCGTTATTACCAGATCACCAAGTGTTTCCGTGACGAAGACCTGCGCGCTGACCGCCAGCCTGAGTTCACCCAGATCGATATCGAAACCTCGTTCATGGAAGAGGAAGACATCCGCGACCTGTTCCAGGGCATGATCAAGACCGTGTTCCAGAACACCTTGGGTGTGGACCTGGGCGAGTTCCCGGTGATGAGTTACCAGGAAGCGGCGTTGCGTTTTGGCTCCGACAAGCCGGATTTGCGCGTCAAGCTCGAATTCACCGAACTCACCGACGTCATGGGTGATGTGGACTTCAAGGTGTTCTCGGGTGCGGCCAACATGAAAGGTGGCCGTGTGGTGGCTTTGCGGGTGCCCGGTGGCGCTCGGGAAGGTTCCGGCCTGTCACGTGGCGAGATCGACAGCTACGGTGAGTTTGTCAAGATTTACGGTGCCAAGGGCCTGGCCTGGATCAAGGTCAACGACCTGGCCAAGGGACGCGACGGCCTGCAAAGCCCGATTGTCAAGAACCTGCATGACAAGGCCATTGCCGAAGTGCTGGCACGCACCGGTGCCCAAGACGGCGACTTGCTGTTTTTTGGCGCCGACAAGGAAAAGATCGTCAACGATGCCATCGGTGCCTTGCGCATCAAGATTGGCCACAGCGCGTTTGGCAAGAACAACGGCCTGTTCGAAGACCGCTGGGCGCCCCTGTGGGTGGTGGACTTCCCGATGTTCGAGTACGACGACGAGTCCGACCGCTGGATGGCCGTGCACCACCCCTTCACCGCGCCCAAGGACGGGCACGAGGACCTGATGGTCACCGATCCGGGCAAATGCATCTCCAAGGGCTACGACATGGTCCTCAACGGCTGGGAAATGGGTGGCGGCTCGGTGCGGATTCACCGTGCCGATGTGCAGCAGAAAGTGTTTGACGCGCTCAAGATCACGCCCGAAGAAGCCCAGCTCAAGTTTGGCTTCCTGCTCGACGCGTTGCAATACGGCGCGCCGCCGCACGGTGGCTTGGCCTTTGGTCTGGACCGCATCGTCACCATGATGACCGGTGCCGAGTCGATCCGCGACGTGATCGCCTTCCCGAAAACCCAGCGTGCCCAGTGTCTGCTGACACAGGCCCCGTCTCTGGTGGACGAAAAGCAGTTGCGCGAATTGCACATCCGCCTGCGCAATGCCGATCTGGTCAAGCCAGCCTGATCCACGGACATTGCGGCTTCAGGCAGAATCAAAGGGCGCTCCTGGGAGCGCCCTTTTGTTTTTTGGAAACCATGACCGCGTTCAAACTCCCCGAGTCCGTGCTGGTGGTGATTTACACCCCGGCGCTGGATGTGTTGCTGATCCAGCGCGCCGATGTGCCTGATTTTTGGCAATCGGTCACTGGCAGCAAGGACCATGTGGACGAGAGCTTTGAGCAGACCGCCCGGCGCGAGGTGTTTGAGGAAACCGCCTTGGACTGCCGCGAGGGTGCGGCTTTGCAGCCCCATTTGCACGACTGGGGGCTGGAGAACGTTTACGAAATTTATCCCCGCTGGCGTCACCGTTATGCCCCAGGGGTGGTGCTCAACACCGAACATCTGTTTGGCCTGGAAGTGCCTGCCAACACGCCGGTGCGGTTGAACCCCGGTGAACACACCCATTGCCAGTGGTTGCCATATGCCCAGGCCGCTGAACGCTGTTTTTCACCTTCCAATGCCGAAGCCTGCCTGATGTTGCCGCGCCTGGCCAGACGCAAGGGTGTGTCATGACCGTTCCCACGCAAACTATCCGCGTTGTGACCTACAACATCCACAAGGGTGTGCAAGGGCTGGGGCCCATACGTCGCCTGGAGATCCATAACCTGGCCGACGCGGTGCAGGTGCTTGACGCCGACGTGGTGTGTTTGCAAGAGGTTCGCCACATCAATCGACGTGAGGAGAAGCGTTTTCAACACTGGCCGGCGGGCGGGCAGGCGGATTTTCTGGCACCGCCGGGCTACAGCTCGGTGTACCGGACGAACGCCATCACCCGGCATGGTGAACACGGCAATGCGCTGCTGTCGCGCTGGCCGGTGGTGACCCACCAGCATGAGGACATGAGTGACCACCGTTTTGAACAGCGTGGTCTCTTGCATGTGGAGCTGCTGATCCATGGCCGCAGCCTGCACGTGTTGGTGGTGCATCTGGGTCTGGTGCGCGCCAGCCGGGTGCGCCAGGTGGCCCAGCTCCAGCGTTTTGTGCAGCGCGAAGTACCCGCAGACGCACCTTTGTTGATTGCCGGGGACTTCAACGAAGGGGGCTGGCGGCTCGGCGCTGCGTTGGCCAGCATGGGTCTGCAGTGCTGGTCTGGCCCAGCGCAGCCAACTTTTCCCGCACGACTGCCGCTGGCCCAGCTCGACCATGTGTTTTCGCGGGGGCTGACACCGATCAGTCTGGCCGCGCCCCAAGGCCGTGCCTGGTGGCGCATGTCGGACCATTTGCCGCTGATCGCCGAGTTTGAGATGGGCGCATGAGGTTCGTGCATGCCTGAGTACACGGCGGGTCACCAGCTGAGCCTGTTGCAAGGCGCCCAGGCTTTTTTTGATGCTTTGGTGGCTGACATCGATGCCGCCACCCACGAGGTGCGGCTGGAAACCTATATTTTCCAGGTGTACGGCAGTGGCGAGCGGGTGGCACAGGCGCTGGTGCATGCTGCCCAACGCGGGGTGCAGGTCTATCTGGTGATGGACGGTGTCGGCACACCTGGTTTGCCCGAGTCCTGGCCTCAGCGTTTTGACGCGGCGGGTGTGCACTGGCTGATTTTTGCCCCGTTGGGCACCTTTGGGCTGCTGCTGCCCAGCCGCTGGCGCCGATTGCACCGCAAACTGTGTGTGGTGGACGGCAAGCTGGCGTATTGTGGTGGCATCAATATCCTGGATGACTGGTGGGATCCGCACTATGGCCCGCTGGAGGCGCCGCGTTTTGATTTCATGGTGCGTATCACTGGCCCGCTGGTGCGCGAGGTTCACGCCACCATGGCGCAGTTTTGGTGGCGTCGCCAGATGGTGCGCAGTGCTCAGCAGGTGGATTGGGCGGGTGCCTGGCAGGCCTTGCAGCAGGCGGTGCATGAGGAACCCATCCCCAGCCAGTCGCCAGCTAAAGGCCGGGGTGCGTTGGCGCAACTGGTGTTGCGTGACAACGTGCGTTTTCGCGCGCGCATCGAGCGGACCTACAGCCAGGCGCTGGGTGAAGCACGCAAAGACATCATTTTGGCCAACGCCTACTTTTTACCGAGCCGCAAGATCCGCCGCAGCCTGGTCAGCGCTGCGCAGCGTGGTGTGCGGGTACGCCTGTTGCTGCAGGGTCGCTACGACTACTTCATGTCCTACCACGGCACTCGGGCCCTTTACGGTTATCTGCTGGCCGGTGGTGTCGAGATTTACGAGTACCAGAGCAGTTTTTTACACGCCAAGGTGGCGGTGGTGGATGGGCATTGGGCCACGGTGGGGTCGTCCAACATCGATCCCTTGAGCCTGTTGCTGGCCCGTGAGGCCAATGTGGTGGTCAACGATGCGGCTTTTGCCGGCACGCTCAGTACCGCCTTGGAACAGGCGCTGGCACACCATGCGGTGCGGCTCGACACCCACCAGCATGCACAGCGTTCCCTGGGCCAGAAGCTGCTGGATCGGGTGGCTTTGCTGGTGATGCATGCGCTGCTTTTGCTGACCGGCAAGAGGTATTAAATTGATAGCAATATGCCCTTTATGGAAAAGGGGTAGAGCCCAATAACCCTTGAAACAAAAGACTGATACCATCATCAGCCAAACAATTGATTACCATGAACCTCATGAACCCTGTTGACACCGACGAAGGCACCCCGGTATCCGTCAAAATCCGCGAGCGCATCAAGGCCGCGCGCAAACGCTTCCATGCCAACGACAACATTGCCGAGTTCATCCAGCCCGGTGAACTCGAGTTGTTGCTTGATGAGGTCGAAGAAAAGATGAAGGGTGTGCTCGGCAGCCTGGTGATCGACACCGAGCACGACCACAACACCGACAAAACCGCCCGGCGTGTCGCCAAGATGTACCTCAAGGAGGTGTTTCAGGGGCGTTATGTCCCGGCTCCGACGATCACCGAATTCCCCAACGCCGAACACCTCAACGAGTTGATGATTGTGGGCCCGATCACGGTGCGCAGCGCTTGCAGCCACCACTTTTGCCCGATCATGGGCAAGATCTGGATTGGTGTGCTGCCCAATGAACACACCAATGTGATTGGCCTGTCCAAATACGCCCGGCTGGCTGAATGGGTGATGGGGCGCCCGCAGATCCAGGAAGAGGCAGTGGTGCAACTGGCCGACCTGATCCAGCGCAAAACCCAGCCCGACGGTCTGGCCATCGTCATGGAGGCCAGCCACTTTTGCATGAGCTGGCGTGGTGTCAAAGACGTGGACAGCAAGATGATCAATTCGGTCATGCGTGGCAGTTTTCTCAAGGATGCCAACTTGCGCCGCGAATTTCTGTCATTGATTCCCCAGAAAGGCTGATCATGTTGGTACGTTTGCTTTACGCCAGCCGGGCGATTGACGCCTGCCCCGAAACCATCGAAGCCATCCTGCACGAATGCCGCACCCGCAACCCCAACAGCGGCATCACCGGGGTCCTGTGTTATGGCGGGGGCATCTTCTTGCAGGTGATCGAAGGGGGTCGCATGGCCATCAGCCAGCTCTACAACCAGATCCAGCGCGATGCCCGTCACAAGGATGTGGTGCTGCTGCACTACGAAGAGATCACCGAGCGGCGCTTTGCGGGCTGGACCATGGGTGAGGTCAACATGACGCGTGTCAACGTCTCGATCCTGCTCAAGTACGCTGAAAAGCCCGAGCTGGACCCGTATTCCGCCTCGGGCAAAGTGTCGATGGCCTTGCTCGAAGAGTTGATGGTCACCGCCTCGGTGATTGGCCGGGCCTGATCGCTGTCCTGGTGTGGCCACTGCCTTGGCGCCCGCGGCTGGCCTGAGCCCGGTCTTGCTGGGCTGCGATTTCTCCAGCGCCCCCAGCCGCAAAAAACCTATTGTTATTGCCATTGGGTCCTTATCCCATGGGCGTGTTGTGCTATCAAAATTGGTGCAACTCGAGAGCCTGTCGGCCGTTGCCGACTGGCTGCAGCAGAGCGGCCCTTGGCTGGGTGGGTTCGATCTGCCGTTTGGTCTGCCACGTGAACTGGTTGAAACCCTGAACTGGCCGACCGACTGGCTGGCCTGCATCACGCACTACCAGTCGCTCAGCCGGGAGCAGATCCGGGCGAGTTTTGCCGCGTTCTGCCATGAACGCCCCTTCGGTGGCAAGTTTGCACACCGAGCCACCGATTTTCTGGCGGGCAGCAGCCCGAGCATGAAATGGGTCAATCCTCCGGTGGCCTTCATGTTGCATGCTGGGGTGCCCTTGTTGCTGCAAGCCGGTGTGCGCTTGCCGGGCCTGTCTTGCGCATTGGGCAGCGAACAGGGCGAGTCAACACCACGCATCGCGCTGGAGGCCTATCCTGGCTTGCTGGCGCGTGAGGTGCTGGGTCGGCGCAGCTACAAAAGTGATGACAAGGCTAACCAGACACCGGATCGCCTGATCGCCCGTAAAGACCTGGTCACCGCGCTGGAGCAAGGCAGGACCCGCCTCGGGCTGCGTCTGAAGCTGAGTCACGCCCAGCACGATGTCCTGGTGGACGATGCACGGGGAGATGCGCTCGACGCGGTCTTGTGCCTGATGCAGGCGGCCTGGGCGCAAGCCCGGTTTGAAGCGGGTGACAGCGCCTATGGTTTACCCGCCAACATGGACCCGCTGGAAGGTTGGATCATCACCGCCTGACAGGCTATTGCTCGGCCAAACAGTTTGTGGCAAGCGGTTCAGGCGAAGAGGGTGCCTCGCCTGTTATGACCTTCACAGCCGCGCCGCCTGCGCGCAGCACGGTTGGCAGGTGACAGATGTGCTCAGTAACGCGCAAGCCAATGGGCATAAGGTGCAGGCAGCGTCCACGACGCACGCTCGACGCCGAGTTCCTTGGCGGCGAAATACGCCCAGTGCGGATTGGCCAGATGTGCACGACCAACCATCACCAGATCCAACTGCTGCTCTTTGACGACCCGTTCTGCAATCTCTGGTGTGCCAAAACCCCAGGCGGATGACACTGGCACATTGGCTTCCCGGCGCACACGTTCTGCCACTGGAGCCAGGAAGGCCGGACCCCAAGGGATCGACGTTTCTGCAATGGTGAAGCCGACGCTGACGCTGAGCATGTCCATGCCGGCCGCCTTGAAGTCGCGCACCAGGGCGATCGATTCGAGCAGCGTCTGTTCGTCGCGACCATCGTATTCGAGCACACCAAAACGCACGGTCAGCGGCAGGCTTTCCGGCCACACCTCACGCACCGCTTTGAGTGTCTCCAACAGAAAACGCCCGCGGTTTTCAACACTGCCGCCATAGAGGTCGTCGCGCTGGTTCGAATGCGCGGAAAAGAAGCTCTGCGCCAGGTAACCATGGGCAAAGTGCAATTCCAGCCATTCAAAACCGGCGTTGCGTGCACGCACGGCGGCGTCGACAAAGTTCTGGCGCACACGTGTGATGTCATCCAGGCTCATCGCGCGCGGCAGCTTGGGCAGGCCCGCGCCATAAGCGATGGCGGACGGCGCAATGGTTGGCCAGCCGCGCGCATCCCCTTCGGCGATGTGGTCGTCGCCTTCCCAGGGCAGATTGGCGCTGGCTTTGCGGCCAGCGTGTCCGATCTGGATGCCCGGCACCGAACCGGCCGCCTTGACCGCCTGCACCAGCGGCACAAAGGCTTGCGCCTGGGCGTCATTCCAGATCCCGGCGCAACCCGGCGTGATGCGACCTTCGGGCGCGACCGCCGTTGCTTCGGCAATCACCAGCCCGGCTCCGCCGCGCGCCATGCTGGCGTAATGCGACAGGTGCCAGTCGTTGACCAGGCCGTCGACGGCCATGTACTGGCACATCGGCGGGATGGCGATGCGGTTGCGCAACGTGATGTCTTTGAGTTGGAAGGGTTGGAATAAAGCGGACATGGCGGGCCTTTTGCAGATAGGAAATGTTCAGTTCTATATTTCGAAGATTATCGAACTATAGAAGGAGTATAGCCCGCAGTGTATGATGCTGCTCATGCGCCCCTACAAACACCCCGCTGCCAGCGAACTCTCACTTGAGCGGGTGCTTTACGCCTTGAGCGACTCGATCCGCCTGGAGATCGTCCGGCAGTTGGCGGGTGTGGAGGTGGCGACCTGCGGCGACCTTGACGGCGGACGGCCGAAATCTACCGTCTCGCACCATTTCAAGGTATTGCGCGAATCGGGATTGGTGCGCACCGAAAACAACGGCACCATCCACATGAACTCGCTGCGCCGCGCAGACATCGACAGTCGCTTCCCGGGCTTGTTGACTGCCATATTGGCACAACACCCAACAGACTAGACCTATCGGGTGTGGCTACGCATCCGTAACCAGCAGAGTCCAGTCCGCATGGCTACGGGCTGCCGGGCGCCAGCTCACAGGGGTTTGTTGATCAGGGTGTCTTCTATCTTGCCGGCCAGTTGCGACACCGCCAGCGCCGCCGGGCAACCCGGCGTGGACAGGATCAGCAGTTGACGGCGCATCACCGCCTGGCGCACCGCAGTATCAGCCGGGATGTCACCCATGTGGATCAGGCGAACTTTTTCACCCGGCTTAGCCACCACAAAACGGTCCAGCACCTGCTGCAGCTGGGTGGTGATGGCGCGGCCATCCCCCATGCGTGCGGTCTGGTTGATCACCATGCGGATGGTGCGCCGTTGCTGCTCGCCCACCAACACTTTGATGGTGGCGTAGGCGTCGGTCAAAGAGGTGGGCTCAGGTGTGGCCACCACCAGCACCTCGGAGGCCAGAGACACTGCAAACAGCACCACGTCCGAAATGCCGGCACCGGTGTCGAGCAACACGATGTCGTAGTGCGGTAGCAAGCCCGACATGATGTGTAAAAAATCTTGCCGCACGGTGGGGGTCAGGCGGGAGTACTCCACCATGCCCGAGCCAGCCAGCAACACCGAGAACCCACCCGGCGCCCGCACAATCGCCTCTTCGAGTTTGGCTTTGCCGGTGAACACATCGTGCAGCGTGATCTTCGGGTACAGGTTGAGCACCACGTCCAGATTGGCCAGCCCCAGGTCGGCGTCCAGCACCAGCACTTTTTGGCCGCGTTTGGCCAAAGCGGCAGCCAGGTTGGCTGATACAAACGTCTTGCCCACGCCGCCTTTGCCGCTGGTGACGGCCACCACCTTGCCCAAGGGCTTGATTGGGCCAGGTTTTGCCACGGGGCGTTCTGCAGTGGGTCGCGTTTCGTCGTTCATTTCAGTTCACTCTGTTCATAACGCTACCTGACGAACCGGTAGAACCATCGTTGGCAATGCTCTCAATCCAGGCTGGGTCACCCAAGGAGAGGGGACCAAACAGCAAATTCTTTTCTTCGGCGCTGACCGCCAGCATCGGCTGCGCCTCGATACACACGCGGTCACGACCTTCCGATTTGGCGCGGTACAACTCGATGTCGGCCCGGTCCACCCACAGCTCGGAGGTTGAGCGCACCCAGCGCGGTGCAAACGCGCCACCAATGCTGATGGTCACCCGCAGGGCCACGCCGGATGGCAACTCCACCTTCAACGCACTGACGGAGTCACGAATCCGCTCTGCAACCTGCAGGCCATATTGACCCTGGCAGCTCGGCAAGATGATGGCGAACTCTTCACCACCAAAACGCGCCACGGTGTCCATCGGGCGCACACAGCCTGCCAGTGTTTTGGCAACCGCTTGCAGCACCGCGTCACCCGCCGGGTGGCCGAATTGGTCGTTGACACTCTTGAAATGGTCAATATCGAGCATCAGCAGCAGCGCAGACTCACCTGAGCGTGCCACCATCTCGATCTCGCGCATCAGGATGCTCTGAAAATAGCGCCGATTGGAAAGGCCGGTCAGCGGGTCTTTGAGGGACAACTCGCTGAGTTTGTCGATCACAGCCTGCAAAAACTCGGTGGAGTCCGAGTGCCGGTCAGGCAGGCGTTGGCCACTGTGCTCCAGCAATGCCCGAGCATCGTCCAGCCGCAATTGGCGCAAATCAACCAGAGGGGAGGCAGTCGATGAACTCAAGGTGGCGGCAGGTGTTGGGATGTTTTGAGTCTAACAGGTCTGACATTTGTCCCAGGCCTATCACAGAGGTTGATGGATGAGTTTGTTCCATGGTTTCTTCTTGTGAGTTTTGTTGGATGTGTATCGTCACAGAAGGGTGCAAATTGACAGGCAGACACACATTGTTCTTTTACCAGCGCCTGTTGCTGGCTGGGCTTGTGAGCATTTTTGCTACACATGTTGGAGCTGGTGAGGCTTATGCTGCAAGGGCTGAGTCCATTTCTGATGGTGATACCCTGTGGGTGGAGCCGGAGGCGGGCGGGGCACCGCGCAAGCTGCGCCTGTTGGGGGTGGATGCCCCGGAGCTCTGTCAGAGTGGTGGTGTGGCCGCGCGCGACGCCTTGCGTGCGCTGGTGATGCAGCGTCGGCTGAGAGTGCAGGTCCAATATTTGGATGACTATGGTCGGGGCCTGGCCCGGATCGAGGTGGGTGGGCAGGATGTGGCCGAGGCCCTGGTGTATCAAGGCTGGGCCTGGTCGAGCCGCTGGCGACACAGCCTGGGGCCATATGCGGTGCAGGAAGCGCAGGCGCGCCAGGCCAAACTTGGTGTGTTTGCCCAGTCCAAGCCCGAGTTGCCGCGTGACTTTCGCCGACGTCACGGCAGCTGTTTTGTGCCCGATGACAAGGGTGGTTTCAAGCAGAAGTGAGTGGACCACACACCGGGCAGCTGGGATTGCGCCTGAGCCCGATCTCGGTGAAGTGCATGGCCCGGCCATCGAGCATCAGCAAACGGCCGGTGAGTGGCTGCCCAACACCGCCCAATAGCTTGAGTGCTTCGGCGGCCTGCAAACTGCCGATGACACCCACCAGCGGTGCAAACACACCCAGGGTGGCGCAGTGGCTGTCTTCTGGTGGTGTCTCTGGGGGGAAAAGGCAGGCGTAGCAGGGTGAGCCCGGCTCACGCGGGTCGTACACCGCCAGTTGCCCGTCAAAACGGATGGCAGCGCCCGACACCAGTGGCTTGTTGTGCTTCACGCAGGCCGCGTTGATGGCCTGGCGCGTGGCAAAGTTGTCGCAGCAGTCCAGCACCACGTCCGCCTGGGCGACCAGGGTGTCCAGCAGCGTCGCGTCAGCCCGGGCCTGGATGCGGGTGACGTGCACCTGATCGTTCAATGCCGCCAGGGTGGTCTGCAGCGAGTCCACCTTGGGCCAGCCAACCCGGGCCTGGGTGTGGGCAATCTGGCGCTGCAAATTTGTCAGGTCAACCGTGTCATGGTCCACCACGGTGATCTGGCCTACACCGGCTGAGCACAGGTACAGCGCGGCGGGGCAGCCCAGGCCGCCCGCACCAATGATCAGTGCGTGGGCCTGGTGAAAACGTGTTTGCCCTTCAAAACCAATCTCGTCGAGCAGGAGGTGGCGCGAATAACGCAGCAGGTCGCTGTCTTGCATCTGCTAGCACCGACTCAGTTCTCTTTTTTCTCTTCAGCGCGTTCGACCTGGGTTTTGCTGGCCAACACGGGTTGACCCTTGAGTTGTTTGATGGCTTGTTGCAGTTGGAAGTCCTTGTCTGAACCGTACTCGGGCAACTTGCGATCGGCCGCAGGTTTTTTCATTTCTTCTTCCAGTTTCTTGCGGGCTTCTTCGCGCACTTTCTCGCGCGCGGCATCCTTGACCTCATCACCTTGTCCACTGGCCAGGTGCTTTTCCAGGTCAGCTTCACGGGTGCGCAGGGCCGCAAACAGGTTGCCCTCTTCGGTTTCGTCAACCATCACATCGGGCACGATGCCTTTGGCTTGAATCGACTTGCCGCTGGGTGTGTAGTAGCGGCTGGTGGTGAGCTTGAGTGCCGCCGTCGGACAGTTATCCATGCGGAATGCGCCGTCCAGGCACACTGCGGTTTGTACCGAGCCCTTGCCAAAGGTCTGGCTACCCAGCAGCTTGGCACGATGGTGGTCCTGCAGCGCACCGGCCACAATTTCACTGGCCGAAGCAGAACCTTCGTTCACCAGCACCACCAGGGGCACGGTGCTGAGAGCCTTGCGGGTGGCCGGGTTCAGCTGTGCCAACGGGTCGTTGCCATGGCGGGCGTAAAACTGGGGTGAGGCTTTGTAAGTGAACTTGCTCTCGGGCAACTGGCCATTGGCCGACACCACGGTAACGTTCTCGGGCAAGAAGGCGGCAGAGATGGCCACCGCAGCGTCCAGGTAGCCCCCCGGGTCATTGCGCAAATCCAGCACCAGGCCTTTGAGGCGCGGCTCCTGCTTGTACATGTCTTCCACCTTGCGCGCAAAGTCCGCCACCGTGCGTTCCTGGAACTGGCTCAGCCGAACCCAGCCATAACCGGGCTCGACGATGCGGGCTTTGACACTCTGGGTTTTGATCAGTTCGCGGGTGATGGTCACCTGAAACGTGCGGTTCTCATCCTTGCGGAACACACTCAGTAGCACCTTGGTGTCGGGCTCACCCCGCATGCGTTTGACACCTTCGTTGAGCGACAGCCCTTTGACCAAGGTGTCGTCAATCTTGACGATCAGGTCGTTGGGTTTGAGGCCGGCTTTGAAGGCCGGTGAGTCCTCAATGGGTGAGACCACCTTGATGTAGCCGTCCTCCTGGGTGATCTCGATGCCAACGCCGACAAACTTGCCGGTGGTGCCTTCGTTGAAATCTTTCAGGGTCTTGGCATCCATGTAGACCGAATGGGGGTCCAGCCCTGCCACCATGCCGGCAATCGCATCGGTGATGAGTTTTTTCTCGTCCACCGGATCGACGTAGTTGCTTTTGACCATGCTGAACACGGCGGCCAGTTGCTGCAACTCTTCGAGTGGCAAGGGTGCGAGCGAGCCACGGGCTGCGGTTTGCAATGAGATGCTGGCCAAGGCGCCAGCCAGCGCTCCGGCAGACAGTAAGCCAACGATTTTCAATTTGTGACCCATTTTTGATTCCAAAGCGTGAGGATGCGGGGTGTGATGAGCCATTTGGAGCATGAACTGTGCTGTGGGTTCCGTGTCTGTCCGGTGTATTTCAGGTTTTGCCCTGGGCGGCCACAGCGGCAGCGGCCTTGGCCGCCGCCTCAGCGTCACCCAGATAGTAGTGGCGAATCGGTTTGAGCTCGTCATCAAGCTCATAAACCAGTGGGATGCCATTGGGAATGTTCAGTCCCACGATGTCGTTGTCAGAGATGTTGTCGAGGTACTTGACCAGAGCCCGGATCGAGTTGCCGTGTGCCGCCAGCACCACCCGTTTGCCACGTTGCGAAGCCGGTGCCAGCGCGTCGTTCCAGAACGGCATCACACGCGCCACGGTGTCTTTGAGGCATTCGGTCAGGGGTATCTGGTCGGGTGCGAGTTTGCTGTAGCGGATGTCGCCACGTTCACAGCGCGGGTCGGTAGCTTCCAGAGCCGGTGGGGGCGTGTCGTAACTGCGGCGCCAGACTTGCACCTGCGACTCACCGTATTGTTTGGCCGTCTCGGACTTGTTCAGGCCCTGCAAGGCGCCGTAGTGGCGTTCATTCAGACGCCAGCTGTTGACCACCGGCAGCCAGGTGCGATCCATTTCGTCGAGCACATGCCAGAGGGTGTGGGTGGCGCGTTGGAGCACGCTGGTGTAACACACGTCAAAGTCATATCCCTCGGCCTTGAGCAGACGCCCGGCTTGTCTGGCCTGCTCGATGCCCAGCGGCGTCAGCTCGACATCGGTCCAGCCTGTGAATCGGTTTTCCAGATTCCAGGTGGATTCGCCATGGCGAATAAGGACAAGCTTGTGCATGGTTTCCAATCGATGCCGGTAATGGGAACAAGCGCATTCTAAAATGCGCGGCTAAGGTCATTTCTCAACATAAGGATTCGCAAGTGAAATTTATTCTCGACAACTGGATGATGATTGCCGTGGCATTGGCATCTGGTGGCATGTTGTTGTGGCCGCTCATCAAAGGTGGCGCGACAGGTGGTTTGAGCGCCGAGGCTGCGGTGCAACTGATCAACCGCGAAAAAGCGGTGGTGGTGGATGTGTGTGAAACCGACGAGTTTGCGACCGGGCATGTGGTGGGTGCCAAAAACATTCCCCTGGGCCAGTTGGAAGAAAAATTGGCGGGTGCGGTCAAGAACAAGGCTCTGCCCCTGATCCTGGTGTGCCGCTCGGGCGCGCGCAGCGGCCGCGCGGTGGCTGTGGCCAAAAAACTCGGTTTCGAGAAGGCGCAATCGCTCTCGGGTGGCATGGGCGCCTGGCGCGCGGCCAACTTGCCGGTTGAAAAAGCCTGACTCTTCTGACCGAAAGCCCTCTTTATGCAAGCTGTCAAGATGTACACCACGGCCGTCTGCCCTTACTGCATTCGTGCCAAACAACTGCTCAAGTCACGCGGCGTTGAGGTCATCGACGAGATCCGCATTGATCTGGACCTGCAACAACGTGACCAGATGATGAGCCTCACCGGACGGCGCACCGTGCCACAGATTTTCATCGGCAGCACCCATGTGGGTGGCTGTGATGACCTGGTGGCACTCGACGCACGCGGTGGTCTGATGCCACTGCTGCAGTCCTGACTTTTTTCTTGCGCCCGGGGCGTTGCAAGCGCCGGGTGCCCTCCTGATTTACCAACCACGAGAACCTTATGTCCGATACCCCCAACCCCGTTTTCCAGATTCAGCGCGTTTACCTGAAGGAAGCCTCTCTGGAGCAGCCCAACTCACCCGCCATCCTGCTTGAACAGGAACAGCCCACGGTGGACATCCAGCTGGGTGTGAATGCCTCGACCGTGGCCGACGGTGTGTATGAAGTGGTGGTGACGGCCACCGTGCAGACCAAGATCAAGGAGCGCACCGTGTTCCTGGTCGAAGCCTCTCAAGCCGGTATTTTCGAGATCCGCAACCTGCCGCCCGAACAGATGGGCCCGATCATGGGCATCGCCTGCCCGCAAATCGTCTACCCGTATTTGCGCAGCAATGTGTCTGACCTGATCCAGCGCGGCGGTTTCCCGCCGGTGCACCTGTCGGAAATCAACTTCCAGGCGATGTACGAGCAGCAGCAGGCCGCCCAAACCGAAGAGACCCCCGCGGTTCAGTAAGTTATTGACCGTATTGGCCTGCAGCCCTTGAATCACTTGCCTCAGCAGCTATGAAAATAATGGTTCTGGGTGCCGGTGCTTGGGGCACGGCGCTGGCCAGCAGTGCGGCGGCACACGGCGCGGGGCACCAGGTCACATTGTGGGCGCGTGATGCCAGCCAGGTGTTGGCGCTGCAGCAGCAGCGTGCCAACCAGCGTTACCTGCCCGGCGTGGCCTTGGCGCCCGCGCTGCAATTCAGTGCCGCGCCCGATGCCGAGCTGCCCGCGCTGGTCAACACCTGTGACTTGGTGGTGGTCGCCACCCCGATGGCAGCTTTGCGCCAGATGTTGTCAATACTGCGCAACTGCCGTGTGCCCGTGGCCTGGTTGTGCAAAGGTTTTGAGGCCCCGGTTTCTGAGCCTTTTGGGCTACTAGCCCATGAAATACAAGGGAGTATTGCTCCTGAAATGCAAGCGGGTGTGCTCAGCGGCCCGAGTTTTGCGCTTGAAGTGGCGCGTGGCCAGCCGACCGCCCTGGTGGCGGCCAGCGCCCATGAAGTTGTGCGCCAGGCGCTGGTGGCAGCGTTTCACAGTTCGGCGCTGCGGGTGTATGCCAACGACGACATCGTCGGGGTGGAGGTCGGTGGTGCGGTGAAAAACGTGCTGGCCATTGCCACCGGCCTGTGTGATGGCCTGAACCTGGGCCTCAATGCCCGTGCCGCCCTGATCACACGCGGCCTGGCTGAGATGACGCGCCTGGGTGTCGCCCTAGGCGCCCGTGCCGAGACCTTCATGGGCCTGAGTGGTCTGGGAGATCTGGTGCTGACCGCGACCGGAGACCTGTCGCGCAACCGCCAGGTGGGTCTGGCGCTGGCGCAAGGGCAGAGCTTGCAGCAGGCCACCGGTGCCCTGGGCCATGTGGCCGAAGGGGTTTACAGTGCTCGCACCGTGGTGCAGCGCGCCGCCCATCTGGGGGTGGACATGCCGATTGCCCAGGCAGTGGTCGATTTGCTGGACGGACGCATGACACCGCGCCAGTCTGTCGCGCGTTTGATGGGGCGTGAGCCCACCACCGAACTGGCGGCTTTGGTTTAAAAGAATACGCAGGAGGATCCGATGGCAGCTTATTTTGATTTTTCCCCCGAAGCCGTGGCGGCGCTGGCGCAGGCCGATGTGGCACGGGCTCTGCTCGAAGATGTCGGTGAGGCCGACCTCACCGCTGGTCTGGTGGACCCCACACGCCTGGCCCGGGCCACCGTGGTGGCGCGTGAGTCTGCGGTGATTTGTGGCGCGCCCTGGGTCGAGCGGGCATTCCGAGAACTCGACCCGACGGTTGAACTGACCTGGCACATTGGCGAGGGCCACCGCGCCGCAGCCGATCAGGTGGTGCTGGAGGTGCATGGGCAGGCGCGTGCTTTGTTGACCGCCGAGCGCACCGCGCTCAATTTCCTGCAATTGCTCAGCGCAGTCGCCACCAAAACCGCGAACTTTGTGCAGGCGGTGTGCGAGGTGCCTGGCGCCCGTACCAACATCGTGGACACCCGCAAAACCCTGCCGGGCCTGCGCCTGGCGCAGAAGTACGCGGTGCACACAGGCGGCGGTGTGAACCACCGGCTGGGCCTGTATGACGCGGTGCTGATCAAGGAAAACCACATTGCCGCTGCTGGTGGTGTACGCGCGGTTCTGGCGCGTGCTGCTGAGGTGGCGCCGCAGGCCCGTTTTGTCGAGATCGAGGTTGAAAACCTGGAGCAACTCAAGGAAGCGCTGGACGCTGGAGCCACCATGATCCTGCTTGACAACATGGGCCTGATGCACCTGCACGAGGCGGTGCGTATCACCGCCGGGCGTGCGGTGCTGGAAGTGTCGGGTGGGGTCAATCTGTCGAGCGTCTGTGCGATTGCTTCCACCGGTGTCGACCGCATCTCGATTGGCGCTTTGACGAAAAACGTCAAGGCCGTCGATTTTTCGATGCGATTTGCCGATGACCCGCTCTGAGCCTGGCGGGAATGCTCTCACTTTTGAATCTGGAGTCACCATGAGCGACAGCGCCCTGGCCATCAAGGCGGTGGACTACGAACAGCCGGACAACTCGCCCACCGGTGGCGCGGTGTGCGCCACCAAACACGCCTGGGCGCGCGTGCCGGTGGAGCCTGGTCCGGCCGAGCGTGCCGCGCTCAAGGACAAGATCCGCCGTCTGCTCAAAGAAAAAAACGCGGTGATGGTGTCGCACTACTACGTGCACCCGGACCTGCAGGACCTGGCCGAGGAGACCGGTGGCATCGTCAGCGACTCGCTCGAGATGGCGCGGTTTGGCCGTGACCATGCGGCCACCACCCTGGTGGTCTCGGGCGTGCGTTTCATGGGTGAAACCTCCAAGATTTTGTCGCCCGAAAAACGCGTGCTGATGCCCGATCTGGACGCCACCTGCTCGCTTGATCTGGGTTGCCCGGTGGACGAGTTTTCGGCCTTTTGCGACGCCCACCCGGACCGTACCGTGGTGGTCTATGCCAACACCAGTGCGGCGGTCAAGGCGCGTTCGGACTGGTTGGTCACCTCCAGTTGCGCGCTCGACATTGTCAAAGCCCTCAAAGACCAGGGCCAGAAAATCCTGTGGGCGCCAGACCGGCACCTGGGTGGCTACATCCAGCGTGAAACTGGCGCTGACATGGTGATGTGGGGCGGCTCCTGCATCGTGCATGACGAGTTCAAGGCCTTTGAGCTCGAAGAACTGATGCACGAACACCCCGGCGCCAAGCTGTTGGTGCACCCTGAGTCACCCGCTGCGGTGGTGGCGCTGGCGGATGCGGTGGGTTCCACCTCTGGCATCCTGAACGCCGCACGCGAGATGGATGCCAAAACCTTCATCGTGGCCACCGACAACGGCATGATGCACAAGTTACGTACGCTGAACCCCGGCAAGACCTTCCTTGAAGCGCCCACCGCCGGCAACAGCGCCACCTGCAAAAGCTGCGCCCACTGCCCATGGATGGCCATGAACGGCTTGGCTGACGTAGCACGGGTGCTGGAAACCGGTGCCAACGAGGTCCATGTCGACCCGGCGCTGGGATTGCGCGCCCGCGTGCCGATTGACCGGATGCTGGCCTTCACCGCCGCCCTCAAACAAGGCCCTGTGCCTGGAAGCCTGGTAGCCCATATCGGTGCTGCCTGAGATGCTATTGAATTTATAACGACCTCTGGTCTCTTTTTCCTTGAACCATGAACGACACCACCCAACGCCCAGAGTTGCCTGACCATCTGTCCATCGACGCCCGCAGCCCGTTTTACAACGCCGCCGTGTTCCAACACGACATCGGCATCCGCTTCAACGGCAAGGAACGTACCGATGTGGAGGAATACTGCATCAGCGAAGGCTGGGTCAAGGTGCCTGCTGGCAAAACCCGCGACCGCCACGGCAAACCACTGCTGATCAAGGTCAAAGGCACGGTCGAGGCCTATTACAGCTAACCCCGTTTCTCAACCATCCGTGTTGTTGCGTCGCCTTGGCGCGCAATGGCACGGCCTGCGGCACCCGGTTTGCCGCCGGGTGGTCTGGCATCAGATTTCCAGGTTATCGATCAGTCGTGTGTTGCCCACACGTGCTGCCGCCAGCAGCACCAGCCCGGCGTTGGCCAGCAAAGGTGCCAGCTCGTGGACGGAGGGGGCTTGCAGGTTGTTGCGCTGGCGCACGGTCAGGTAGTCCGGTTTCCAGCCGCGTGCCTTGAGCGCGTGTATGGCCTGGGCTTCCAGCGCGGGCAGATCGGTCTGACCACCACGCAGCGCCTCGGCCATGGTCTTGAGCGCTTGCGAGAGCTGCACCGCTTCCTGTCGCTCAGTCGGGCTCAGGTAGTTGTTGCGTGACGACAGCGCCAGGCCATCGGCGGCTCGCAGTGTCTCGCCGCCAATCACCTCGATGGGCAGGGCAAACTGCTGCACCATGCGCCGGATCACCATCAGCTGCTGGTAGTCCTTTTTGCCAAACAGCGCCACCCGCGGGCCGACGATGGCAAACAGCTTCATCACCACGGTGCAGACGCCGCCAAAAAAGCCGGGCCGGAAATGGCCTTCAAGCATGTTGGCCAGCTCGGTGGGGGGCTGCACGGTGAAACCCTGTGGCTCCGGGTACAACTCTTTTTCGCTGGGCGCAAACAACACGTCACAACCGGCTTCGGCCAACGCGTGGCAATCGGCCTCCAGCGTGCGCGGGTAGGTGTCAAAGTCTTCGTGCGGCAGAAACTGCAGGCGGTTGACAAAAATGCTGGTCACCATCACGTCACCGAGCGGTTTGGCCTGGCGCACCAGCGCCAGGTGGCCGTCGTGCAAATTGCCCATGGTGGGCACAAAGGTTGGGTGCCGGAAGGCCGACAGGTGCTCACGCAGCTCGGTGATGGTGTGTATGGTTTTCATAGTGAAAGATTGAGGCAGCACAAGGGCTGGCGGCTGATTTCTTGCAAAAAAGTAAGAGGTGTTCGGGTCCGGCTGTGGCCAGCGCCCGTGCTTGAATCCGCTGCCTGTGCTTACCAGGCGTGCAGGGCGTTGTCCGGGAAGCTGCCGTTTTTGACGGCTTGTACATAAGCGGTGATGGCTTCCTTGATGCCGTGCTGGCCCGGGATGCCGGGCAACTCGGCCATGAAATTGCGCACAAACTTCGGGTTCTTGCCCAGGTTCAGGCCCAGCATGTCGTGCAACACCAGCACCTGGCCGGCGGTGTCCTTGCCCGCACCGATGCCGATGGTGGCGCAGTGGCTCAGTTCGGTGGTGAGTTCGGCCGACAGCGCGGCGGGCACCATCTCCAACACCATCAGGGTGGCGCCAGCATCCTGCAGTTCGTGTGCGTGGCGCTTGAGGAGGGTGGCTGATTCGGTGGTTTTGCCCTGGACCCGGTAACCACCGAGCGCGTGCACGGTCTGTGGCGTCAGGCCCAGGTGGGCACACACCGGGATGCCCCGGTCGACCAGGAAGCGCACCGTATCGGCGGTCCAGCCGCCACCTTCCAGCTTGACCATGTGGGCCCCGGCCTGCATCAGCACCACCGCGCTGCGCAGCGCCTGTTCCTTGGACTCATGATAAGTGCCGTAGGGCAGGTCGCTGACGATCCAGGCCGTGCCTTGTACCCGGCGCACGCCCCGTGTGACACATTCGGTGTGGTAACGCATGGTTTCCAAAGACACCCCCACCGTGCTCGATAGACCCTGGCAGACCATGCCCAGCGAATCACCAACCAGGATACATTCCACGCCCGCCGCATCGGCCACCGCCGCAAAGGTGGCGTCGTAGGCGGTGAGCATGACAATCTTCTCGCCACGGGCATGCATTTCCAGCAGGCGTGGCAGGCTGACCGGTTTGCGGGTGGCCGGGCTACTGGCTGGCGGCAGCGTGCCGTAAGGACTGGCATTCTGGGTGGTGGGATCGGTCATGTGGGTGTCTCCCCAAAAAAAGTGGCGCGAGTCTAACGCAGACGAAAAACGATCTGACTCAGCGTTGTGGGCCCATGATGGTGGGCAACGCCTCAGGCAGCAGGTCCGGGTAATCGCGGCTGAAATGCAGGCCTCGGCTCTCGTGGCGGGCCTGCGCCGAGCGCACGATCAGGTCGGCCACCAGCACCAGGTTGCGTAACTCCAGCAGGTCACGGGTGACGTGGAAGTTGGCGTAAAACTCCTGGATTTCGCCTTTGAGCAGCTCGATGCGGTGGGCGGCGCGCTCCAGCCGTTTGTTGGTGCGCACGATGCCCACGTAGTCCCACATGAAGCGGCGCAACTCGTCCCAGTTGTGCGAGATCACCACCGCCTCATCGGCATCACCGACCCGGCTCTCATCCCAGACCGGCAGGGTGCCAATGGGCTGGGTCGAGGCCTGGGCAATGTCGGTGGTGGTGGCTTGGGCAAACACCATACATTCGACGAGCGAGTTGCTGGCCAGCCGGTTGGCGCCGTGTAAGCCACTGCAGGCGGTCTCACCAATTGCGTACAAACCCGGGATGTCGGTGCGGCCATGCAGATCGGACAACACACCACCGCAGGTGAAGTGGGCCGAGGGCACCACCGGAATAGGTTGTTTGGCGATGTCGATGCCGAGTTCCAGGCAGCGTGCGTAGATGTTGGGGAAGTGCTCCAGTAGGAAGGTTTTGGGCTGGTGCGAGATGTCGAGGTAGACGCAGTCAAAGCCACCTTTTTTCATCTCGAAGTCGATCGCACGCGCCACCACGTCACGCGGTGCCAGTTCTAGGCGAGCGTCGTGGTTTTGCATGAAGCGGGTGCCGTCGGGCAACAGCAGTCGGCCACCTTCACCACGCACCGCTTCGCTGATCAGGAAAGACTTGGCATGCGGGTGGTAGAGCGCGGTCGGGTGAAACTGGATGAACTCCATGTTCTGCACCCGGCAACCGGCGCGCCAGGCGGCAGCGATGCCGTCGCCGGTGGCGGTGTCGGGGTTGGTGGTGTAGAGGTAAACCTTGCCTGCGCCACCGGTGGCCAGAATGGTTTGTGGTGCCTCGAAGGTGATGACCTCGTCGGTCTCGCTGTCGAGTGCGTACAGGCCAACGCATCGTTTGTCGGCCTGGCCGAGTTTGTCGGTGGTGATCAGATCGACCAGGGTGTGTTGTTCAAACAGGCTGATGTTGGGGGTCTTCTTGACCGCGTCGATCAGGGTGCTTTGTACCGCCGCACCGGTGGCATCGGTCACATGCACGATGCGCCGGGCGCTGTGGCCGCCTTCGCGGGTCAGGTGCAGCTGGCCATCCTCCTGCGAGAACGGTACACCCATGGTTTGCAACCAGGCAATCGCTTTGGGGGCGTTTTCCACCACAAAACGGGTGGCATCTGGGTCACACAGGCCGGCACCGGCAATCTGGGTGTCCTGGATGTGGGCCTCAAAACTGTCGTCCTTGTTCCAGACCGCCGCAATGCCACCTTGTGCCCAGCCGCTGGAGCCCTCCATGACCGCACGTTTGGTGATCACCGCCACCTTTTTGGTGGGGGCCAGCAGCAGGGCGGCACTCAAGCCCGCCAGGCCGCTGCCCACGATCAGGACATCGAATACCAAAGGAGGACGTGGTGTGGATTTGGCAGGGCGTGCGTTCATGGTGTGGACAGGGTGTGGGTTCAGGTCGGTGTGTAGGCCAGGCGCACATAAATTGGCGCAAAGGCCTCGGCCTGGGTGATTTCGATGAGGGTTTCCTTGGCAAGTTCGAGCAGGGCGATGAAGGTCACCACCAGCACCGGCGCGCCTTTGTCGGGGTTGAACAGGTCTTCAAACTCAACAAAACGGTGGCCTTGCAGGCGCTTGAGCACCTGGCTCATGTGTTCACGCACCGACAGTTCCTCGCGTGTGATTCTGTGGTGCTGCACCAGCCGGGCGCGTTGCAGGATGGCGGCCCAGGCCTCTTGCAGCTCCTGCACACTCACGTCGGCAAAACGGGGCTGCAGGGAGCGTTCGATATAGGCTTGCGCCACTACAAAGTCGCGCCCGAACTGCGGTATCGCATTGAGGTTGGCAGCGGCCAGCTTGATCTGCTCGTACTCGAGCAGGCGGCGCACCAGCTCGGCGCGCGGGTCTTCGGCCTCCTGGCCCTGCGCCACCGGTTTGGGCGGCAGCAACATGCGTGACTTGATCTCGATCAGCATGGCCGCCATCAGCAGGTACTCGGCGGCCAACTCCAGGTTGCGCTGGCGGATTTCATCGACATACAGCATGTACTGGCGCGTCAGGCCAGCCATGGGGATGTCGAGGATGTTGAAGTTCTGGCGCCGGATCAGGTAGAGCAGCAGGTCGAGCGGGCCCTCAAAGGCCTCCAGAAACACTTCCAGCGCATCGGGCGGGATGTAGAGATTCTGCGGCAAGGAGAACAGCGGCTCACCATACAGGCGCGCCACCGCCACCTGGTCCACCACCGTGGGCATGTCTGCGGTGGTGGCGGATGCTGAACTGACCGGCACTGCCGATGCAACCATTGCGCGGATATATCGCTATTTATTAAATAGCTGAAGACGCTTGATATGTAAGGGCTACAGGCCAAAAAGCCTGTTACTCACCGGCGCTTTGGTAAACGTAGGGCTGTTGCGCCACTCTGGCCTCACGGAACTGCGCGGCGGCCTCGCGGTCCACCGCCTTGTCCCACAACAGGCTACGGCCCTGGCGCTGGCCTTGCACGATGGCCGGGTTGTTGGCCTTGAGCCCCTTGAGGAACTGCGTGATTTCGGATTCGTACTTGGGGCGGTAGAAAAGGTTCATGGTGTGAGGTCTCGTTGCGGCATTTTAGCCCGGCGCGGCTATTGTGCGCCCGCCAGCTTGCGGGTGGCTAACACCCAAAAAGGGGGGGTGTAATATCCGAGGCCTCCCCCTCTTCACATTTGTTGCCGCTACATGAACAGTTTTGCCCCGGCCACCACTTGGATCCATCTGGATTGGGTGTTGCTGGTTGTTGTGGTCTGGTTGTTGATCGGTGTGGCGGGTATCGCGGCACTGCGGCGTTTTCGGATTGTCTCGACCCTGCTGTTTCCGCTGGGCGCTGTGGCCTCGGTGGGCCTGATGGCGGTGGCGCTGAGTGCCGCCTTTGCCAGTACCGAGACGGTCGTGTTGCCGCTGGGCTTGCCGCAGTTGCCGTTCCATTTCCGCCTGGACAGCCTCTCAGCTTTTTTCCTGTTGCTCATCGGTGGCGTGTCGGCCGGGGTGTCGACCTTTGCAGCGGGTTATTTCCGCCAGGGGGAGGGCACACCGCCTGGGTTGTTGTGCCTGGAATACCACGTGTTTCTGGCCAGCATGGTGATGGTGGTGCTGGCTGACGATGCCTATGTGTTCATGGTGATGTGGGAAACCATGGCGTTTTCCTCCTTCTTCCTGGTGCTGGCCAACCACCGCATCCCCGAAATCCGCAGCGCCGGCTACCTCTACATGCTGGTGGCGCACGTGGGCGCGCTGGGTATCCTGCTGTGTTTTGGGGTGTTGCAGGCCAACACCGGTGACTACACTTTTGCCAACATGCGTGCCCAACACCTGAGCCCGTTCTGGGCCTCGGTGGCCTTCTGTCTGGCGGTGTTCGGTTTTGGCGCCAAGGCCGGGTTATTGCCCTTACACGCCTGGCTGCCCGAGGCGCACCCGGCAGCGCCCTCACCGGTGTCCGCACTGATGAGTGGGGTGATGCTCAAGATTGCGCTGTATGGGGTGTTGCGGGTGTCATTTGACCTGCTACAAACGCGGCTCTGGTGGTGGGGGGTGTTGTTGATGGGCCTGGGGTTGGCCACCGCGTTGTTTGGTGTGGTGTTCTCCACGGTGCAGGTTGAAATGAAGCGCCTGCTGGCTTATTCCAGCATTGAAAACATTGGGCTGATGGCCGCCGGTATCGGGCTGGCATTGCTGTTTTCCAGCTACCACATGCAGGCGCTGTCGGCGCTGGCGCTCACTGCAGCGCTGTACCACATGCTCAGCCATGCGTTTTTCAAGGGCCTGCTGTTTTGCAGCACCGGCGCGGTGTTGCATGCCACCGGTGAGCGCAGCCTGGGCAAACTGGGTGGGCTGATGCGTTACATGCCTTGGGTGGCTTGGCCGACCTTGGTGGGGGTGCTGGCCTGCGCGGGTTTGCCGCCGTTTGGCGGGTTTGTCGCCGAGTGGTTGTTGTTGCAAAGTTTCTTGTTCACTACCGGGCTGCCGGGCTCGTTTCTGGACATGCTGGTGCCGGTGATGGCGGCACTGATTGCGCTGGTGGCGGCGCTCTCGGGCTTCACCATGGTCAAGTATTTTGGGGTGGTGTTTTTGGGCCAGCCGCGTGAGGCCAAGCTGGCCCAGGCGCATGACGCCGGGCGCTGGGAGCGACTGGGCATGTTGTGGCTGGTGGCCGGTTGTGTGCTGCTGGGCCTGTTTCCGAACCAGGTGATTGCGCTGATGGACCCGGTGACACGTAGCCTGGTGGGCGCCGGGCTGGCGCAGATGGTGGACAACAACAGCTGGCTGCTGGTGCCGGTGAATGTGGAGCGGGCCAGTTATGCGCCGGTGATTTTCCTGCTGGGTGTGGTGCTGAGTTTTGGTATTGCGTTTGTGCTGGTGCGCCGCCTCTACCACGGCCGCCTGCGCCGGGTGCCGCCCTGGGACTGCGGCCACCCCTGGCAGACGGCCCGTATGCAGGACAGCGCCGAGGGGTTTGGCCAGCCGATCCGGCAGATTTTTGAGCCGTTTTTCCGCATCACCAAGCACCTGCCGACTGCCTTTGATGCCCAGCCGAGTTACCAGGTCAAGGTCGAAGACCCGCTGTGGCATGCGCTCTACCTGCCGCTGGCGCGGGCGGTGGCCTGGGTGTCCAAGCTGGTGGGGGTGTTGCAGCAGGGACGGATTGCGGTGTACCTGATGTACAGCTTTGTTACCCTGATTGTGGTCTTGCTGGTGGTGAAACGATGAGTGCACTCGGCGCTTTCTCACAGTTGCTGGCCCTGGTGGTCGCCTTGTTGCTGGCGCCCTTGCTCACCGGCTGGATCAACCAGTGGCGCCACTGGTTGCAGAACAAGTCGGCACCAAGCCTGCTGCAGCCCTACATGAACCTGCACAAACTCTTCAACAAAGAGTCGCTGATGGCCGAACACGCCTCGCCGCTGTACCGATTTGCACCCTATGTGGTGTTTGGTTGTATGTTGCTGGCCAGCGCCATCATCCCGACGCTGTCCACCGACTTGCCGCTGTCACCGGCGGCCGACGCGATTGCGCTGGTGGGCCTGTTTGCGCTGGCGCGGGTGTTCATCTCTCTGGCGGCCATGGATGTCGGCACTGCCTTTGGCACACTCGGTGCGCGTCGCGAAATGCTGGTCGGTTTTCTGGCCGAGCCGGCTTTGCTGATGGTGCTGTTTTGTGCCTCGATGATCACCGGCTCGACCTCGCTGACCACCATTGTCGAAACACTCGCGCACCGGGAGTTGGCGATCTACCCGAGCCTGTTACTTGCCGGGGTGGCGTTCACCATGGTGTCGCTGGCAGAAAACGCCCGGGTGCCGGTGGACAACCCCGACACCCACCTTGAACTCACCATGATCCATGAGGCGATGATCCTGGAGTACTCGGCACGCCACCTGGCGCTGCTGGAGTGGGCTGCCAGCCTCAAACTGTTTGCCTACTCGTGTATTGGGCTGGCGCTGTTTTTCCCCTGGGGTGTGGCCGAGGCCAACGCGCCGCTGGCCCTGCTGCTGGCTTTGCCGGTGCTGGTGTTCAAACTGGCGGTGGGCGGTATGTTGATGGCCATGATTGAGACCGCGAGTGCCAAGATGCGCATCTTCCGGGTGCCGGAGTTTCTGGGCACCGCCTTCCTGATGGCTGTGATCGGCCTGCTGGTCAACGTGTTGCTGGGGGGCAAATGATCAAGTTTGTGCCCCAGCTGATCAATCTGTTGGCGACGCTGATTTTGTTGCTGTCGTTTGCGATGATCGCCCAGCGGCGCATTGTGTCGCTGATCAACCTGTTCATGATCCAGGGTGTGGCGTTGGTGGCGGCGTCCTTCTTGCTGGGTTATGTCACGCAGCAACCCGATCTGTACATCTCCGGCCTGCTCACACTGGTGCTCAAGGTGGTGTTTATTCCGTGGATGCTGCACCGTGTCATCCGCAAGCTCAATGTGCGCTGGGATGTGGAAACGCTGATCAACATCCCGACCACCATGCTGGTGGGCATCGGGCTGGTGATTTTTGCCTTCAGTCTGGCGCTGCCGATCTCGCGCCTGTCGGACTCGCTGGCGGGCGGGGCGCTGGGCATTGCGCTGGCCTGTGTGATGTTGTCCTTCATGATGATGATCACCCGCTCTAAAGCGATCCCGCAGGTGATCGGCTTTTTGTCGATGGAAAACGGCCTGTTGTTTGCCGCCACCACCGTCACCAGCGGCATGCCGATGATTGTGGAATTTGGCATTGCCCTGGATGTGCTGGTGGGTGTGCTGATCCTGGGGGTGTTCATGTTCCAGATCCGCGAGAAGTTCGACAGCCTGGACATCCGCAAGCTCGAAAACCTCAAGGAAGAGTGAGCCTGACATGCACGCCTTGAGTTTTGTTCTGGGGATTCCGTTGCTGGGTGGCCTGGTGCTGGCGCTGGTGGGGCACCAGCCGCGTGCGCGGGATGTCAATGTGGGTTTCAGTCTGTGGACCTTTCTGGCCTGCTGTGTCATGACCTACGAGGTGATTGAGGGCGGGCCGCAGTTTCTCTGGGCCAAACAGTTTTATATCGACCCACTCAACGTGTTTTTGGTGACCCTGACCGCTTTTGTCAGCCTGACCACCGCGATTTTTTCGCGCCCCTACATGCGCGTCGAGCAAGACCACGGCAAGATGACGCCCAAACGCATGCGCCTGTACCACAGCATGTACCAGCTGTTTGGTTTCACCATGCTGCTGGGCCTGACCACCAACAATCTGGGCATCATCTGGGTGGCGATGGAGGCGGCCACACTCACCACGGTGCTGCTGGTCAGCGTCTACCGTACCCCGGCCAGCCTGGAGGCGGCTTGGAAGTACTTCATCTTGTGTGGCGTGGGTATTGCGCAGGCGCTGTTTGGCACGATCCTGGTCTACATGGCGGCTGACAAGGTGCTGGGCTCGGAACACGCCACGCTGTTGTGGACCAACCTCTCGGACATCAAAGGCCAGCTGGACCCGACCATCATGTCGCTGGCCTTTGTTTTCCTGCTGATTGGGTACGGAACCAAGATTGGTCTGGTGCCCTTGCACAGCTGGCTGCCCGACGCGCATGCCGAGGGCCCGACGCCGGTGTCGGCGGTGCTCTCTGGCCTGCTGCTCAATGTGGCGATGTACGCGGTACTGCGCTGCAAGGTGCTGACCGACGGCGCCTTGGGCACCCAGATGGCGGGCCAGCTGATGATGGGGTTTGGCCTGTTGTCGGTGGTGGTGGCGGCGTTTTTTATCTCGCGCCAGAAAGACGTCAAGCGCATGTTTTCGTACTCGAGCATCGAACACATGGGCCTGATCACCTTTGCTTTTGGCATGGGTGGGCCGATTGCGAGCTTTGCCGGGCTGCTGCACATGACGGTGCATTCGCTCGTGAAGTCCGCGATCTTTTTCACCGTGGGCCACGCCACGCAAAAGGCGGGCACCCAGACCATGAGCGAGATCCGCGGCCTGATCAAGGTCAACCCGACGGTGGGCTGGGGCCTGATGCTGGGGGTGATGGCGATTTTGGGCATGCCGCCATTTGGGGTGTTTGCCAGCGAGTTTCTGATTTTGACCACCGCCATGCGCGAGCAGCCCTGGGCCACACCGTTCCTGTTCTTGGCGCTGGGCGTGGCCTTTGCCTCGATGCTGATCCGGGTGCTGCCGATGGTGTTTGGCGACACCAGCCTGAAACGGCTGGCCCACCCGCCCGCGCTGGTGCCGGTGTTTGTGCACCTGGGCCTGGGCCTGGTGTTAGGCCTGTACATCCCGCCTTACCTCAACGGCTGGTATGTGGCCGCCGCACGCATGATGGGAGGTTAACGCCGTGAAGATCCCGGGTCTGGATGTTGAATTTGCCGCCTTGCCCGCACCGGTGCCGGTGTGGTTTGGCCAGGTCACGTCGGCGCAGTGGGTCACAGCCGCCAGCGCGGTGCGTGAGCACGGTGGCCGACTGGTGGCGCTGTGGGCTTCTGGTGCTACTTTTTCAGAAGCTGTTAGCCCAAGTGATAAAAGGGCTAGAGCCATATTTGTGGCTTATGTCACGCTGGAAGGCCTGTTTTGGCTGGAACTGACGCTGGGCACCGATGGGTGTTATCCGGACCTGTCGGCGCTGTTCCCAGCGGCCTCACGCATGCAGCGTGCCGCCGCCGATCTGTCGGGTGTTCACGCGGAAGGTGCAGCGGACCAGCGGCCCTGGCTCAACCACGGCGCCTGGGCGTTTGACCACCACCCGCTGTTACAAGACCCGGTGCATCTGCCGCCACTAGCGCCGGGTGCCCTGAAGGATTACCCGTTTGTGCGGGTGGAAGGTGATGGTGTGCACGAGATTGCTGTGGGTCCGGTGCACGCGGGCATCATCGAGCCGGGTCACTTCCGCTTCTCGGTGGTGGGTGAAAAGGTGCTGCGCTTGGAACAGCGCCTGGGCTACACCCACAAAGGCATTGAGCAGCGCATGACCCAGCTGCCGGTGCTGCAGGCCTACCGGCTGGCGGGCCGGGTCTCGGGTGACAGCACCGTGGCTTATGCCTGGGCCTACTGCATGGCGCTCGAATCGATCTGCCGCACCCAAGTCACGCCACGTGCCGCCTGGTTACGTGCCCTGCTGCTAGAGTGTGAACGGGTTGCCAACCACCTGGGGGATCTGGGCGCGCTGGGCAATGACGTGGCTTTTGCTTTTGCGCTGGCGCAGTTCTCGCGCTTGCGCGAGGACTGGTTGCGCGCCTGCAAAGTAACTTTTGGCCACCGGCTCATGATGGACAGCATCGTGCCCGGTGGGGTCCAAGCGGACATCAACGCAGCGGGGTTGACCCAGCTGCTGAGCTGTTGTGACGCGGTCCTGACCGATGTGAAAAAGCTGTATGACGTGTTTGAGGCCCACGCCGGGCTGCAAGACCGCTTCATCAACACCGGGCGGGTGCGCCCCGAACTGGCGGCGCAGCTGGGACTGACGGGTTTGGCCGGTCGTGCCAGCGCCCAGGCCTGGGACCTGCGTTGTGACCACCCGTTTGAGCCCTATGACCAGTTGCGTGTGGTGATGGCTGGCCACACACGGGGCGACGTGGGCGCGCGCGCCCTGGTGCGTTTTCAGGAAGTGTTGGAGTCGATCCGACTGGTTGAGCGTTTGCTGCGTGAAATGCCCGAGGGCCCAGTTTGTGTGGATGTGGCCTTGCCCCAGCAAGCCGCGCGCGGTCTGGGCTGGGTCGAAGGCTGGCGCGGCGAGATTGTGGTGGCGCTTGAACTTGAGGGCGCCGATGTGGGCCATCGCATCAGCCGCTGCCACCTGCACGACCCGTCCTGGCAAAACTGGCCAGTGCTCGAGCACGCCATTCTGAAAGACATCGTGGCCGACTTTCCGCTCATCAACAAGTCCTTCAACCTTAGTTACTCAGGGCAAGACCTATGAGGCACATGCCATGATCTGGAAAGTTGTCCGTCAGATTGCCAACGTGGGTATTGCCACCGAAGCTGCGCCTGACATTGGTGAAGATAACCAGGCGGAGGCCTCGCGTATTCAGGCCGAGTTGCTATCTATTTTGGGTGATGCTCTGGCCATCCGCGAGGTGGATGCGGGCTCCTGCAACGGCTGCGAGATGGAGATCAATGCGCTGGGCAACCCCTACTACAACATCGGTGGCTTGGGTATCCGGTTTGTGGCCAGTCCGCGCCACGCCGACCTGCTGCTGGTCACCGGCCCGGTGTCGCGCAACATGGAGATGGCTTTAAAACGCACCTATGAGGCCACGCCCGAGCCCAAGCTGGTGGTGGCCGTGGGTGACTGCGCCTGCAACGGCGGTATTTTTGGTGAGAGTTACGCCACCTGTGGCCGGGTTGACAAGGTGATCCCGGTCGATGTGATGGTGCCGGGCTGCCCGCCCGAGCCTGTGGACATTTTGCGAGGCATCCTGCAGGCGGTGCGGCGACGGGTGAAGTAGGCGCAGCCAGAGTGGACGGTTTTGGCGGGGCGCCTGTCACGACCGAAGTGGTTCAAGCCGGTCTTTTTTTGACGACCTTGTTGCGCAGCGTGACAAACTCTTCCGCTGCTGAGGGGTGCAAGGCCACGGTGGCGTCAAAGTCGGCTTTGGTCGCACCCATGTGAAGCGCAATCGCCAGGCCCTGGATGATTTCGGGCGCATCCGCCCCCACCATGTGGGCGCCCAACACCCGTTGGCTGGCACTGTCCACCACCAGTTTGACCAGCGTGCGTTCATCTGAACCCGACAGCGTGTGACGCAGGCTGCGAAATGTGCTGCTGTAAACGTCGATCTCGCCAAACTGGGCCAGTGCCTGAGCCTCGGTCAGGCCAACGGTGCCGATCGGTGGTTGGCTGAACACGGCCGATGGCACGGTGCGCAGGTCGGCGCTGACCGGTGCCGGGCCAAAAAGGGTGTTGGCCAGCGCCGCACCTTCGCGAATGGCCACGGGCGTGAGTGAAATGCGCTGGGTCACATCACCCACCGCGTGCACACTGGGCAGGTTGGTGTGGCCAAACGCGTTGACCTTGACTCCGCCTTTGTCGTTCAACGCCACCCCGACTTCTGCCAAACCCAAACCCTGGGTGTTGGGCACCCGGCCGGTGGCGTACAACACCGCGTCAACCAACAGCGGCGCGGCTTGCGCATCCACCAGCCTGACAGACAAGCTGCCGTTGGCCAGTTTTTCAATCTGCGCCACGTCCTGGTTCAGCAGAATGGTGATGCCTTTTTTGACCATCTCGGCCTGCAAGTGCGCCGCCACCTCGTTATCAAAACCGCGCAAGATGTGTTGGCCCCGGTAACACAGGGTCACGTGTGCTCCCAGGTCGTGCAGGATGCCAGCAAACTCCACCGCGATGTAACCACCCCCCACAATCAGCACCCGCTTGGGCAACTGCGGCAACTCAAACACCTCGTTGGAGGTGAGGGCGTGTTCGATGCCGGGTAGGGCTGGCAAATAAGGTGTGCCACCGGTGGCGATCAGGATGTGTTGGGCACGGACGTGCTGGCCGTTCACCTCAACGGTGTGTGGGTCCAGCAGACGTGCGTTGCCATGCAACACCGTGACCTTGGAGCCCAACAGGTTGTTTTCGTAAATGCCGCTGAGGCGGGCGATTTCCTGGTTTTTAGCCGCAATCAACTGCGGCCAGGAAAACTCGGCAGGTGGCACGGTCCAGCCAAAACCTTTGGCGTCGGCAAAGTCTTCGGCAAAGTGGGCGGCGTACACCAGCAGTTTTTTGGGCACACAGCCCCGGATGACACAGGTGCCACCGTAACGAAAGCCCTCGGTGATCGCCACCCGTGCGCCCAGACCCGCGGCGACGCGCGCAGCGCGCACACCACCCGAGCCACCCCCTATGACAAAAAGCTGGTAGTCATACGAGGTCATGTGTGTTCCGTGGGGCAAAACGTGTGGCTCAAGAGTCCGCAAAGCTCAGTGGTGGACACCCAGCTGTTCCTTGAGGTCCCACTCGGCCCGGATATGGCCAATGCAATCGAGCACCGAGTCAAATGCCCGCACCACGGCCGGATCAAAGTGGCTGCCTGAACTGTCCCGAATGGTGGCAATCACCTTCTCCAGTGGCCAGGCTGCTTTGTAGGGGCGCTTCATTGTCAAGGCATCAAACACATCTGCCAGAGCCACCACACGGGCTGATACCGGGATTTCCTCACCCGTCAAGTTGTCGGGGTAACCGCTGCCGTCCCAGCGCTCATGGTGGTGCAGGGCGATGCCTGCCGCCATCTGAAATACCGGCTCATCACTCTTGGACAAAATGTCGTGGCCGATACGGGAGTGGGTCTTCATTTGTGTCCACTCATTGGCATCGAGTTTGCCGGGCTTCTTGAGGATGGCATGGGGGATGCCAATCTTGCCGGTGTCGTGCATCGGTGCCGCCAGTTCAATCAGCTCACATTGCTCTTTGTTGAGGCCATAGGCCGAGGCGATCACGCCGGCATAGGCGGCCATGCGCCAGATGTGCACACCGGTGTCGGTGTCGTTGAAGTGACCCGCTTCTCCCAGCATGTGGATGGCGTCGCGATGACTCTTGTCGAGCCGGCTGGCCCGAACCAGTGACAAATGGGTGTTCACCCGCGCCCTCAATATGGGTCTGGAAATCGGTTTGACGATGTAGTCGACACCACCGCTGGCAAAACCCTCTTCCTCGTGACCGGCGTCTGCCAGGCCCGAGATAAAAATCACCGGAATGGCTTCGGTGCGTGGGTTGGCCTTGAGTTGGCGGCACACCGCATAACCGTTCATGTCCGGCATCTGAATGTCCAGCAGGATCAGCGACGGCAGGTGTTTGGTGGCAGCGGCCAGTGCCTCTGCGCCATTGCGGGCAAACAGCAGGCCGTAGTCGTCACTCAAGGCTGCCTCCATCACCGCCAGATTGAGCGGCTCGTCATCGACCATCAGTATCGGATTTGTCGTCATCAGGGTTCCTGTCTCAGAGCAGCCAACTGTTTACGCAGTTCATGTGTGGCGGTTTCACCCGCCCGGAAATCATAGTTGTCCAAAGCAGCCTGTATCTGGGCCAGACGTGCGCTGGGTACCAGCGTGCCCAACTCAGCCAGGGCCTGTCGGACTTCCTTGGCGCTGTCGCTGTGCCAGGCGTCTTGCAGCTTGGTGATCAGTGCCTCAATCGCGCCCGCGTCTTCTGGCCGGACATCGGGCGCAGCAAACAAGACCTCTTCGGGTGCAAAACGCCCAATACTAACCAACACACGATCCATCGCAACCTGTAGTGTTGTAAAGCCATCGGCGTGACCCTCGCCGACACGCACCGCTGCTTCCAGCTCGGCGGCGCTGGTGGCCACATCCAGCAGCGCCATGTTGGCAGCCGCCCCTTTGAGTTTATGCAACAAAGCGGCGGCCTGTGTGTTGTCCAGGGATGCTAACTGGTCAACCACATCGGCGTATTTGCTGGCAAACAGGCGCAAGAAGCGTTGGTAGGTGGCTATGTCCCGCCAGATGGCCAGACCTCTGGACAGGGCAATGCCGGGCAGTTCCTCCAGCGGCATCTCCGGCGAAGGGCGGGCATCGGTCGTGGCCTGTGCCGCAGGTACCACCACATGTCCCGTGAGTTTCACAATCAGGGCAACCGCAGTGTCCACGTCAAAAGGTTTCGAGATGAAACTGGTCATGCCTGCCTCGTGGGCCAGTTCCTGCTGGTCACGAAACGCACCCGCCGTCAAGGCCACAATCGGCAACTCGGACAGAGCCGGTATGCGGCGGATCTGGTGGGTGGCCTCATAACCGTTGAGGACCGGCATCTGGACATCCATCAACACCAGGTCGACCGCATGGTCGTGGTCTTGCAACCAGTCCAAGGCCTCCTGGCCATTGTTGGCCAGGCTGACCTGTGCACCTTCACTGGCAAAAATACGTTGGGCCACCTCCCTGTTGATGTCGCTGTCATCCACCACCAGGATGCGCAGGCCAGCCAGACGTGAGTGGCTGTGGGCCGGGGTCTGTATTTCAGCGCCACGACGCACCCGCATGGCACGTGTGACGGCGTCATCGAGCGTGGAGGGTGTCACCGGCTTGCTCAAGATTGCATCGGCCAGATGGGCCTGCGGGTGGCCAAGCAGTTCGTCGTTGGCGTAGGCCGTGACCAAAATCACAATCGGGTCAGCTTGCCCGGACTGGCCCTCGCGAATGGCCCGGGCGGTTTCCAGTCCGTCCTTGCCAGGCATCTTGAAGTCCAGCAGCAACACTTCTGGCGACGCCGTCAATGGTGGTCTTGACTTCAGGTGGTCAATCACCTCGTCGCCAGACTCAAAGGCGCTGGCGCGCCAACCCAAGCCATCCGCAATCGTGTGCAGGGCTGCCCGTGCAATGGCGTTGTCGTCGGCAATCACCACCGACAGGTGTGCCATGTCCGTTGTGGCTGGCGGCGCATCCTCGATGCGTTGAAACGTCAGGACAAACCAGAATTCACTGCCGCTACCCAGCACACTGGTCACTTTCAACTCACCACCCATGGCCTCCACCAGTCGCCGACTGATGGTCAACCCGAGTCCGGTGCCACCGAACTGGCGGCTGATGGACCCGTCCGCTTGTGAAAACTCCGCAAATATTTCCTGCTGCTGCTCTGGGGCAATACCGATCCCTGAGTCACTGACCGCAAAGCGCAACGTGATGCTGTCACTGGTTTCGTGCAACTTGATGATGTTGAGTGCCACATGGCCCTGTGCGGTGAACTTGATGGCGTTGCCCGTCAGATTGATCAGCACCTGCTCCAGCCGCAGTGAGTCACCGATGAGCTGGCTGGTGCCGATCGGTGTGGGCGCGATGATGACCTCCAGGTCCTTGTCACGCGCATTGGTCGACATGATGCCGGCCAGGTTGTTGAGGATGTCTTCCAGCCGGAACGGGGCAGATTGCAGGTTCAGCTTGCCCGACTCGATCTTCGAGAAGTCCAACACATCGTTGAGCATGCCCATCAAGGAGGTGCTGGACTGGCGTATCTTGTGCACCAGGTCACTGGCGTCGCCCGGCAGGCTCATCTTCGTTTCCAGCAGGTAGGACAGTCCCAGAATGGCATTCATGGGTGTGCGCAGTTCATGGCTCATATTGGCAATGAAGGCACTTTTGGCCAAGGTAGCTGCCTCTGCTGCATGCATGGCCTTGTCCAGCGTTTGTTCGGCCTGTTTGTGCTCAGAAATGTCGGTGTAGGTCAACAGTTTCCAGCCGTTGGACATGGGCACACCACAGACCTCCAGGAAAACACCATTGGCCTGTTGCCGCTCAAACTTGACGGTTTGTTGTGTGACCATGGCCTGGGTAAAAAAGCCCAGCACCTCGTTGAAGGTCCGATCTGCGTAGTCTCCACGGGCATGGTTGAACGCGATCATGTCGCTGAAGCTGACCTGCCCGGGCTCAAAAAAGTCCGCCGGGTAGTCCAGCAGCTGCGACACCCTGCGGTTTTTGAGTGTGACGTGGCGCGTCTCGTCCAGCACAACCACGCCGTAGGGCAGGGTCTCGACCACTTCCTGGAGCAGGTTGTTCAAGGTTTTGATCTGGTGGGTCTGGGCCTTGTGTTCGGTGTTGTCAACCATCGAACTACGGGTAAACAAGGGCTCACCGTTCGGCCCTCTCACCAAGTTGGCATCGATCACCACAGGACGGACAAACCCATCCTTGTGGACAAAATCGAATTCGAGGTTTCTGACATACCCTGATGCAAGGAATCGTGGATAGCTTTCTTTGAAGACCTGCACACTTTCAGGTGTCATGAATTCATGCAACTGGCGTCCAATGAGTTCCTCTTCGGTGTAGCCCAAGAGTTTCAGTTCGGTCTGGTTAACGCGCAGGACCACGCCCTCGGGCGATAGCGAGTGGTAACCACAGGGTGCCTGGTCATACAAGTCAAGAACCTCTCGTGTGCGTTCAGCCACCTTGGACTCAAGGTCTTCGTTGAGTCGCTTGAGGTCCTCTTTGGCGGCGATCAGGCCGTCATGCATCCGCTTGCGTTCGGTGATGTCGTGGCCCAGGCCCAGCACCCCGATGACCTGGCCCTGCGCATTGCGCACCGGGGTTTTGGTGGTCTCCAGCAACTCCCGGTGACCGTCAGACGCAAAAGTGACCCATTCTTCGTTGGTACAGGGAACCCCTTTTTGCATGGCCAGCTGGTCGTTTTTGCGGAAAAAGTCGGCCAGTTCCTTGTCCACAAAGTCGTAATCGGTCTTACCAACAATGTCCGCCTCGGCTGCGCCAAAAAGCTGCTCAAAGCGCGAGTTGCAGGACAGATAGACACCTTTTGTGTCTTTGAGCCAGACCAGGTCAGGAATCGCCTGGAAAAGCGCACGCATCTGCAGCTCGCTGGTGATCAGCCGCTGCTCCGCCTGTTTGCGTTCGGTGATGTCGCGTGAGATGCCAAACAGCCCGATCACCATGCCATCCGCATCACGCAGCGGACCTTTAGTCACCAGGAAAGTCCTCTCGCCCATGGTGGTTGCGACGGTTTCCTCGAAGCTGATGACCCGGTCTTCTGACATCACCCGCTGGTCGTTGGCGCGGATCATGGTGGCCTGGTTGGGGAACAAGGCTGCGTCGTCTTTGCCCAGTGCCTTGTCGGTGGTTTGGCCGAGCAAACGCGCTGTTTCCTGGTTGAACAGCAGGTAGCGTCCTTCGGTATCTTTGGCATAAATGGCGTCCGAGGAACTTTCGACGATGTTGTCCAGCAGACGCCGAATGGCTGCACGGTCTTTTTGAACCGTCAGCTCGCGCTCCGAGATATCTTGCGCCCGAATCTGCATTCTTCGGATCAAGCCGTATAGCATCAGGGTGGTGACCGCCACAAACAACCACCCTTTGGCAATGCTGATACGGCTGATCATCACCGGGTCACTGACCAGCCAACTCACCAGGTTGTCGGACACGAGTATCCAGAAGCTGGCAAACGCCGCGTAAATCAGGATGATCCGTTTGGCGGCGGTGGCGGAGTAACTGGTGTTCTCCACGTGCGCAGGCAACTGGGTGGCAGGCTTTGACATGAGCAATTGTCTGAACGACCTCTCCGAACTCCATGTGTCACCTGATGCTACACCACACGCTGGCGCACTCAAAGCTGCTGCGATGGCTGTGCAAGAGGCCGTGGCCGAACTGTGGGTTCCATGTCAACGGGTGGGGTCAACTTCGCCTGCAGAGCCCATCTGGCTGCGTTTGATCAACTCCCAGCGGAAATCTGCCGGCATTGTGCCCACATGGTCACGAGAGAGACTCTGAAATGGACGAGAATGGCCCTCTGATTTTGGATATGTCTGTTTTGAGTGTCTCTCATGAGTTCTGACCTTCGATTTTTGATAGTAGATGACTTTTCCACCATGCGTCGCATCATCCGAAACCTGCTCAAAGAGAGCGGGTTCGTGAATGCAGATGAAGCCGAAGACGGTGCGGTGGCTTGGCGCATGCTCCAGAACGGTCACTTTGACTTTGTGGTGAGCGACATCAACATGCCCAACATGAACGGCTTTCAGCTGCTGGCCGAGATCAAGAAAGACGACAAGCTCAAACACATCCCCTTTTTGATGGTGACGGCCGAAGCCAGAAAAGAAGACATTGTTCTGGCTGCTCAGCAGGGTGCTGCTGGCTACATTGTCAAACCCTTTACCAAGGCGGTTCTTGAGGAGAAGGTGATGAACATCCTCAAGCGCCTGGGTTTGTAAGCCTTGCCCCTTTTTTAACGCGCCCGGCGGCCCACGGCCAGCGCAACAAGCACCAGACCCGCTGCCACGGCAAACGTGGCGTGTAGCCCTGCGGCCATTTGCTCGGGGCGGGCTATTGCTAGTTCGGTCGCGCCTGACCCAGCCACAAACACCGCGCCCATTACCGAGGCACCGGTGATCAGCCCCAGGTTACGCGACAGGCCCAGCAGGCCGGACACCACACCCCGCCGCTCAGCTGGCACATCACGCATCACTGCGGTGTTGTTGGCCGCCTGAAACAGTGCATACCCGGCGGTGACCACCACCAGCGGCAAGACGTAGCCTGCTACACCCCAAGCCATGGGCAGCAGCGCCAACAGGCTCGAACCCACCAACATGGCGGCCAGCCCGCACAGACCCATGGTGTGGGCGCCCAAGCGGTCTACAAATCGACCCGCCGGAACACCCGTCAATGCCGCCACCACCGGCCCGACCGACATCACCAGACCCACGCGGGTTGTTTCCAGCTGCAGCGCACCCGACAGGTAAAACGGCCCCACCACCAGCGTCGCCATCACCACTGTGGTCACCAGGGCACTCATGGCAAAGCCCGCGCTCCATACCGGGTTGCTGAACATGGCCCCTCGGATCAAGGGGGCGGCCGCCCGTTTCTCCACCCACACAAATACGCCCGCTCCCAACACAGCCGCCAATAACAACGCCGCGTTGAACCAGCCCAAATTGCCGCGTCCCAGCGTCATGGCCAGTGCATACATCACCAGTGTCAGCGCCAGCAGCAGCGTGCCTGGCCCATCAAAACTGGCCCAGGCCGGTTTTGGCCCCGAACGATCCACGGGCAGATAACGCCGCGCCAAAAAAAAGGTCAGCACACCCAGCGGCACGTTGACCCAAAAGATGGCCTGCCAACCCCAGTTGCCAATCAACACACCGCCCAGCGTGGGCCCAAGTGCGGTGCCCACCGCCGACATCGTGCCCAACAAACCCATGGCGCTGCCGGTTTTGTTTTTGGACACGGCTTCACCTACCAGCGCCATGGTCAGCGCCATCAGAATCGCTGCTCCCAGGCCCTGCAGTGCCCGCGCGGCGATCAGCAGCCAGAGTGTGGGGGCGGCAGCGCACAAGCTTGAGGCTACAGTGAACAGCCCGATACCCGCCAGCAACAGCCGCCTGCGGCCAAGCATGTCACCCAGCCGACCGGCACCCACAATCAGGCTGGTGATGGCCAGCAGGTAGGCCAGCACCACCCACTGCACCGCCTGAAATGACACACCAAACACGTGCGCCAAAGTTGGCAGCGCCACGTTGGTGATGCTGGTGCCCAGCGAGGACAACAACATGGCCATCGACAGGCTCAGCAGAACCCATTGAACCGCAGGTTTTTTTTGCACCGCGCCATCGGTCTGTGTTGGAGTTTTAAAAATCATGTTGGGCTCAGTTCTGAAAGGTTGATGTCTGGATCGTAGGGACGGCAGTGCCAGAGCGGAAGGCGCTACATTTGCACTGTGTGATTGCGTCTGACGCCAGTTATCAGCGCCCAGCCCACCCCATGTCCACCCCTGATCTGAACCAACTTGTCACGCTGGACGTGTTGCTTGCCGAAGGCAATGTGACGCGCGCCGCGCAAAGGCTGCACCTGAGCCCGTCTGCCATGAGCCGCGCCCTGGCGCGCCTGCGTGAGACCCTGGGCGACCCGCTGCTGGTCCGGGCCGGGCGCGGCCTGGTGCCCACCCCCCGCGCGCTGCAACTGCGTGCGCAGGTGAGTCAACTGGTGCAAGGCGCTCAGGCGGTATTGCGCTCCGCCGAGTTGCTGGACCTGTCACAGCTGGTGCGCACCTTCACCCTGCGGGTCAGCGACGGCTTCACCGAGAACTTTGGCCCGGACCTGATCAAGCGCGTTAACCAGCAAGCACCTGGCGTGCGGCTACGTTTTGTGCCCAAGCTCGACAAACACAGCACCGCCTTGCGCGAAGGCAGTGTGGACCTGGAAACCGGTGTGGTGGGCGACGACACCGGCCCGGAGGTCCGCACCCGTGTGTTGTTCCATGACCGATTTGTGGGTGTGGTGCGCCTAGGCCATGCGTTGTGCCAGGGTGAGATTACACCTGCCCGTTATGCGGCAGGCCAACATGTGCTGGTGTCGCGCCGGGGTCTGGACAAGGGGGTGATGGACGAGGCCTTGTCCGCGCAGGGGCTGGCGCGGGTGATTGGCGCTTACGTTGGCGGTTTTTCAGCCGCACTGGCCATCACGCGCGCCACCGACCTGATCACCACCGTGCCCGAGCGCCACACCGGCAAGTTGCGCGCGGAGATGTTCAGCTTCGCCCTGCCGGTGCCCGCACCCGAGATCACCGTGTCCATGCTCTGGCACCCGCGTATGGATGGGGATGCCGCGCACCGCTGGTTGCGGGGGTGTGTGTTGGAGGTGTGTGGGGAGGCGAGCGGTGATTTGGTGAAACCGTGGTAAAGAAGCTGGTTTAGGCAGCTTCGGCCAATCAGCAATATCACCCATCTTGAATCGCCCCGGTTTTCGTGGAGGCTGGATAGTTAAAGTGAAACCGGGAATTCGGTCTTCTGGGCAAGTTGCCGGTAGAAGTTGGCCTCAGCCTCGGCAAGTGGAATATACCCAATAGGCTCCAGCAGCCGATGGTGGTTGAACCAGTGCACCCACTCCAGGGTAGCCAGTTCCAGAGACTCTTTGGTTTTCCACGGGGCCCGGCGGTGAATCAACTCAGCCTTGCTACCCACCGAAGGTTCTATGCCTGCCCGAGCCAGACGCTTGGTGTACAGGATGGAGACATACTGTGAGCCCCTGTCTGTGTGGTGGATCAGTGCATTTTGTTCGGGCTGACGGTCATACAAAGCCTGCTCCAGGGCGTCGAGCATAAAGTCCGTACGCATGGAACTGCTGACACGCCAGCCCACTATGCGCCGGGCAAAGATGTCAATGACAAAGGCCACATACTGCCAGCCCTGCCAGGTGCTGACATAGGTGAAGTCTGATACCCAGAGCTGGTTGGGCCGATCCGCTTTGAACTGCCGATGGACCTTATCCAGTGGGCAAGGCCTTGTCTGGCACCGTGGTGCGAACCACTTTGCCACGGTGCTCTTGCACCATGCGTACGGCGCGTTCGCGCACTTCCGGGGAAAAACGGTTTGACTTTTTGCTCATGGTTCCATCTTCTCAAAGTGTGGAGCCTCCTCAATTCCCAGGGCGATTCACTTTGAAGCCTTGGTATTGAGACCCTAACGCTTTGGTGCGAGCCCGATCAGGCAAAAAAAAGCCAGCGTGAAGCTGGCTTTTTTGAGTGAGTCGGAAACGACTTACTTGGCCATGTCCACACCGTAGAAGGAATGACGGCCAAACGGGCTCAGCTTGAAGCCAATGACTTCCTTGCGCACCGGTTTGATCTGCACCGCGTGGGCGATGGTGAACCAGGGGGCTTGTTCCTTGAAGATCACCTGCGCTTTTTCGTACAGCTTGGCACGCTCAGCCGGGTTGGACACCACCTTTGCTTTTTGCACCAGGTCTTCAAACGGCTGGTAGCAGAACTTGGCCACGTTGGAGCCATTGTTCTTGGACGCAGCACAGCCCAGCAGGGTGTTCAGGAAGTTGTCCGGGTCACCGTTGTCACCGGTCCAGCCCAACATACCCATTTGGTGTTCACCCGACTGCATGCGCTTGCGGTACTCACCCCATTCAAAGCTCTTGATTTCAGCCTTGATGCCCACCTTGGCCAGGTCTGCCTGCATCAGCTCGGCAATACGTTTGGCGTTCGGGTTGTAGGGGCGTTGCACGGGCATGGCCCACAGGTCAGTGGTGAAGCCGTTGGCCAGGCCAGCAGCAGCCAGCAATTTCTTGGCTTCTGCGGGGTTGTAGGCGTCGTCCTTGACAGACTTGTTGTAAGACCACTGGGTGGGTGGGATCGGGTTGGTGGCAGGAACACCTGTGCCCAGATACACCGCATCCACAATCGCCTTCTTGTCGATGGCCATGTTCACGGCTTTGCGCACACGCACATCGTCAAACGGCTTCTTGGTGGTGTTGTAGGCCAGGTAACCCACGTTCAGGCCAGGTTGTTCCATCACGACCACATTCGGGTCTTTGCGGATGGCGGGCAGGTCAGCTGGGTTGGGGTAGGGCATGACATGGCATTCACCCTTTTGCAGCTTGGCCCAACGCACCGATGCATCGGGGGTGATGGAGAAGATCAGGTCATCGATCTTGGCCTTGCCAGCCCAGTATTGTGGGAAGGCCTTGTAGCGGATGATGGCGTCTTTCTGGTATTGCACCAGCATGAAGGGGCCGGTACCGACCGGTTCCTGGTCAATCTTTTCGGGGGTGCCAGCCTTGAGCATGGCAATCGCGTATTCCTTGGACTGGACACCGGCGAACTGCATGGCCAGGTTGGACAGGAACGGTGCTTCAGGCGCATTCAGGGTGACCTTGACGGTGTAGTCGTCCACCTTGTCCACGGACTTCAGCAGCTTGGGCATGCCCATGTCACCAAAATAAGCGTGGTTGGCGCTGGTGACCTTGAAGTAAGGGTCGTTTTCTTTCCACTGCCGCTCAAACATGAACAACACGTCATCGGCGTTGAAGTCGCGGGTGGGTTTGAAGTTTTTATTGGATTGCCATTTCACACCTTTGCGCAGGTGGAAGGTGTATTCCATGCCATCTTTGGAGACATCCCATTTTTCGGCCAGCCCGGGTACCACTTTGGTGCCACCACGTTCGAAGTCGACGATGTTGTCGTAGATCTGTTCACTGACGTCAAACGAGGTGCCGGTGGTGTTGATGCTGGGGGCAAAGTTTTCCGGGCTGCCTTCCGAGCAGTACACCAGGGTTTTGGCCGAGACCGGCGACAGAGCCAGCAGAGCTGGCAGCGCCAACGCACACAGTGCAGTTCGCTTCAGCGGGAATTTGGTCAATGTCGTCGCAATGGAAATGGTCATCTTGTGGACTCCTGACAGGTAGATGCTGCTTAAGCAGCGGGTTTGATGAATTGTTCAGCCAGATGACAAGCAACTTTCCTGCCAGCCAGCTCTCTCAGAATCGGACGCTCCGCTTGGCATTGTGCAGTGACATGCGGGCAGCGGGTTGAGAAAACGCAACCGCTCGGGGGATTCAGTGGCGACGGCAGCTCCCCTTTGAGCACAATGCGTTGCTTGGACACCCCAGAGCCCACCATACCCGGTGTGGAGGCCAGCAGTGCCTGGGTGTAGGGGTGCAAGGGCTGGGCAAAAATGGTGGCCTTGTCACCTTGTTCCATGGCGTGGCCGAGGTACATCACCAGCAGATCGTCGGCAATGTGGCGCACCACCCCGAGATCGTGCGAGATGAACAGGTAAGCCAGACCCAGTTCGCGCTGCAGATCGGCCAGCAGGTTCAGCACCTGGGCCTGGATCGACACGTCCAGTGCCGAGACCGGCTCGTCAGCCACGATCAGAGCGGGCTTGAGCATCAGCGCGCGTGCGATGGCGATACGCTGGCGCTGGCCACCCGAGAACATGTGCGGGTAGCGGTCATAGTGCTCGGGGCGCAGACCCACCAGGGCCAGCATGGAGCGGGCCTGCTCGGCGCGGTGGGCGGGGGACAGGTCGGTGTTGATCTCCAGAGGCGCCTCCAGAATGGCACCAATCTTCTTGCGTGGGTTGAGCGACCCATACGGGTTCTGGAACACCAACTGCACCGTGCGCCGCAGGGCATGGCGCTCTTTGGCACTGGCGGCCATCACATCGACCTGGCCCAGTTTCAGGTCACCTGCGGTTGGGGCTTCAATGAGCGACACCATGCGTGCCAGGGTGGACTTGCCGCAGCCAGATTCACCGACCACCGCCAGCGTTTTGCCGGCACGCACGGTGAACGACACACCGCTGACAGCCTGCAGGTGATCGGCAGCCCGAAATGCACCATGGTTGATTTTGTAAACCTGTTTCAGGTCACGCGCGACCACCACCGGCTCATCGGCCAGGTTGGTGGTGTGTTGGGAATGGGGAGACTGACTCATGCTGCCACTCCTTGTGCAGCAGGCGATGTTGCGAGTGGTGTGTGGCAACGCACCAGCCCGTTTTGCCAGTCGCGCAATGCGGGTCGCTGTTCACGGCAGTGGGCATTGGCATACGTACAACGCGGCGCAAACAAGCAGCCGCTGGGTCGGTCAAACAGGCCCGGCACCATGCCAGGAATGGTGGCCAGACGTGTCGCGCCATCACTGCGCTCGGGCATGGCCGCCAGCAGGGCGTCGGTGTAAGGGTGTTGCGGGGTCTCAAACATGGCTTGTGCGCTGCGTTCTTCCATGATCTGGCCGGCGTAAATCACAGCCACACGTTGCGCCATCTCGGACACCACGCCCATGTTGTGGGTGATCAGCACCAGCGCCATGTTGCGTTCCTTCTGCAGGTTACGCAGCAGGTCCAGGATTTGGGCCTGAATGGTCACATCCAGCGCCGTGGTTGGTTCATCTGCTATCAAAAGTTTCGGGTTGCAGGCAATGGCCATGGCAATCATCACGCGCTGGCTCATACCGCCCGACAACTGGTGCGGGTAGACGCCCAGGCGGCTCTCGGGCGCCGGGATGCCCACTTGTTCGAGCAGTTCGATAGAGCGTTTGCGGGCTGCCGCCTTGTCCATGCCCATGTGTAACTTCAAGGTCTCCGCCATCTGAAAGCCCACCGTAAAACAGGGGTTCAGACTGGTGGTCGGGTCTTGAAAAATCATCGCCATGTCTTTGCCGATGAGTCGGCGGCGATCACGGTCTGACAGTTTGAGCAGGTCGTGGCCGTCAAACACCAGTTTGTCGGCCTTGATCTGGCCCGGGTAGGACACCAGACCCATCAGGGCCATCATGGTCACGCTTTTGCCGGAGCCGGACTCGCCCACAATACCCAGCACGTCGCCTGCTTCCAGGGACAGGCTCACGCCGTCCACGGCGTGCATGACTGCGGTCTTGGACGGGAACCTGACCGACAGGTTTTGAATTTCCAGAAGTGCCATCTATAACTCTTTCAGCGTTTGAGTTTGGGGTCAAACGCGTCGCGCAGGCCGTCACCCAAGAGGTTGAAGGCCAGCACCGTGATCAAAATTGCCAGACCGGGGAAGGTCACCACCCACCAGGCGCGCAACACAAATTCACGCGCGTCGGCCAGCATGGTGCCCCACTCGGGTGAGGGCGGTTGTGCACCCAGGCCCAGAAAGCCCAGGGCAGCGGCGTCCAGAATGGCGGTCGAGATGCCCAGCGAAGCCTGGACGATCAGTGGTGCGGTGCAGTTGGGCAGCACCTCGCTGAACATCAGCCGCAGGTGCCCAGCGCCGTTCATGCGCGCCGCCGTCACATAGTCGCGCGACATTTCGGAGATCACTGCGGCACGGGTGATACGCACGTAATGTGGCAACACCACAATCGCCACCGCCAGCATCGCGTTCATGAGACCTGGGCCGAGGATGGCCACGATCACAATCGCCAGCAGCAGGCTGGGCAGGGTCAGGATGATGTCCATCAGGCGCATCACGGCCACCTCGAACACGCCACGGAAATAGCCAGCAGTGAGACCCAGCACGGTGCCCAGCGTCACCGACAGCGCCACCACCGCCAGGCCAATGGCCAAAGACAGGCGGGCGCCGTGGATCAGGCGGGACAGGATGTCGCGGCCAATCGCGTCGGTACCGAGCAGGTGGGCACTTGAGCCACCTTCCTGCCAGGCCGGTGGCACCAGGAACACGCTGGGGTCGGTGATGTCGGGGGCGTACGGTGCAATCCAGGGCGCAAAAGCAGCCATCAGCAGCACCAGCAACACAATCACCAGGCCACCCACGGCGCCTTTGTTGGTTGAAAAATAGTCCCAGAACTCGCGCAGGGGATGCTGGGGGGTATGAGAAATAGGTTCGGCAAGCGTCGTCATGGTCAAGGGCCTGTTTAATGCCGAATGCGCGGGTTGATGATGCCGTAGGTCACATCCACCAGCAGGTTGATGATCATTACCATGCCGCCCAGCAGCAAGATGCCGCCTTGCAGCACGGGGTAGTCACGCCGGCCAATGGCTTCGATCATCCATTTGCCCACGCCGGGCCAGGAAAAAATGGTTTCGGTCAGGATCGCGCCGGTGAACAACACACCGATCTGCAGCCCAATCACGGTGATCACAGGGATCAGCGCATTGCGCAGGGCATGTAAACCCACCACCCGAAGGTTGGACAGGCCCTTGGCGCGTGCGGTGCGGATGTAGTCCTCACCCAGCACTTCGAGCATGGCAGAACGTGTCATGCGTGCAATCACCGCCAACGGGTTGGTGCCCAGCACAACCATCGGCAAGATCAGGTGGGTGACAGCGGACCAGAAAGCGTCTTTGTCGCCAGCCAACCAGGTGTCGATCAGCAGGAAGCCGGTCACCGGCTCAATGAAATACTGCACCGAGATGCGACCAGACACTGGTGTCAGATCCAGTTGCACCGAAAACAGCAAAATCAGCAACAGACCCCACCAGAAAATCGGCATCGAATAACCGGTCAGGGACACCCCCATCACGCCGTGGTCGAGAAAGGTGTTGCGTTTGACGGCGGCCAAAATGCCTGCCGGAATGCCCACGATGAGGGCGAACAACATGGCGCACACCGCCAGCTCCACCGTGGCTGGAAACAGGGCTAGGAATTCGTCGAGCACCGGGCTGTGGGTGATGATCGAGTTACCCAGGTCACCTTGGAGCACACGGCCGATGTAGATGCCGTATTGCACCATCACCGGGCGGTCCAGACCATAGGCCTTGAGCAACTCGGCGTGACGTGCTGCGTCAATGCCCCGTTCCCCGGCCAGGGTTTCAATGGGATCACCGGGCACCATCCGGATCAGGAAGAACGCTACCAGCGTCATGCCGATGAAGGTCGGGATGATCAGACTGAAGCGGGTTAACAGGAAACGAAACATCGCAGACTTTGATTTTTATGATGAACCCAACGTCTTGACACGGAAAAAAAGCCGACGTGATGTCGGCTTTTTCATGCTGCCAAGGGGATCGATTATTTCAGATTTATTTAAGGTGTTTACCGATCAACCCGGCCATCTCAAACATGGTGACCTGTGCTTTGCCAAACACTTCCTTGAGTTTGGCATCGGCATTGATCAAGCGCTTGTTAACAGCGTCTTGCAGTTTTTGCTTTTTGATGTAGACCCACAACTGCTTGACCACTTCGGTACGTGGCAGAGGCTTGCCACCCACAACAGCTGCCAAAGCGGCGCTCGGGGTCAGGGCCTTCATGAAGGCAGCATTGACGGTGCGTTTTTTGGCGGGCGCTTTTTTGGCAGCGGCTTTGGGGGCTGCGGCTTTGGGGGCTGCGGCCTTTTTAGCCGGTGCGGCCTTCTTGGCGGGTGCTGCTTTGGCAGGGGCGGCCTTGGCGGCAGCTTTGGCTGGTGCAGCCTTCACGGCTTTGGCGGGTGCTGCCGCTTTGGCAGGAGCCGCCTTTTTTGCCGGTGCCGCTGGCACAGCCTTGGTGGCTGCCGCTTTTTTTGCGGGTGCGGCTTTGGGGGCTGGAGCAGCTTTTTTTGCTGGCGCTTTGGTTGCAGTTGCCATGGTGTTTTGTCCTATTGGAAGTTGATCAATCACCAGCAAGAAAAGCTCATCTGCTGGTTGTGCCGGATGCTACTGGAGAAAAACCCCTTTTCCAAGGGGAAAAGCGAGAAATATGGCCTGTTGCTTACGTTTTTTGTAGCGTGATGCCCCACAGTGGTGCCGTACGGTGGCCAGTGGCCCGTTTGAAGGGCTCGTCAGGGCGCGCGCGTGCCTACAATTTTCCATTTTTGAGGGGGATCACGATGCGTTTAATTCCACTGACTTGTGACCTGTGTGATGCGCACAAACAGGCGTCTCCCGAGGTGTTTGCGGTGTTGCCGCCGGTGTTTCGCGACTTTGGGGCACGCCTGGCTTTTGCCGGGCCGGTGAGCACGGTCAAATGTTTCGAAGACAACTCGCTCGTGAAAGCCGCAGTGGAGAGCCCCGGCTGGATTGACACGCCCGAGGGGCGCGCGGCCAAGGTGCTGGTGGTGGACGGTGCGGCCTCCTTGCGCCGTGCGCTGCTGGGCGGCAATCTGGGCGCTGCTGCAGCCCGCAATGGCTGGGCCGGGATGGTGATCAACGGTTGTGTGCGCGATGTGGCCGAGCTCGCTCAGCTGGACCTGGGCATCCGCGCGCTGGCCTGTGTGCCCATGCCCACCGACAAACACAACCAGGGCTTGCGTGATGTGCCGGTGCAGATTCAGGGTGTCTGGGTGCGCCCGGGCGACTGGTTGTACGCTGATGCCGATGGCATGGTGGTGAGCGCCACGCCCTTGGGCTGAGCCGGGCTCAGGCCTTGACCGGCGTGGCGCGTGCCGGCAGTGTGGCCAGCACCACCCCTGAGAGGCACAGCGCAAACGCCAGCAGCTGCCAGCCACTGAGTGATTCACCCAGCACCAGCACACCCACGGCGGCGGCCGAGATCGGCAGCATCACGGTGAACACACCGGCCTGCGACGCGGGCACGGTTTTCAGACCGGTCATCCACAACCACACTGTCCAGACGCTGGCGGCCAGTGCGTAGAACACCAGCAGCAGCCAGATGGGCAGCGTCACGCCCGAGAAGTCAAAGGCCCAGGCCGCGTACAGGCCCATCGGGGTCATCAGCGCAAACCCCCACAGGTTGATCAGTGCTGTGATGCGTTTGGGTGACACCGTGCCGGTGAGTTTTTTGCCAATCACCGCATACGCGGCCTCACACACCACCGCCCCCATCACCAGCAGATTGCCTAGCCACGATGTTTTATGAGCCAAATTGGCATCTAGCCCTTGTATTGCATGGGCAGATAGCTCTGATTTCGAGAGTGAGAACAGGCCGATGCCCAGCGCCGCCAGCACAATCGCCAGCGCCACGCGGCGGCTGATGCGCTCACGCAGGAAAACCCAGCTCAGCAGCGCCACCACCGCCGGGATCGCTGCCAAAATGACGCCCGCTGAGACGGCGGTGGTCAGGCTCACGCCAAACAGCATACAGATCGTGAACAAAAAATTGCCCAGGAAGGATTCGAGAAAAATCAGCTTCTTTGTCGAGCGGCTCATCGGCGCCTCATTGGCGGGTTTGACCAGCCAGTGCGGCATGGCCAGCGCCCCAATGCCAAAACGCAGCCAGGCCAGCAAAAACACCGGCAGCACCGCCGCCAGCGGCTTGCTCAGCGCCACATAACTGCCCACCAGCGACATGCTCAGGGCCAGGAACACACAGGCCAGCCACAGAGGCGGCGCAGCAACAGCTTTCAAAGTCATGGGGAGCACTCGTTCACATCAAAGCCCTGGATGATGCCCGAAATAGTGGGCCCATCCGGGGCGCTGATCAGGCCATGTCAGTGCCCAAATTCCTGCTTGGGCCGGACTTTGTGAAAACTGATTGGCACACCCTGGCTGGCTGCGGCCAGCTCCTGGCGTGACTGCTTGGCCACCGCTGGTTTCATCTTGCCCATGACATGCATCTCGCAGGGTTTGCAGTCAAAACGCAGGGTGAGTTTTTCTTTGCCGTTGACGAGTTGTAACGGCTCTGCTTTGACAAAACCCTGCACACCGGTCACGCCCTTGGCCTGTTTGGGGCACAGGCTCAAAGAAAAGCGCACACAGTGTTTGGTGATCATCAGGCTGACTTCGCCCATCTCCTGCACTGCTTCATACGCTGGCGCGATCACCTTGACGCCGTGTTTGGCGTAAAAGCTGCGGGCCGCTTTGTTGAACACATTGGCCAGGTAACTCAAGCTGTCTTCGGGGTAGGGCGCGGGTGGCGCCACGGGCAGGGCACGTGGCAGGCGGGTGAAGGCAGCCACGCGGGCTGCTTCCAGCTGCGCCACGGCATCGCGGCGCAAGCTGTTGAGCAGGGAGCTCGGCAACACAATGGCCTCAAATCGGCCTCTAGCCCAGGTTACGTCAGTGCTGATGGCTATGAAATTGGTCGTTCCCAGGCGGCCCAGCTGATTGCGGATCTGTTCCAACGCAGCGTCTGTATCCAGCGCCGCTTGCCGCTGCGACGCGGGGAAGGGCTGCTGCACCGTGGCGCTGTGGCCATCTTCGTCGGTCAGGGTTAGGTGCACGTCTTCAGCTTGTACCTGCAGGTTGATCCAGAGGCCGATGCGCCGGTCGCTTGACTTCTTGTCGAGCTGGCGCAGCCAATGCACATCGCGGTTGCGGTTGACTTCCAGCCCTGCGCGCAGGTCTTTGAGCGTGTCCATCGCGTCTTTGGGAAACACCCGCCAGCGCGCTTTTTTGGCGCTGATCAGTTCGGCGCGGTTGATGGCCAGGCCCACCAACTCTTTTTGCAGGTCGTAGTAACACAGGCCGTCGCCGTTGTGCAACTCGGTGTAACGGCTGCTCAGTTCCAGCTCCACCCAGTTCGGGCCGGTCAACAACACGTGGCCAATCGGTTGGCCCGGGTTTTTGGGTGAGTCAAAAGCGCCGATGTCATCCTGGCGGCCGTTGACAAAGTAGTCGGTGAATTCGCGGTTGAAGTTCTGGTTCGGGTCGGGTGTGAAACTGAAGGTGGTTTTGCCGCTGCTGGCGCGGGCCAACGGCTGCTCCGAGTGTTGGCGCGCTTCAATCAGCTCATCAAGCAGGGTGCGGTAGTGCGCAGTGATGTTTTTGACATAGGCCATGTCTTTGTAGCGGCCTTCGATCTTGAAGCTGCGCACCCCGGCGTTGACCAGCGCAGCGATGTTGTCGCTCTGGTTGTTGTCTTTCATCGAGAGGACGTGTTTGTCATGGGCGACAAAACGGCCCTTGTCGTCGATCACCTGGTAGGGCAGGCGACAAGCCTGGCTGCATTCACCTCGGTTGGCGCTGCGCCCGGTGTGTGCGGCACTGATGTAACACTGGCCGCTGTAGGCCACACACAAGGCGCCGTGCACAAAAAACTCGATGGCGCATCGGCTGGGGTCGGTGGCGGCGCGGATGGCGGCAATCTGCTGCAGCGTCAGCTCACGCGCCAGCACAATCTGCGACAGGCCTGCGTCTTGCAAAAAACGTGCTTTCTCAGGCGTGCGGATGTCGGTTTGGGTGCTGGCGTGTAACTGGATCGGTGGCAGGTCCAGCTCCAGCAGGCCCATGTCCTGGATGATCAGCGCGTCCACCCCCGCGTCGTAGAGCTGCCAGGTCAGTTTTCGCGCAGGCTCTAACTCATCGTCACGCAGGATGGTATTGAGGGTGACAAAAATCCGGCTGTTGAACTGATGGGCATGTGCCACCAGACGGGCGATGTCGGCCACAGAGTTGTCGGCGCTGGAGCGTGCCCCAAAGCCGGGGCCGCCGATGTAGACGGCGTCGGCCCCGTGGTTGACGGCTTCGATGCCAATGGCGGCGTCACGCGCCGGGGCTAAGAGTTCAAGTTGGTGAGGGAGCAGGGACATGGCCCGAATTATCCCTGTGTGGGCCGGGCTGTGTTGCCCCTGCGGGTGATGGCCCCAGCGGCTTGTGCGGGGCATGGCCGGGGCCGTCTAGCGCCAGTGCAGCGAGTCGCGCTCCAACAAGCCGCCTTGGTGGGCACGCTGCTGGGCCTGGTACTCCTGCGCCTGCAGCCATTCCGGCGCACCGATGTCCTTGAGTGTTTCAGCATTCAGGCCGTCCAGTGCCGTCAAATGGCTCAGTTCCCGCCGGGCGCGCCGAGCCGCTTTCCAGGCCGCCCAGAAGCGGTGCACAGCACCGATCCAGCGTGGGATGAGGCTGGGTGTGCTGTCTTGTGGCAAAGCGCGGCAGGCACAGGGCTGGGCGAGGGTGTTCATGAGAATCTCCAGGGTTTGGTTGAAGGTTCTGGTAAGCTTATATGCCTAATCTTGTGCTGTATATCGATGATTTATGGATTGATTGTTCACTTATGCTTACCAATACATGTCAAGATTACCGCTGAACATCCTGCCGACCTTTCGTGTGGTGGCGCGCCTGGGCAACCTGCGTGCGGCCGCGCAGGAATTGCATCTGACCCACAGTGCAGTCAGCCAGCAGGTCAAATTGCTCGAAGAGCAGCTGGGTTTTGAGCTGTTTGACCGGCGTGGGCGGCGCATTGTGCTCAACGCCGCAGGCGCGGCTTTGCTGCGCCATGTGGAGCCTGCACTTGACCGCCTGGATGAAGGTTTACGCGCCGCCGTGGCGACGGCAAAGGGCGAGGCGCAGCGCATCCGCCTGAGTTTGCTGCCCTCCTTTGCGCAGCGCTGGTTGTTGCCACGTATGCCGCGCTGGCGTGAGCGCTACCCAGAGATCCATCTGGAGCTGCATACCTCCCAACAACTGGTAGATCTGGTGCGTGAGGGCTACCACGTGGCCTTGCGCCAGGGGCAGGGGCCATGGCGCGGCCTGCAAGCCGAACAGTTGGTGGACTCTCCCTTGGTGGTGCTGGGTTCTGCTGCAGCCGCACGTCGCTTAAAAGGCTGTTGTGTGGCCGACCTGGCAGAAGAGCCCCTGCTGGGCAGACCAGAACTGTGGGAGCGCTGGTTTGCCCTGGGGGGCTGGCGCGGCGAGGTGAGCCCAGTAGCCACCTTCAATGATGCCGGTTTGTTATTGCAGGCGGTGGAGCAAGACATTGGCATCGGCTTGGCGCGCGAGGTTCTGGCCGCTGATGCCTTGCGCGATGGGCGTTTGCTGCGTTTGTCACCCACAGCCTTGCCCGGAGATTCAGCCTACGCACTCTACTGGTGTGTTTTTCCACCAGAGCTGGACAACTGGCCACCCTTGGTCGCCTTTCGCGCCTGGTTGCAAGAGGAGCTGGCTTTGTCGCTGCAAGGCTTGGGCGACATGGTCGCGCCCAGCGATCCACCGTCTTAGGTCAAAAAAAACGCGGCCACTCGGGCCGCGCTTTTTTGGCATCAAAGGCTGTTGCCTTATTCGATGCGTGCTTTGGTGCGCAACTCGTTTTGGTAGTTGGCCAGTTTTTGCTGTTGCAGTTGCTGGGCGATCTGCGGTTTGACTTCCTCAAACTTGGGCAACTGGGCTTCACGCACATCGTCCAGGCGGATGATGTGGTAACCAAACTGTGACTTGACCGGGGTGTCGGTGGTCTTGCCCTTGGCCAGTTTGGTCAGGGCTTCGGCAAATTCGGTCACATAGTTGCCAGCGGGTGCCCAGTCCAGGTCACCACCGTTGACACCGGAGCCTGGATCCTTGCTTTCCTTTTTGGCGATGTCTTCAAACTTGGCGCCTTTTTTGAGCTTGGCGATGATGGCCTTGGCATCGGCTTCTTTCTCAACCAGGATGTGGCGTGCCTTGTATTCCTTGCCGCTGTTGGCTGCCGCAAACTTGTCGTACTCGGCCTTGATTTCTTCGTCGGTGACGGCGTTGGTCTTCTGGAAGTTGGTGAACAGGTCACGGATCAGGATGGTCTGGCGTGCCAGGTCCATCTGCACCTTGTAGTCTTCGGTGGTGTCCAGGCCTTGTTTCTGGGCTTCCTGGATGAAGATTTCGCGGGCGATGACTTCGTCCTTGATCTGTTTTTCGATGTCCGGCGTGACTTCACGGCCGGAGCGGGCGATTTGCTGGCTCAGCGCCTGGACACGGGCCAGCGGCACGGCTTTGCCATTCACGATGGCCAGGTTCTGGGCGTTCACCAAGGGAGACAGACCGGCCACCAGGGCAGCCAGTGCAAAACTTGCGACGAGTTTGTTTTTCATGGAAATTTCCTGCGTTTTTTGAATGAAAAGTGTTTGGGGGTTGGACCCGCTTCAGTTGGCGGCGGGCAATTGGGTTTCGATGGCCAGCGCATGCAGGCCCTGGTCGATGAAATCTTGCAGCGCATCATACACAAGCCGATGCCGCGCTACCGGTGTCTTGCCGGTAAATAACGGTGAAGCAATCCGTACACGGAAGTGGCTGCCAAAGCCAGTGCCATTGGCACCCGCATGGCCGCTGTGTAATGCACTCTCGTCAATCACCTCGAGCGCAGTGGGTTGCAGCCGCTCTTGCAGGCGTTGGGTGATCAGCGCCGCGCTCGCGGTCGGCAGTGGCTGGCTCATGGTGTGGGCTCGCTTTTCTCCTCGGTCAGGTAACGCGAGATGTAGATACCCTGGCCCACCAGAAACACCACCGGGAACACATAACCCCAGATTTTGAAGTCGACCCAGGCCTCGGTGCTGAAATACGCCGCCACATAAGCGTTGATGAACGCCATGAAGGCACTGTAGCCCACCCACAACCCGTTCAGGCGCATCCACACCGGCTCGGGCAGGCTCAGCTGGCTGCCCAGCAGCGACTTGAGAAAGTTTTTCTTGTAGACCCACACGGCCAAGGCCAGCGCAATCGCCATGGCACCGTACAACACGGTGGGTTTCCATTTGATGAAACGCTCATCGTGCAAAACCAGGGTCAAGGTGCCAAATACCAGGATCAAGGCCAGCGTGATCTTGTGCATGGCGGTCAGTTTGCGGTCGATGCCGTAGATCAGCGCCATCTGCAGCACGGTGGCGGCCATCAGCACCGCCGTGCCCACATAGATGTCGTAGAACTTGAAGGCGCCGAAAAACAGCAGGATCGGGAAGAAGTCGATGAGGATTTTCATGTAGCCTTGAAGTTTAACGAAGCCGAGTTCATGCAATAACGCAGGCCGGTGGGCGCCGGGCCGTCGTCAAACACATGGCCCAGGTGGGCGCCACATTGGGAGCACACGGTTTCCACCCGGGTCATGCCGTGGCTGCGGTCGGTGATCTCGGTGATGGCACCCGGCACCGCCAGCGAAAAGCTGGGCCAGCCGCAATGCGCGTCGAACTTCGTATCGGCATCAAACAACTTGTTGCCGCAGCAGATGCAGTGGTAGCTGCCGTCGGCCCAGTGGCGCGCGTATTTGCCGGTGAACGGGCGCTCGGTGGCGGCCTGGCGTGTGACCTGGAAAGCACCGGGTTCGGCGCCCATGTCGGCCAGCTGGGCCTGCCACTCGGCGTCACTTTTCTGGATGGGAAAGCGCATGGTGTGGGTCTCCAAAAGGGTCAGGAACTGCAGCTGATGCTGATCTGGCTGGCCCAGTCGGGCGGCAAACCAGCCAGCGCCTCAAACGCGGGGTGTTCATCATAGGGCGCCAGCAGCAGCGTCAGCAAGTTGGCCACGCCGCTGAAGTCTTTGTGTCGCGCCGCCTCGATGGCGTTTTCACCGAGGTAGTTGCGCAGCACATACTTGGGGTTGACTTTGAGCATCAAATTGGCCTCTGGTCCTTTTTCTGATTGGGCACATAGCTCTTGATACCGTAGCAGCCAGGTGTCGAAGCCGACCCGGTCGATGAACAGGTCGCGCACCGGCTCGAAGGGGCCACTGACCCGGGCATGGCTCAGGCGGCGCCAGAAGATGCTGTAGTCGACCCGGTCCTGCGCCAGCATGGCCAGCGTGTCGCGGATCAAGACGGGCAGCTGCTCGTCCCCCTCTGCGGCCTGGAGCCCGAGTTTGGCTGCCATCAACTGCTGGTAGCTGCGCTTGAAGGTGGGCTCAAAGCTGTCCAGCGCTTGTTCGGCCAGAGCGGGGCGGCCAATCAGCGGCAGCAGTGCGTTGGCCAGCGCATACAGGTTCCAGTGGGCGATCTCGGGTTGCTGGTCAAACGCATAACGGCCATGCGGGTCGCTGTGGTTGCAGATGTGGCCCGGGTCAAATACATCCAGAAAGGCAAACGGGCCGTAGTCCAGCGTCAGGCCCAGGATGCTCATGTTGTCGGTGTTCATCACGCCGTGGCAAAAACCCACCGCCTGCCAGTGCGCCACCATCACCGCCGTGCGTTGCACCACCGCCTGCAACCAGCTCGCGTAGACGTTGCCGTCCAGCGTGGGGGTGCTGCGGCAGTCCGGGTAAAAGCGGTCGATGACAAAGTCGGCCAGGGTCTTTAACTCGGCATGTTGCCGGCGGCTGGCAAAGTGTTCAAAGTGGCCAAAACGGATGAAACTGGGTGCCAGCCGGGTCACCACCGCCGCTGTTTCCAGCAGCTCGCGCGCCACCGGCTGGTCCGATCCGCTCACACACAGCGCCCGGGTGGTGGGAATACCCAGCCCAAACATCGCCTCGGAACACAAAAACTCGCGGATGCTGCTGCGCAACACCGCCCGACCATCCCCCATGCGGGAGTAGGGTGTGAGGCCCGAGCCTTTGAGCTGGATTTCCCAGCCATTGGCTTCGCCGAGCAGAATCGCCCGGCCATCGCCCAACTGCCCGGCCCAGCTGCCAAACTGGTGGCCGCTGTAGACGCTGGCCAGCGGCTGGCTGCCTGACAACGGCAGGTTGCCTGACAGCGCTTGCAACAGCTCAGGCGCGGCCAGGGCCTGGGCGTCCAGGCCCAGCAGCGCGGCGGCGCTGGGGCTGCGCCCGACCCAATACGGCTCGGGCAGTGGTTGGGGGGCAATCTGGGTGTAAAAAGCCGCGCCCAGTTGGTGAAACTGGTTGTCCCAGTTCAGGGGCAAACGCAGGGGCAGCTTGGGCGGGTGGGGCGCATTCATGGTGAGTACTGCGCCACAGAAATGCAGGAACATAAAAACGCATCTTTTCCTGCCTGGCGTTGTTGTTCGTCGTTGCCATAGCTACGGCTATGTCGCCTCCTCTCGCCTAGCCAGTCAAAAAAATCTGTCGTTTTCATTGTGTTCCTGTATTTCTGTGACGCAGCACTGAATTGTGGGCTGGCCGCGACAAACCCTGTGGGTGCAGGGGCATCCGGCGCAGGCTAGGGTTGCAGGGTGCCTGAGCGGGTGGGGGGTGCGGAGGGTGCCTGGTTTCGCAGTACGATGGACGGTTGATTCAAACCACAAGAGGAGCGCTGACATGTTGGGATTGATGCAAAACCAGGCGCTGACGATTTCGTCCCTGATCGACTTTGCCGAGCGCCACCATGGCGACGGCGAGATCGTCTCGCGCCGGGTCGAAGGTGACATCCACCGCTACACCTACCGCCAGGTGGCGCAGCGCGCACGCCAGTTGGCCAATGGGCTGGATACCCTGGGTGTCCAGATGGGTGAACGTGTTGGCTCGATCGCGTGGAATGGTTACCGTCATCTGGAGATGTATTTTGGTGTCAGCGGCTCGGGCCGGGTCTTGCACACCATCAACCCACGCATGCACCCGGACCAGATCGCCTGGGTGATCCACCATGCGCAGGACCAGTTGCTGTGTTTTGACCTCACGTTTTTGCCCATCGTCCAGGCCATCCACAGCCGATGCCCGAGCGTCAAACACTGGGTGGCGCTGTGTGACGCCGACAAGCTGCCGGCCAACAGCGGCATCCCCGGTTTGCTGAGTTATGAGGCCCTGCTGGCGCGTCAGCCGGAGACCTTCACCTGGCCCGACCTCGACGAAAACACCGCATCAAGCATGTGTTACACCAGCGGCACCACCGGCAACCCCAAGGCCGCGCTCTACAGCCACCGCTCCACCGTGTTGCATGCCTACGCTGCCGCACTGCCCGATGTGATGTGTATCTCGGCGCGTGACGCGATCCTGCCGGTGGTGCCGATGTTTCACGTCAACGCCTGGGGTATCCCGTACTCGGCCGCACTCACCGGTGCCAAGCTGGTGTTTCCGGGGCCGGGGCTGGACGGCAAGTCGGTCTACGAGCTGATCGAGTCGGAGCAGGTGACGTATGCCGCCGGTGTGCCCACCGTGTGGCAGATGCTGCTGAGCCATGTGCAAGGCAAGGGCCTGAGGTTTTCCAGTCTGAAACGCACGGTGATTGGTGGCTCGGCCTGTCCGCCCGCGATGATCAGCGCGTTCAACGACCAGTTTGGTGTGGAGGTGTTGCACGCCTGGGGCATGACCGAGATGAGCCCCTTGGGCACACTGTGCACTCTGAAAAACAAACACCAGCACCTGTCGGAGGACGAGAAGATGAAGGTGCGCCTGAAACAGGGGCGAGCCCTCTACGGCATCGACATGAAGATCGTCGACGGCGACGGTGCCGAACTGCCTTGGGACGGCCACACCTGTGGCGACCTGCTGGTCAAAGGGCCATGGGTGATCCGCGAGTATTACCAGGGTGAGGGTGACACCCAGGCGGTCAGGCCGCTGGTGGACGGCTGGTTTCCCACGGGGGATGTGGCCAGCATCGATGCCGATGGCTACATGCAGATCACCGACCGCAGCAAGGACTTGATCAAGTCGGGTGGTGAGTGGATCAGCTCGATCGACATCGAAAACATCGCTGTCGCCCACCCGGCGGTTGCCTTGGCGGCCTGTGTGGGCATGAAACACCCCAAGTGGGACGAACGCCCGGTGGTGGTGGTGGTCAGGAAGCCCGGTCTGGACGTGTCGCGTGAGGAGCTGCTGGCCTTTTACGCGGGCAAGGCGGCCAAGTGGCAGGTGCCCGACGATGTGATCTTTCTGGAGGCCATTCCGATGGGTGCCACCGGCAAGATGCAAAAGAGCAAGCTGCGCGAGCTGCTCAAAGACTATGTGTTGCCCGACCTGCGTTGAGGACACCTGCACGGCATGGCTTGGTTGACCCTGTCTTTGTTGAACGGCATCAGCTACGGCCTGCTGCTGTTTTTGCTCAGCTCCGGGCTGACGCTGATCTGGGGCCTGATGGGTGTGCTCAACTTTGCCCACGCCGCCTTTTACATGCTGGGCGCCTACCTGGCCTACAGCCTGTCTGGCTGGCTGGGTTTCTGGTGGGCGCTGCTACTGGCGCCGCTGATCGTTGGCCTGCTGGGCGCGGGTTTTGAGTCTCTTGGTCTGCGCAGGGTGCGCGCCTTTGGCCACATGTCCGAGCTGTTGATCAGTTTTGGCCTGTCCTACATCCTGGTGGAGCTGGTGCAAGGCCTGTGGGGCCGCAGCGCGGTCGACTACCGGGTGCCGCCAGCGCTCGACGGGCCGCTGTTGACCCTGTTTGACACCCAGTTCCCCTTGTACCGCGCCTTCATCATGGGCATCACGCTCTTGGTGTTGGGTGCGCTGGCGCTGCTGGTGCGCACCCGCGTGGGGCTGGTGATCCGCGCCGCGCTGACACACCCCGAGATGGTGCAGGCCCTTGGGCACAACGTGCCACGGGTGTTCACACTCGTGTTTGGCCTGGGTTGTGCCCTGGCCGGGCTGGCCGGGGTGCTGGGGGGCAACGCCTTTGTCACCGAGCCCGACATGGCGCAGGCGCTGGGTGGCGTGGTATTTGTCGTGGTGGTGGTCGGTGGGCTGGGCTCCTTGCGCGGTGCCTTGCTGGCTTCGCTGGGGATCGGGCTGTTGCAGACCTTTGCCGTGGCGCTGGATGTGGCGCTGTTGCCCTCACTCAAGCTCAGCCAGCTGGCGCCGGTTTTGCCCTATGTGGTGATGGTGTTGACACTGGTGGTCCGGCCCAACGGTTTGATGGGGAGTGCCCAGCGCCATGCCAGTTACTGAGTTGGGGGCCAGCCGCCATCGCCAGACGCGGCTGCTGTGGGGCGGCTACGCACTGGCCCTGATGCTGGCGCCGCTGCTGTGGGACAGCAGCCTGGGCCAGTCCTTGCTGAGCCAGATCGGCATCGCGATCATCGTCTGCCTGAGTTACAACCTGCTGCTGGGACAGGGCGGGCTGGTGAGTTTTGGCCATGCGGTGTATTCGGGCATGGGTGCTTATTTGGCCATGCACACACTCAACCGCGTCAGTGGTGGCTGGCCGCTGCCGGTGAGCCTGATCCCGCTGGCCGGTGGCCTGGGCAGTGTGCTTCTGGCGCTGCTGCTGGGCTGGGTCAGCACCCGGCGCGCGGGCACCGCGTTTGCCATGATCACTTTTGGAGTGGGTGAGCTGATCTGGGCGAGCGCGCTGGTGTTGCCGGGGTTTTTTGGCGGGGAGGGGGGACTCTCGGGCAACCGGGTGGTGGGTGGTGCGCCGCTGGAGCTGACTTTTGGCCCGCAAATCCAGCTCTACTACCTGATTGCGGCCTACACCCTGGTCTGCACCGCGCTGATGTACGCCCTGACCCAGACGCCGCTGGGGCGCCTGCTCAACGCGGTGCGCGACAACCCGGAGCGTGTCGCCTTCATTGGCTACAACCCGCAGTGGGTCCGCTACCTGGTCTTCGTGATGTCAGCCTTTTTTGCCGGTATCGCAGGTGGTTTGTCGGCCTTGCACTATGAAATGGTGAGCGCCGATGTGCTCTCGGCGCACCGCTCTGGCCTGCTGCTGCTGTTCACCTTTGTGGGCGGCAGCACCCTGTTTGTCGGCCCGATCCTGGGCGCGGTGCTGATGGTGCTGGCACTCGGTGTCTTGCCTGGCCTGACCCCGGCCTGGCTGCTGTACCTGGGCGTGTTGTTTGTGGTGGTGGTGATGTTGGCCCCCGGTGGTCTGGCGGCGCTGGTGCTGCGCGCTTGGCAAAGCGCCGGGCAGGGCGGCTGGCGAGTTTTGTGGCCCTGGCGCCTGGCGTTGTTTGTCTCATTTTTGATAGCTATCACCCCTGTATTGGCGGGGGTTGAGATGCTTTATCGCTTGCAACAGGTGGACATGCTGGGTCCCCATCTGCTCTTCTTGGGTCTGCCCTTGGATGTGTTGAGCCCGTTGAGTTGGCTGGCTGCGGCGGCTGTGGGCTCCTTGGGTGGGGGGCTGTGCTGGCTGAGCAACACTGTGCTGGCGCACAAGGGGGTGTCATGAACTCACAGCCGTCTCCCCCTGCTGGTGCCGCGCTGGCCTTGGCTGGCCTGAACAAATCTTTTGGCCCGGCCCAGATCATCCGTGACCTGAGCCTGACGGTGGCTGCGGGTGAGCGGGTGGCCATCATCGGCCCCAATGGCGCGGGCAAGTCCACCCTGTTTGACCTGATCAGCGGCCGCAGCGCCCCCAGCAGCGGCCAGATCTGGCTGGCGGGCCAGCGTATCGACGGCAAAAAACCGTTTGAGATCAACCGCCTGGGCCTGGCGCGCAGCTTCCAGATCAGCCAGCTGTTTCCGACCCTGAGTGTGTTTGACAACCTGCGCTGCGCGATGTTGTGGCGTCAGGGCCTGGGTTACAACTTCTGGCGGTCTCTGGCCAGCTTGACCGACACCAATACCCGCACCCAGAACCTGATGCAGCAGCTGCAGCTTGAGAGCGTTGCCCACCTGCCAGCGCAACAGCTCAGTTACGCCCAGCAACGCGCGCTGGAGCTGGGTTTGACCCTGGCCAGCGATGCGCCGGTGTTGCTGCTGGATGAGCCCACGGCAGGCATGAGCCGTTCTGAGACCAGCCAGTTCATGGCGCTGATCGACACACTGACCCGTGGCAAAACGCTATTGATGGTAGAGCACGACATGTCCGTGGTCTTTGGGCTGGCGACCAAAATCGCTGTGCTGGTGCAGGGCCAGCTGCTGGCCTTTGACAGCCCTGAGGCGGTGCGGAACAACCCGCTGGTGCAGCAGGCTTACCTGGGCGCCGTGTTGTCCACAGCCGAGTCGGCGGTTGCCCTCACCCCGACCCTCTCCCAGATGGGGAGAGGGGGCGAGCAATCGCTTCGCGATGTCACGTCAAAGGCCTGATGCAGATGCTGCAGATCCAGAACCTGAGCGCCGGTTACGGCAAAAGCCGAGTCCTGCAGGATGTGTCCCTGCAGGTGGGGCCGGGCGAGCTGGTGGCGCTGCTCGGGCGCAATGGTTCGGGCCGCTCGACCCTGGCCAAGGCCATCATGGGCCTGGTGCCCGCCCAAGGCCGTGTGGTGTGGCGTGGCCAGCAGCTGCTGGGTCGCACCACTTTTGAGATTGCCCGCGCCGGGCTGGGGTATGTGCCCGAGAGCCGTGATGTGTTCCCAGACCTGACGGTCACCCAAAACCTGCTGCTGGGCCAGAAACCGGGGCACGCGGCCAGCCGCTGGTCCATGAACGACATGTTTGCGCTGTTCCCGCAGCTGCAGCAGCGTGCCCATGTCAAGGCCGGTGTCTTGTCGGGGGGTGAGCAGCAGATGCTGACCCTGTGCCGCACGCTCATGGGCAACCCCGAGCTGATCCTGATCGACGAACCCACCGAGGGCCTGGCGCCGCAGCTGGTGGCGCAGGTGGCCACCTTCCTGGGGACCCTCAAAGCGCGCGGGGTGTCGGTGCTGCTGATCGAGCAAAAACTCAGCATCGCGCTGCAGGTGTCCAACCGCTGCCTGGTCATGGGTCAGGGTCGGGTGGTGTTTGAGGGCAGCCCCGCCACGCTGCTGGCCAACGAGGTCGTGTGCCGGGAGTGGCTCGCGCTGTGAGCGTTGGCGCGACGCTGTCTGCGTTTGGGTTGGCACTGCGGCCAAACTTGGCAAATTTTTCTATATGCTCACGTGATGACTGGCAATAACATGCCCCACCCAAAGAGCCATCGATGACCCACCCCCTTATGCTCCTGTCACAGCTGCTGTCGATGTCATGTCAACACAACAGGCCGGTCACCATTGCGGCGCGCGCCCACAATGTCTGAGACCGCTTTCCCCATCTACTGGCATGTGATCACCCGTTTTGGTGAGGTACAAACCTTGTTGCCAGCGGCGTTGTGGGTGTGCCTGGCCTTGTTGCGCTCGCAGGCCACGCGGGTTTTGGCCTACAGGTGGTTGTTCTTCCTGGCGCTGGTCACGCTGTTGAATGCCGCTTCCAAGCTGGCGTTCATCGGCTGGGGCGTGGGGGTGGCCAGCTGGAACTTCACCGGTTTTTCGGGCCACGCCATGTTCTCGGCGGCGATTTACCCGCTGTTGCTGGTCACGCTGGTGGCCCGGTGTTCACCGGGCTGGCACAAGGCGGCGCTGGGTCTTGGCCTGGTGCTGGCCGCTGGGGTGGCGCTGTCGCGGGTGATGGTGAATGCCCATTCGGTGTCTGAGGTGGTGCTGGGCTGGCTTCTGGGCAGTGGGGTGACGCTGTTGGCCATGTCCCGACCCGCTCTGCAAAGTGCACGCTGGCATCTGTATGTGCCGACGCTGCTGGCACTCTGGATGGTGCTGGCGCCGCTGCTGGCGCCACCCGCGCCAACCCATTGGATGGTGACCCGGCTGGCGTTGCTGCTGTCCGGGCGCACGCAGCCCTACACCCGGCTTGATCTGACGCGGGAGCTGCGCCCGCTGCCACCGGCACCGCTGCCTCAAGCCACGGTGCCGGGCTGAGCAAGATCTGTGGCGCCAGGGGCCCGTTTTATGGACTTATCATCATTTGTATGCTGACACACATCGTTTTCTGGAAACTCAAGGACCACGCCGAGGGCGCGGACAAGGCCACCAACCTGGCGCGCGCCAAGGCGCTGCTCGAATCCTGCGCCGAACTGGTGCCTGGCACCCACCGCTTTGAAGTGGCCACGGCCCAGCCGGGCCATGAATGCACCTATGACCTGGTGCTGTATTCGCAGTTTGAAGACGCCCAGGCGCTGGCGGCCTACCAGAACCACCCGGATCACGTGGCCATCAAGCCCTTCATCGGCGCCATCCGCCTGGAGCGCCAGTGTATGGACTACACCTACCCTGCACCATGAGCGAAGCCTCGAACCTGTCGTTCAGCTCGGTGCCCTATGTGCTGCGGGTGATCCTGGCGCGCCCGGTGTTTTGGGGCGCCTGGCTGGTCGGTGCTGTGGTGGCCTGGATCGTGCCCGCAGCAGAGGTACAAGCCTGGGTGGCCAAGGCCATTTTGGGCTGGAACGCTGGCGCTGCGGTGTTTTTGCTGGGCGCTGCCTGGCAGATTTTTGGCAAACCTCGCACCAGTGTGCGGGTGCTGGCGGTGCTGCAGCAAGACGGCAGGCAGATCGTGCTGGGGTTGGTGGCGGCGGCGGTGCTGTTGTGCTTGGGCACGGTGGTGGCTCAGCTGGCACTGGCCCGGGAGCTGCCCGCAGCGCAGCGGCTGGCCCACACGGTGCTGGCCGGTCTGACGCTGGCCAGTGCCTGGGCGGTGACCCAGGTCAGTTGTGCGCTGCACTATGCGCAGGCCTTTTTTTATGCACAGGTGCAGGGCAGCCCGGCGGTGCTGCGTTGGTCCGAGGAGCGGGTGTGTGACTACCGGCGTTTTCTGGGCCTGGCGGTGGCGCTGGGCACCGTGGGCCGCAGCGCCCAGGCCAGCATCAGCAGCCCCGAGCTGGCGCGTGTGCTCTGGGTGCAGCGGGGGCTGGCGGTGTTGTTCAACCTGATGTTGTTGGTGTTGCTGGTCAACCTGGCCAGCGGGCTGTTGTAGCCGCGTTCATGGCCAATTTGCCAGAGACGCCAGGCGGTAAATCCGCCTATGTGTTGCGGGTGTTGCGCTCACGCCCGCGCTTGTGGGGCTGTCTGGCAGCGGGGGTGTTCACCGCCGCGTTGATTCCGCAGGCCACGGTGCAGCCCTGGGTGACACGCGCCATCATCGGCTGGAACGTGGGCGCGCTGGTGTACCTGTTGCTGGCGGCCTGGATGATGTTTGGGTCCACCCACGAGCGCATGCGCAGCCGTGCGGTGTCGCAGGATGATGGCAAGTTTCTGGTGTTGTTGCTGGTGGTGGGTGCGGCGTTGATGTGTGTCTGGGCCATCGTGGCCGAACTCTCGATGGTCAAGGAGCTCACCGGTGAGTTGCGGCGCAGCCATGTGTTGCTGGCCACCGTGACGCTGGTCAGCTCCTGGGCCTTCACCCAGGTGGCGTTTGCGCTGCACTACGCGCACGATTTTTATGTGTCGGTGGCCCAGGGTGCGCCGGGTGGGCTGGACTTTCCGGGCACCCACGCACCGGACTATGCCGACTTTGTGTACTTTGCCATCGTGATTGGCACCTCGGCACAAACAGCGGATGTGAGCTTCACCAGCCGCAGCATGCGCCGCACCGGCACCCTGCACTGTGTGCTGGCGTTTTTCTTCAACACCACGCTGCTGGCTTTGACGATCAACATCGCCTCAAGCCTGTTCTGACGGCTTTAGCCCAGGCGCAAGCCGCCCGCACCAAACAGGCCAATCAGGCCAATCGCAATCAGGTAGACCGCCACGATGGTGTTCAGCAGCCGGGGCATGATCAGGATCAGGATGCCGGCCAGCAGCGAAATCAGGGGGGTGAGGCTCAGGTGGATGTTCATGGGTTCAGTGGCTCAACAGCGTGTGTCACAAGACGCCGGTGCGAGAAGCACCCAGCAGGCCGTTGTGAACGTTGGGCGGCCGATGGTAACCGGGCCGTGTGGCGGGGGCGGTTTTTGTGGGCAAGCTCGGCTGCTGGGGTGGCCGCGCGAAGGCCGTCGAATTTCCTGCAAAATGGGTCCCCACAAGGACAAACCATGCCACGCACCATCCAACAACTTTTTGACCTGAGCGGCAAAACCGCGCTGGTCGCCGGCGGCTCGCGCGGACTGGGTTTACAAATGGCCCACGCGCTGGGTGAAGCGGGCGCACGCCTGATGTTGTGTGCACGCCAGCCCGACGCACTGGAAGCAGCCTGCGCCGAATTACAAGCCGCTGGCATCGACGCACGCTGGGTGGCGGCCGATTGCGCGCAGGAGGCCGATATCCACAAGCTGGTGTCCGAGACCCTGCAACGCATGGGGGATGTGGACATCCTGGTCAACAACGCTGGCGCCACCTGGGCCGCCCCGGCGCAAGACCACCCGCTGCCAGCCTGGGACGAGGTGATGGCCCTCAATGTGCGCGGCATGTTTGTGCTGAGCCAGTTGCTGGGCCAGCAAAGCATGCTCGCGCGGGGTGGGCGCATCATCAATGTGGCCTCGATTGCCGGGCTGGGTGGCAACCCGCCGGGCATGAGCAGCCTGGCCTACAACACCTCCAAAGGCGCGGTGATCAATTTCACCCGCACGCTGGCCTGTGAGTGGGGTCGTTACGGCATCAATGTCAACGCCATCTGTCCGGGTTTGTTCCCCAGCCAGATGACCGCCGACACCCTAGTACTGCTGGGTGAGGAGCGACTGGCCGCCAGCGCGCCGCTGCGCCGCCTGGGGGATGATGAAGACCTCAAGGGCGTGACGCTGTTGCTGGCGTCCGACGCGGGCAAACACATCACCGGCCAGTGCCTGGTGGTGGACGGTGGCACCAGCGCCTACATGCGAGGGTCTGTCGCATGACCCTGTCCCTGCCCAGCACCGACTTTGGCGTCGATATCCCGTTTGTTCGCCACCTGGGGTTTGTGCTCACGGTGTTTGCCGACGGCCAGTCCGAGGTGAGCTTCGCACCGCAGCCCGAACACCTGAATTCTTACCAGGTGACCCACGGTGGTGTGGTGATGACGCTGCTGGACGTGACCATGGCGATGGCAGCGCGCGCCGCACCCGGGCGTACCGGTGTGGTCACGGTGGAGATGAAAACCAGCTTCATGCGGCCCTCACAAGGAGCTTTGACAGCGCGTGGCACCCTCAAACACCACACCGCCACCCTGGCCTTCACCGAGGCCACGGTGTATGACGCCCACGGCCAGGCCTGCGCCCATGCCACCGGTACTTTCAAATACATCAAACGTCTGCCAGTGGGCAGCAAAACTGTGCATGGTTTCAACAGCGCCTTGGCCCAGTCGGATGCCTGATTTGTATGAAAAATTGGCCTCTAGTCCTTTTGAAATAAGGGCATATAGCTATGTATTTGGAAGTAATTGCTGATTTTGTTTTGGTCGTTTTTTGGCGCGACGCTGATGCGCGCACACAGGAGGTTGTACCGTGACATTCAAACTCTGGTCGATTGGCTCGGCCGCTGGCAAGCAGGGTGAGGACGCCGCGCCAGTATGGCGTTTGCTGGCTTTTGACGACTTACGCGTGTACGAGTTGTACGAGGTGCTGCGCCTACGCAGCCAGGTGTTTGTGGTGGAGCAGCAGTGCCTGTTCCAGGACATGGACGGTGCTGACCGGCAGGCCATGCATCTGCTGGGGGTGCAACACGGTGAATTGCAGGCCTATGCGCGCTGTTTTGAAGCCGGTGTGAAGTTTCCCGAGGCCAGTTTCGGGCGGGTGCTGACACGCCAGAGCGCGCGTGGTGGCGGTTTGGGCCACGCCCTGATCACCCAGGCGATTGCGGCCATCAGCCAGGTCTGGGGCCCGCAGCCCATTCGCATCGGCGCCCAGCTGCAACTCACGCACTTTTATGCCCAGCACGGTTTTGTCGACACCGGCACCCACTACCTGGAAGATGGCATACCGCACCTGGAGATGCTTCGCCCCGGGTGACAGCCCTCACACCGTCGGGTTGCGCGGGCAGGGCAACAGGATGTCAAAGCGGGTGCCGCTGGGGCCGGTGCTGAACTTGATGTGCCCGGCCATCTGTTCGAGCAGCTGGTTCACCGTGGCCAGGCCAAAGCTGGGTTGGCCACGGTTGATGCGCGCCGCATCCGGGGCGTTGTCATACAGCTGGGCCTGGATGGCTTCCTTGGTGCTGGCAGCGCTGTCTGCCACCGTGAGCACGGTGTAGACACCCCCATCACGTTGCACCAGTCCACCGCCGTTGACCATGATCTGCCCGCCATCGGGCATGGTTTCACAGGCATTTTTGATGAGGATCAGCAGGATCTGCTTGATTTTTCCGGGTGAGCCCTGCACCCAGGCGGCGCGGTTGGGCATCTCGGCATTGACCTCGATGTTGCCGGGTATGAGCTGGCGGTGTTGCAGCAGTTGCACCGTGTCACGCACGGCCAGGCTCAGGTCAACCGGCACCATGGCGGTCGGCTGGGGTGTTTTGGACAGGGCATCCACCAGCAGGTCAACCGCCTGAACCACCCGTTTGAGTTCGAGGGTTTGCGCTTCTTTGGCCGACAGGGTCTGGCCGGAGCGGTTTTTGTCGGCCAGGCGCCGGCGCGACAGGGCCAGCCCGGCATACACCCCAAAGGCCTGCAGGGTCGGCAGCTGGCTTCTGAGATGCTGGCTCAGCTCTGGCGGCACGCTGGCCGCCAGCACACCCAAGCACTGCTGGGCGGTCAGCAAGGGCAGCAGCACCACTTCGTTGGTATCCATGACATCGAGCAGGACACTCGGCGACAGGCCCTGGCGTTTGGAAAAAACCACCTTGCGCTGCGCCAGGCAGTGCGTCATCGACGGGTCATGCGCCACCTCGAAGGCCAGCGGTGTGGCGGCCAGGTGGCGCTCGTTCATCGACACCGGCACCAGCGTCTGCTGGTTGTCACGGGTGAGCATCACCATCGCGTCTTCGAGCTGCAGCACCGCGCTGGCGTGTTGGCGCATCGAGGTGAGGGCGGCATTGGTACTGGTCAGGTTGATCAGTGTCATGGCCATCTCGTTGAGCACGCTGCGGTCCAGCACATCGCGCGCCAGCGCGCTCTGGTCGGCGTCGAGTGGCTGGGGCCGGGTGACGGCCAGGCTGGCGGCGCTGGGCTCACTGGCGTCCGAGATGTCCACCCCCAGGTCGCGGGCGATCTGCGCCACCTGGGTGGCCGCTGTTTGCAACAGCTCACTGATGTCTTGCAGCGTCAGGCCGTGTTCACTGGCCCAGGCTGGGGGCTCCTCTAGGGGCTCCGGCGGCAGGTCATCGAGCAGGTGGGCCAGGTGGATCAGGCGCGTGAGTGGCCGGGTGTCTGCCAGTCTGGTGGGCGGGTTGTGGTGCTCCAGCACACTGTGCACCATGGATTGGCTCAGGTGCCAGTGCGTCAGCAACCAGGCGCCTGCTTCGGCGTGGGTGGTACCAAGCTGTTGCTGCTCCTGGCTGCACAGGCTGGTGTCGTCCGGCAAGCCAAACAGGGCGCTGTAACGCTCGGGCACCGCCACCAGCAGCGCCAGGCGGCCCACGTCGTGCAACAAACCGGTCAAGTAGGCTTCTTCGGCGCCGACACTGTCCTGGCGCTCGGCCAGCGCACGCGCCAGCACGGCCACACCTAGGCTGTGTTTCCAGAATCGGCGCAGGTCAGCGCTGGTGGTTTGCCGGAAAGCGTGGAAGGTCTGAAACACCGACTCGCTGATCGCCAGCACCTTGATCAGTGCCATGCCCAGCGTGCTGGTGGCTTGAAGCAGGGTCAGGGTTTTTGCGCTGCTGCGGTAATAGGCCGCGCTGTGGGCCACCGACAACACCTTGGCCGACAGGCCGGGGTCACTGGCAATCAACTCCGACAACTCACCCATGCCTGCATCGTCTGACTGGCACAACACCATCAGCCGCATCAGCGTCTGAGGCGGGCTGGGCAGGCGGGCAACCAGCAGCCGTTGGTGGATGTCTTCGGGCGGTAGTTTCACAACAGGCCTTGGTTCAGACTAGCGAAAGCGCCGGGGAACTGGATGCATGTTCTGCCTGCAGGGGGTGGGAGTGTTGAAGCAGCTTACCCCAGTATTTTCGGTGCAGCTCCGTGCATCCTCAAAAATTGTGTCTTACAAAAAAGTAAGGGATTGTTAACAATTTGGGGCTTGCCCACCCAATTTGCAGACTCAGTGGATTCTTTGGCTGTCCAAAAGCCCCATCAGGGCGCTTTGCGGCATGGGCCGGTGGTAATAAAACCCTTGGAAGGTCTGGCAACCGGCCTGCTCCAGGTAACGTTGCTGCACCTCGGTCTCGACGCCTTCGGCCACCAGTTTGAGGCCCAGGCCTTTGGCGATGGAGATGATCGCCAGCACCACCGGGAACTGCAGGGTGTCGTCTTCAATCGGCATGACAAAGGAGCGGTCAATCTTCAGCACATGGATCGGGAACCGATGCAGATACGCCAGCGACGAGTAACCGGTGCCAAAGTCATCAATCGCCACCCTGACCCCTAGCTGGCACAGCTTCTGAAGCTGGTCAATCGCCGCCTGCGGGTTGCGGATGCAGATGTTTTCGGTGATCTCGACCTCCAGCTGCGAGGGCGAAATCTGGTAACGCTCCATTGTGTTCTTGAGCTTGTCGTAAAAGTCGCCCCGGTCCAAGTAATGGGGTGACAGGTTGATCGAGAGGTAAGGGCGGTCTGCGCCGAGGGTGTTCCAGGCCAGCAGGTCACGGCACACCGCCTCGAGCATCCAGTCGCTGATGGCAATGATCAGGCCGCTTTCTTCGGCATAGGGCAGAAACGCACCGGCCCCCAGGAAACCGCGCTGCGGATGGTTCCAACGCATCAGCGCCTCGGCACCAATCACCTTGCCACTTTTGGCATCGACCTGTGGCTGGTAATACATCTCCAGTTCACCCGCCAACAGCGCCAGGCGCAAGCCACTTTCGACAGAGATCTGCTCGAAACTCTGGTTGAGCATCGACAGCTCAAAAAACTGGTAACCGTTGCGCCCGGAGGACTTCTTGGCATGCATGGCCAGATCGGCGTTGCGGATCAGCTCGTCGACACTTTCGCCGTCCTTGGGGTACACCGCCACACCAATGCTGGCGGTGATGTGCACGGTTTGGCCACCCAGCGCAAACGGTGCACGCAAGGCGTCCAGAAAAGCCTGTGCCACCCGGGTCGGGTCTTGCACCGAGTCCAGCTCGGGCAGCACCACATTGAATTCGTCGCTGCCAAAACGTGACAAGGTGTCGCTGTGGCGCAGGCAGCCTTTGAGCCGGATGGTGGCCTGCTGCAACAGCTCGTCACCGAGTTGGTGGCCCAGGGAATCGTTGATCACCTTGAAACGGTCCAGATCCACAAACATCACGGCCAGGCCGCCTTTTTTGCGCTTGGCCTGCAACAGCGCCAGGTTCAGCCGGTCCTTGAACAGGACCCGGTTGGGCAAATCGGTGAGGATGTCGTAGTAGGCCTGGTAGGCAATCAGTTCATCGGCGCGTTTGCGGTCGGTGATGTCGCGTGCCACACCGTAGATGCCCATCTGCTCCAGGTTCTGTGGAATGCCTTCTGTGCGCATCACCTGGGTGGTGAAGGACACACTCATGAGCTCCACACTGAAGACCCGCCCCTCTTCTTCCAGATGGCGCGACTTGAGCCGCAGCTCGATGTTGCGTGACCAGCGCTGCTGCTGTTGCCCGTCGCTGAAGACATAGTTGGCACGCTCAAGATCACGCGTATGCACCATGTCGGCATAGTGTTTGCCAATCAGTTCTTCGGCATGAAAGCCCAGCAGCGGGTGAATCCGGTTGTTGACAAAGGTCAGTTTGCCCTGGTGGTCGAGTGTGAAGATGATGTCGGGTGAGCTGTCTACCAGGTAGCGGTAAATGCGCTCCGAACTCTCCAGCCTGCCGGCAATCTGCTTGTTTTCGGCTTCGAGCTGGCGTTGGTGCAGGGCGTTTTGCACCGCTTTGATCAGTTCCTCGCGCGGATAGGGTTTGCGCAGGTAGTCGTAGGCACCACGGCGCAGCGCACCAATGGCCGCCTCGATGCCCACGTCGCCGCTGGTGACGATCACGTTGGCGTCGATCTGGTGCAGGTTCATGTAGTCCATGACCTCGTGTCCCGAGATGTCGGGCATGCGCAGGTCCAGGATGATCAGGTCGAAGCTGTCGCTGCTGAGTCGCTCAATCGCTTCGGTGCCACTGTTGGCGGTGACCAGGATGAAGCCCCGGTTGCCCAGCAGATCACACAGGCTTTGCAGCAGCCTGGGTTCGTCATCCACCAGCAGCAGCTTGGCTGGTTTGTGCAGGATCTGGGTGGTTTGCAGCCCACGTGAGGCCAGCGTGAAATCCCATTGCAGTGGACTTAAGTTACTCATTGAACCTGGCTTTTGGCATGCCGTGCTGGCAGCAGAATTTCAAAGACGGTTCCCAGTGCGGAGCTTTTGCAGGTGATCGACCCTTGCAGCTTTTGCACCAGACCATGGACGATGCTCAGGCCCAGACCGCGGTTGTCGCCTGCCTTGCTGCTGCGCACCGGTGAGAAGAGTTTGGCCAGCACCTCGTCGGGCAAACCGGGGCCGTTGTCCCGGACCTGCAGCGAAAAATACTCGGCACCGCCACGTTGTGTGATGCCGTTGTTGATGACCTCGATGCGGCCCCCTTTGGACAAGGCCTCGACCGCGTTTTTGATGAGGTTGACCAAAATCTGTTTGACCACACCGCTGGTGCCTGAAATGGTGCTGGGCTCATCGGGCACCACGGCCGCAATGTGCACCGTGGGCGGCAAAAACCGGCTCTCCCGGAACAAGCGCACGATGTCGTTGATCAGCTTGTTGATGTCGATCAGGGTGTCGGGCGCCGGAGGCGTCACCCGCGCGAACTCCTTGATGATGCTGCCCACGCGGTCGATTTCCTCGTTGAGGATCGACAACTCGGCACCCACCGGCTCCTGGCGCGCCAGCTTGTCGTCCAGCACCCCCAGGTAGTTCTTGATGATCGACAGGGGGTTGCTGGCCTCGTGCACGATCTTGCGCGAGTTCTTGATGTGTTCTTCCTGCAGGGTGGCGATGCGCCGGTCCATCTCGCCACGCTCTTTGGCTGCGGCCTCCATGGCGCTGGCGGCCTGGTTGCCAAACACCAGCAGGAATTTCTCCTGGCGCTGCAAATCCGACACCCGCCAGGCTTCCAGCCCGGCAATCAGCAGGCCCAGACTGCGGTTGCCCGACACCAGTGGCAGACACAACAAACAGGGGCTGTTGAAGCTGCGCAGCAGTTGCTCTTCGGCCAGTGTCAGGCTGCTGCGGCCGCGCTCCAGAAAAGCCAGATGCCTGCTGGTCACCGAGTCGGCGATGCCACCACCGGCCAGGCTGATGGAAAAGTCTGCCAGCCGCTGGCGCTGCTCACCCACCGAGGCGCTGATCAGCGAGCGGCCGTTGCTGCTGACCAGAAACACCGCCGTGTCTTCCAGGTCAAACAGGATGCGGGCGTTTTGCCGCACGCTGTCGAGCAGCTGGGTGCCGTCTTTCTGGCGTGCAAATACCTGGCTGAGCTCGGCCGTGAGTGCCCGATTACGGATCTCTTCGGTCAGGCGCTGCTGCATCGGGTTGGAGGTCACCGGCGCCACGGGCACCGAGACCGATGCCGACAATTCGGGCAGGCCTGCCAGGTTGATGCCCAGATGCTCGGCGGCCAGCATCACCTGTGCCTCACAAGCCTGGTAGATGTCCAGCAGCTTGGCATCGTCGATGCCACACACCGCGCCCATATCCTCGGCCAGCGGGGTACCTACTGGGTGGTCGCTGAGCACATGTGCGAGGTGGATGATGCGTATCAGCGGGTGCGCCATCATGACGCGTGCCGGATTTTCGTGGTGGTAGAGCACCGCGTCGGCCAGGAACGAGTCCATCTCCCAGCGTTCGATCAGCCAGGCGCCTGCTTCGGCATGTGAGATATGCAGGCTTTTCTGTTCGATGGCGCACAGATCTCCGTCATCGGAGGTGTAAAAATTGAAGCTGTAGGTGTCGGGTGCCGCTGCCAGCAAGGCCAGTCGACCCACATCGTGCAACAGCCCGGCGAGGTAGGCCTCTTCAATCTGCGGGTACTGCATGGCCTTGGCCAGATCGCGGGCGATCACGGCGGCGGCCAGGGAGTGTTTCCAGAACGGGCGCAGGTCGGTGCCGCCGGTGTGTGGAAAACCGCTGAAGGTCTGGAACACCGACTCGCTGATCAGCAGCGACTTGACCAGGTCTGCACCCAGTGTGGTCAGCGCCTGCGGCAGGCCCAGTTTGCGGCCACTGCGCTGGTAGGCGGCGCTGTTGGCCACACGCAGTACCCGGCTGGTCATGCCTGCGTCGTTGGCGATCAATTTGGCAAGCTCAGTGATCCCAACTTCATCGGCCTGGCACAGGTCAATGAGTTTGATCAGAATCTGCGGCATGGTGGGCAGGCGCGCCACCAGCAAGCGGTTCCGGATGTCATCAGGATGAGCAGAGTTCACAAATAAGGTGGTGTGTGGGCCCAGCTGAGAGCCCTGGTTATGTTCCATGTCGCAACGACCAAGTCAATATAACAGCAAGGGGTGAATTTTTACCACTTGGATGCAATTTGTATAGCAGATATATTGAGATAGATCATGTGTAACCCTAAATCCATTCTGTATGAGATGCTATCAAAACATGCAACACCGCCCAATTGCTGGCGCTAGCCGTCGACTGCGTATGGTTTGCAGCAAACAGCGTGCCTGAATTCAGGTGTTGCTCTTAAACGACGCTGCCTTGTCCCTTGTGGCACACTCCCGCACCTGTTTGTTTTGGGGCCGCTCACCAGGTCGGCTAGTTGTTAAGTTATGCAGAAAATCATCGCGCAACTGGCGCAAGAAATACGGGTGCAGGAACGCCAGGTGGCGGCTGCGGTGGAGTTGCTCGACGGTGGCGCCACCGTTCCCTTTATTGCCCGATACCGCAAGGAAGTCACCGGCGGCCTGGACGACATCCAGCTGCGTGAGCTGGAAGCCCGCCTGAGTTATTTGCGCGACCTGCGCGACCGCCGCGCTGCGGTGATCAAAAGCATCGACGAGCAGGGCAAGATGACCCCGGCCTTGCTGGCCGCGCTGCTGGCCGCACCGACCAAACAGGAGCTCGAAGACCTGTACCTGCCGTTCAAACAAAAACGCCGCACCAAGGGCCAGATCGCCCGTGAGGCCGGTATCGAGCCTCTGGCCGATGCGTTGTTTGCCGACCCGATTCTGGACCCGGCGGCTCAGGCGCAAGCCTATGTCAAGCCCGAGAAAACCGAAGCCGGTGACGACTTCACCACGGTGCAAGCGGTGCTCGATGGTGTGCGCGACATCTTGAGCGAACGCTGGGCCGAAGACGCCGCGCTGGTGCAAGACTTGCGCGGCTGGTTGTGGGAGCAGGGCCTGTTCAAGAGCAGCCTGATGGTCGGCAAAAACGAGTCCGACCCCGAGGTGGCCAAGTTCCGTGATTATTTTGACTACGACGAGCCGATTGCCCGCGTGCCATCGCACCGCGCGTTGGCGGTGTTCCGTGGCCGCAGCCTGGAGATTCTGGAGACCAAGCTGGTTTTGCCCGAACCGCCGGTAGCCAGTGTTCAAGCATCAAATCAGCCTTCAGCCCTTTCAGATAAAGGGTCTGCAGTTACAAAAACAAGAGCAACACCTGTGGTCTCGCTGGCCGAAGGCCGGATCGCGCTCAAACTCGGCTGGAGCCACAAAGGCCGCGCGGCGGACGATCTGATCCGCAAATGTGTGGCCTGGACCTGGCGCGTCAAACTGAGCCTGTCGACCGAGCGCGACCTGTTTGCGCGGTTGCGCGAAGCGTCGGAGGCGGTGGCGATCAAGGTCTTTGCCGACAACCTGCGTGACCTGTTGCTGGCCGCACCGGCGGGCCCACGCGTGGTGCTGGGGCTGGACCCGGGCATCCGCACTGGTGTCAAGGTGGCGGTGGTGGACGCCACCGGCAAGCTGGTGGATACCAGCACGGTGTACCCGCACGAACCCCGCAAAGACTGGGACGGTTCCTTACATGTTCTGGCCGCCTTGTGCCAAAGACACGGCGTGAACCTGATTGCGATTGGCAACGGCACCGCCAGCCGCGAGACCGACAAACTCGCCGCCGACCTCATCAAATTGATGGCCAAATCGCCTGCAGCCCAGAATGGACAAGGGCAGGTAGCTATTGAAAAAGTAGTTGTGTCTGAGGCCGGTGCCTCGGTCTACTCGGCCAGCGAATTTGCCTCCCAAGAAATGCCCGATGTGGATGTGAGCCTGCGCGGTGCTGCCAGCATCGCCCGGCGCCTGCAGGACCCGTTGGCCGAGCTGGTCAAGATCGACCCCAAATCCATCGGTGTGGGCCAGTACCAGCACGATGTGAACCAGAGCGAACTCGCCAAAACCCTGGAGGCGGTGGTGGAGGACTGTGTCAACTCCGTCGGGGTCGACCTGAACATGGCCAGTGTGCCGCTCTTGAGCCGTGTCTCGGGCCTGAGTGCTGGTGTCGCCAAGGCGGTGGTGCGCTGGCGTGAAGCCAACGGCGCTTTTGCCAGCCGCCAGGATTTGCTCAAAGTGACCGGCCTGGGCGCCAAAACCTTCGAACAATGTGCGGGCTTTTTGCGCATCCGTGGTGGCAGCAACCCGCTCGATATGACCGGGGTGCACCCCGAAACCTATCCGGTGGTCGAGCAGATCCTGGCCAAGACCGGTAGAGAAGTGGCTGAGCTGATGGGCCGCGCCGAGATGCTCAAGACCCTGCGCCCCGAGTTGTTTGCCAACGAGAAGTTTGGGGTCATCACCGTCAAGGACATCCTGGCCGAACTCGAAAAGCCAGGCCGTGACCCGCGCCCGGACTTCAAGGTGGCGCGTTTTAACGACGGCGTCGAAGACATCCGCGACCTCAAGGAGGGCATGATTCTGGAGGGCACGGTCAGCAATGTGGCCGCCTTTGGCGCGTTTGTGGACCTGGGTGTGCACCAGGACGGCCTGGTGCATGTGAGCCAGCTCGCGCACAAATTTGTCAATGACGCACGCGAGGTCGTCAAGACCGGTGACATCGTCAAGGTGCAGGTGGTCGAGGTCGATGTGGCGCGCAAACGTATTGCGCTGACCATGAAACTTGGCACACCGCCCGCACGCAGCGGTGCCGCCGGTGACAACCGCTTCCAGGGGGCCAGCGCACAACAGCGTGCGCGTGGTGCGGGTGCGGCAGCACATGCGCCACAATCCACGGCTATGTCATCCGCATTTGCCAAACTCAAAGGCTTGGGAAACTGACACCCCATGGAGCCCACCGCCCTGTTGTCGTCACGCTTTGTCATGCCCAGCAGGCCCCGGGCGGTGGCGCTGCTGCTGGTGGAGTTGGCCCGGCCCGAGCCGGATTTGCGGCGTATTGACCAGCTGGTGAGTTCCGACCCGGCGCTGGCCATGCGCCTGTTGCAAGCGGCCAATGCCAACTACTTCGGGCTGACTGGCCAGATCCACGGTGTGAGTGAGGCGCTGGCGGTGCTGCGCCTGGGCCAGGTGCAGGCCATGGTGGCGTCGGCCGCCGCTGTGCCGGGTTACCCCAGCAGCCCCAGTTTTGACATCACCCAGTTCTGGGCCTACAGCCTGGACTGCGCCAAGGTGGCGCGTTCGCTGGCCGGGTTGTTGCGACTTAACCAACAGGCTGCGTTCACCTGTGGGCTGATCCATGCGGTGGGTGAACTCGCGATGCGCTCCGGCATGAGCCAGGTGGTGGCGCTGGACGCCCGGTCGCGCCCGCTGGGCCTCAAACGCAGCCGGGTGGAGCGCCGTGTGTTTGGCTTCTGTTACACCGAGGTCAGCGCCTGGCTGGCGCGCCAGTGGCATTTGCCGAGCTTGATCCATGACGCGCTGCTGTTTGCCCATGCACCGTTTGACCATGAGCCCCACGAACCGATGGCCGGTGTGGTGCACCTGGCGATCTGGCGCGCCCGCGCCCGGCAAGTGCGTTTGAGCGAAAACGCGATGACGGTGAGTTTCCCCTCGCTGGTGGCGGAGGTGATGGGCCTGGACATCGACCTGGTGCTGCAGCAGGACCCGATCGACTGGTCGGTGCAGGAGCCCGGGCGACCGCTGATTTAAGCCTGGCGGATGGGCTGCGGCAGTGCCGCTGCCGAACCCTGTGTTTGCAGCTTGAACATCGCCACCGTCTGCACCAGGCCGTGCGCCTGAACCTTCAGGCTGCTGGCCGCAGCGGTCATTTCTTCAACCAGCGCGGCGTTTTGCTGGGTGACCTGGTCCATCTGCATCACGGCTTCACCAATCTGGGTCACCCCGTGGCTTTGTTCCTGGCTGGCAGCGCTGATCTCGCTCATGATGTCAGTTACGCGCTGGATCGACTGCACCACCTCCTGCATGGTGCTGCCGGCTTGGTCCACCAGCGCGTTGCCCTGGTCGATGCGTGTTACGCTGGCCTGGATGAGGGTCTTGATCTCGCGCGCGGCCTCGGCACTGCGCCCGGCCAGCAAACGCACCTCGGAGGCCACCACGGCAAAGCCACGCCCCTGCTCACCAGCACGTGCGGCTTCCACCGCAGCGTTCAAGGCCAGGATGTTGGTTTGAAAGGCAATGCCGTCGATCACGGAAATGATGTCGCTGATCTTGCGCGAGGCTTCGTTGATGCCACGCATGGTGTCCACCACCTGACTCACTACCACACCACCTTGTTGGGCGACCTGGCTGGCGTTCAGCGCGAGCTGGTTGGCCTGCTGGGCGCTGTCGGCATTTTGTTTGACGCGCCCGTTGAGCTCTTCCATGCTGGCCGAGGTTTGCTCCAGGGCGCTGGCCTGCGACTCGGTGCGTGCCGACAGATCCAGGTTGCCCTGGGCGATTTCGGTGCTGGCGGCAGCGACCGCCTCGGCACCCTGGCGCACCCGGCTGACCACCTGCACCAAGTTGTTTTGCATGCTGTGCATGGCGTCGATCAACTCACCCACCTCATCGGCCACCACCACGGTGGCGGTGCTGGTGAGGTCACCGGCAGCCACCCGGCTGGCCAGGCCGGAGGCCGAGCTCAGGGGCACGATGGTCTGTTTCCAGGTCATCCAGGTCACGGCCAGCACCGACAGCAGGGCCACCAGCAGCATCATGCTGGTCGACACCCAGGTGGCCTGTTGGGCATGGTCGTGGGCCTGCTGTGTTTCTGCGGCCTCCGCCGCACTCAGGGCGGCCAACACCTTGCCCAGGGTGGCGGCGGCGGCACGGTCCACCCCTTTGGCGGCGTTGTCACCGGCGCTGGGGTCATGGTCGGCAGCCTGGAATGCGGCAAAGGCTTTCTGGTAGCCCGCCTGGGCTGCGGCCATTTCGGGCTGCAATTGCGCCACCAGCGTTTTGGCTGCCGGTTCGTCGGCCACCAGATCCGCCAGTGTTGTGAGGTTGCTGTTGACCTGGTTCATGGCTTTTTGGTGTGCGGCCCAGTATTTGTCCAGATTGGCAGGGTCTTTGCCACGCAGCAACACGTTTTTCCATTCCTGGATGGCCACCGCAAACCCGGAAGCCACTTCGGCGCCTTTTTTGCTGCCAGCCACATGCTGGAGCACATTGTTCTCAAACTTGGCCACCGCGCCGTTGAGCAGACCAATGCCCAGCAGCCCCGCGCTGAGGATCAGCACCGCACCAATGGCAAAAGTCAGGGGGATTCGGATACGCATCTTCATGGGCAACACCTGTTCAAGCTTGGATCACACCGGGGGGAACTGTCACACGCCACGCGGCTGACCAGCGCGCCTGGGGCAACAGCCAAAGATGGACGGGCCATATTAGCCGTTGTGGCGTTTTGGCGATAGTCCAAAACACGCCGCTGTGACCGATGTGCCGCCATCAGACCCCCATCCGAGTGTTTGAGCCGGGTTTGCCTGCTTGTGGCTGGACAATCCCCAGGTCTTGACCCCTATTTACCCACCTTGCCCATGACAAAAGCGCTACACATTTACGCTGGCCCGCGCGCGCTGGCGCACCTGCGCCAACACGGGCTGCACAGCCAGGACATTGCCGCGATACCGGCCGCTGCGGGTGGCCCCAAGGGCCTGATCCTGGGGCCGCTGGACCAGTTCATTTTTGGTCACTGGTTGCCGCAGTCGAACCAGCCGGTGGCGCTGGTGGGGGCCTCGATCGGTGCCTGGCGCATGGCCACCGCCTGCCTGAACGAGCCGGTGGCCGCACTCCAACGGCTCGAGCACGACTACATCCACCAGAACTACGCGCTGTTGCCCGGTGAGAAACGGCCTGCCGCAGCACGGGTCAGCGCGGTGTTTGGCCAGAACCTGCAGGCCTTTTACGGCGGGCGCATCACCGAGCTGCTGCAGCACCCGCGTTACCGGCTGCATCTGCTCACAGCGCATGGGCGTGGCTTGCTCAAGCGCGAAGGTGGTTGGTCCACCGCCGCCGGTTATGGCGCGGCTTTTGCCAGCAACCTGCTGGCACGTCGGGCGCTGGGCCTGTGGCTGCAGCGGGTGGTGTTCTCCAGCCCGCTACCGGGTGCACCCCATCTGCTGGCCAGCTTGCCATTTGAGACGAGCGACTACCCGACACAGCAGGTGGGCTTGACCGAGGCCAACTTCTTGCCTGCGATGCAGGCCAGCTGCTCGATCCCGTTTGTGCTGCAGGCGGTGCACGACATAGCTGGTGCACCCAGCGGCGCGTACTGGGACGGGGGCGTGACCGACTACCACCTGCACCTGAACTGGGCGGCAGCGCTGGGTACTACCAGAAACATAGCTGTTAGCCCAGGTGATACAAGGGCTACAGGCCAAAAAGACCCACAAAGCGGGGCGGCGCTGGTGTTGTACCCCCACTTTCAGCGCAGCGTGGTGCCGGGTTGGCTGGACAAGCACCTGCGCTGGCGCCACCGCGCTACACCGTTTCTCGACAACCTGCTGCTGCTGGCGCCCAACCCGGAGTGGGTCAGCACTCTGCCCAACGGCAAACTGCCCGACCGCACCGACTTCACCCACTACGGCGCCGATCTGGCGGGCCGCATCAAGGTCTGGACCGCCGCCGTCTCAGCCAGTCAGCAGCTGGCTGACGAATTTGCGCAGTGGCTGGACCGGCCGGACATGGGGGTGGTGCAGGTGTTGTGAGGGGTGATGGGCGTCTGCCAAAAAATTCCCTCACCCCTGTTTCGTTGCTTGTCCTGGCCCGGCGTCGTGATAGGCGGTTTTCAGGGCACCTGCCGCCTGCAAGGTCGGGACCACCTGGTCCAGGAACAGCGCCAGCGAACCCAGGCTGCCACCGGGCAGGGCGATGAACCCGTCGATGGCATCGGCCGCTCGCCAAGCCAGGATCTGCTCGACCGCGTCAGCGGGTGTCCCAATCACCTGCCAATGCGCGGACGACACCACCTCGGGCAGGGCCAACAGGTCCTTCAGCGTGGGCCGGTCGCTGGCGATGCGGCGCAGCAGCAGCTCGGCATGGGTGCGGCTGCGCACCGGCTGTGTTGGCGCCGCAAAGTCTTCGGGGCCAAGGCGACGGTCATTCGGCAGGCCATCAAGCGCGATACCCAGGATGGAAGCCAGCTTGGCCAGGCGCTGGGGCCGATCCAGGTGTGCGTGTGCCTGATCGAGCCGCAGCAGTTGGCCCAGGAGCTGGGTATGAGCGTGAGCACCCTGCAACGGCTGTTCAAGGCCGCCTATGGCATGTCGGTGATGGCGTTCCAGCGTAGCGAGCGCCTGAACGCAGCCCGCGCACTGTTGATGGAAGGGCGCTTGACTGTCGGCGAGGCGGGCTACCGTGCCGGCTACTCGACTGTGTCGAACTTTTCCTCGGCTTTTCAGCGCAACTTTGGCTACCCACCGTCGGCGTGTATGCGGCGATAAGTGTCCCCAAAGCCTTGAGTCTGGGTCATGCCATTGTCAGGCGAAGACACCTTGCTTAGGGGCTGGCCAGCGCTTGCCAAACCTGTCATCCGCCGGATGCCTCGCCAATCTGCTGTTTGTTTACTTCAAAATAAATAGCTATTAAGGCTTGCTGTATAAGGGCTATACGCCATTTCTTTTGCAAATCACAAGCTGTTCTGTTCCACAGTGCACGTCCACGTGCAAGTTGTTTTCCCAAACCTGCATATTTCAGCCGCTCCCACTGGTAAAGTGACTGGATGCACATCGTTCTCCCCTCCTTGGACAGGCGCCCTGACACCACCCCGCTGAGGAGGTTGCCCGCCGCAGGGTCGCAGGCGGCGTTACCACTGTTGCGGGAGCGTTGTTGATGTTTGCAGGTGCAAAGTGATGGACGCGCAACTGCGTGAAGCCCTGGGGTCGGAGCTGCCTGACACGTCAATCTTGTCCGACACCGCTTTCTTGAGCGACTTGCGCCGCCAGATGTTGCGGTTTGCGACGCTGCAACTCTCCAGCAGCCATACGGCGGAAGATGCTGTACAGGAGGCGCTGGTGGGTGCCCTCAAAAACGCCAAGGCATTCGCCGGTCGGGCAGCGTTAAAAACCTGGGTGTTTGCCATTTTGCGCAACAAGATTGCCGATGTCTTGCGACACAAACAGCGCACGGGTGATGCCAGCAGCCTGCTGCGTGAACCGCAAGAGCATGAAGACTTCTCGGAGCTGTTTGACCCGAAAGGGCATTGGCAGGCCGATGAGCGACCCGCACATTGGGGCAACCCACACGAAGCCCTGCATCAGCAGCAGTTCTGGGCAGTGTTCGAAATCTGCCTGGAGCGGCTACCAGGCAACCAAGCCAGGGTGTTCATGATGAAAGAATTTATTGAGCTGGATGCCACCGAGATTTGCACTGCTGTGGGCATCAGCACCAGCAACCTCAATGTGATGTTGCACCGGGCGCGCCTGCGCCTGCGGGAGTGCCTGGAGAACAATTGGTTTGCGAGGGGTGAACACTGATGATGAACTGCCAACACGCCACACAACTGATGTCCGAGTCGCAGGAGCGTGCCTTGTTGCTGCCGGAAAAAGTGGGTCTGAAGTTCCACTTGATGATGTGTTCCGGCTGCAAGAATTTCAGTGTGCAACTGCCGTTTCTGAGCCAGGTCATGAAAGCCTATGCCCAGGGCCAGGACGAAGCCCCGCCGACAGAGCCGCCCAAATAGACAACCGTCCTTGCGGCTGTTGATCAGACTTGTGGCGGAGTCACTTGCAGCAGGTGCTGCGCTTCAGCGGCAACGCCGGGCGATCCAGTGGTCTATCGACAGCTTGCCCGGCCCATGCGCCGTCAGGTACAACAAGACAGCGGCCCAGGTGCCGTGGGTAGGGTAGGCATCGGGGTAGACAAATAACTGGATGGTCAGTGTCATGCCCAGCAGCGCCAACGCCGACAGCCGGGTCGCCAGGCCCAGCAAGATCAGTGCTGGGAAAACATGTTCAGCCGTCGCCGCCAGCATGGCGGCGAGCTCAGGCGGCAACAGCGGCAGGCGGTACTCATCCCGAAACAGATCCACCACCGAATCCGACAGGCGTGGCCAGCCCCAGATGTGTTCGCCGTTGACGATGTCCAGCGCAAAACCCTGGATCTTGGTCTGACCTGACTTCCAGAACACCGCTGCGATGGAGAAGCGCGCGACAAACGCCAGCAAGCTGTTGGGCAAAGACTCGGCGATGCGGATGAACTGCCATATCAGGCCGGGTATCCCACCTTCTTGGGAAGGGGGTGATGCCGTTGAACGCAAGGGCTTAGCGGGTGTGTTCATGTCATGCCTTTTCGGTGGTGACGTCTGTGACGAGCTGCAAACGCAGCAACAGCGCCAAGGTCTGGGTCAAGTCAAATTCAGCGTCATATTCGGCGGCTTGGCTGGCAGCAGTCAGCAAGCTGTCTCCTTTGTGTAGGGTTTGGACAAAGTGCGCTGTCCCCTTGAGCAGTTCCAGCATGTCCACCGCCAGGCCGAGTCTGAACACCAGCACCGTCTGGGCTGGGGTGGGGTCGAATGCCGACGGGTTGTCCTTGTCCTGATGCGCAGCCCAAATGGACAACACAGCAAAGGGTGAGGCAATGATCTGAGCCGAGGGGTGCAGGATCAGCCGCGCCGACGCCAGTTGTTGCGGGTCAGTCAGCACCTCTTGCAGTGTCTGGGGGGCAATGGAGGTCACATCGGCCGCGTGGTAGGCCAACACCCGGGCCATTTCCAGCCGGGCCACATCGGCCAGGTAGGGCACGCTGGCTGCGGGCGCAAAGCTGTGGATGAACGCGGCAAAGTCTTGCCCGTAATAGGCCAAAACGGGGGAGCGTGGTGGCCTGGCCTGGGCATAGACCCGCGCCATGGCGCTGAAAAACTCCTTGCCCACCAGCGCTTGCACCACCGGGTAGGTGTCGGCCAGGGCATCGACCAAAGACACCATCACGTTGTTGCGGTACACCGCAAAACGAGTCGCCGGGTTGCTGCCGTTCCAGCTGTGCAGGCCACCCGGGCAAGTCAGATCGGGGTTGAGCAGGGCTTCTGCGAAGTCGGCCTGGGTACTCATGCGTCTACCTCTGCCAGGCCAAGCCATTGGCCGTTTTGGTATCTGCCCGCCGCTTTGCGCAACTGGGTGTCGGCTAGATGGGCCTCGGCCAGCAACACCGGCCAAGGTGGGATGTGGTTGTCGCGTTCCAGCAGGGTGGCCACCGGGCCGGTCAAAGCCAGCGTGAAGCTGTACAAGTCCCACACGGCCTGCGCCACCGGGGCGCCATGGCTGTCAATCAACAGCAGATCACCGTTGGCGTCTTGTGACTCGGCAAACCCGGCCAGATGGATCTCGCCAAGCTGGTCCAAAGGCAAAGTGCGGATGACGGCCTGTGCGTCACGCTGGTGGTTGACGCTGCTGACATACACGTTGTTCACGTCCAGCAGCAGCCCGCAGCCGGTGCGCCGAATCACTTCTGACAAAAACGCGGCTTCGCTCCAGGTGGATGAGGCAAATTCCAGGTAGGTCGCCGGGTTCTCCAGCAACATACGCCGACCCAGGTACAACTGCACCTGGTCAATGTGGTCGCACACTCGTTGCAGCGTGGCGGTGGTGTAGGGCAGTGGCAGCAAGTCGTTCAGGAAGGTGCTGCCGTGGGTTGACCAGGCCAGATGCTCCGAGAAGGATTGCGGCTGATATCGGTCCAGCAAGTGCTTCAGGTTTTGCAGGTGATCCAAGTCCAGCGGCCCATCGGCGCCGATGGACAGCCCCACACCGTGGATCGAGAGTGCATAACTTTCCCTGATGCAGGTGAGGTAATGGTGAAACGGGCCACCCGGCACCATGTAATTCTCGGCATGGATTTCAAAGAAGCCGATGTCTGGCTGCGTGCTCAAGACGTCCTGAAAGTGTTCAGGCTTGAGCCCCACCCCCGCCCGGGTGGGCAGGGGGTGGGTGGGAGCAAGCTGGGTCTGAAGCGCTGTGTTGGTCAGGTTCAACATGCCAGGTGCTCCGTTCCTTAGGGGCCAATCAGGCTTTGACTTCCTTGAACTCTTGCAGTTGTCCAAAACCTGTGGGCGAGGTTTTGGACATGGTTTTTTCGCAGGTACCCTTGGGCACCATCGACCAGGCATTGCCTTGGTAGTCCATCTTGGAGGTGCCTGCGCAGGTGGTACCCGCACCTGCTTTGCAGTCGTTTTTGCCTTTGAGGGCCACGCCAAAACACTTCTCCATGTCGGCCGCTTGGGCGGCGATAGGGGTTGCCGCAATGGTCAGGGCCGCGCTCATGGCCAGCGCCAGGCCAGCAGCTGTGGTGTAACGTGAAGTGGTGGTTTGGGTTGTCATGTGACTGTCCTTTAAGAAGTTGACATAGGGGAAGTAGGGGAACCGCACGAAACACTTTTTGTACCGTGCTGATGGTTTAGTCGGTGGGGCTGCCGGTTTCTTACACCACACAACATAAAAAAGTGTGCTGGCTGGTAAAGTGACCCGATGCACATCGCCATCCTGACCTTCGACGGGTTCAATGAACTCGACTCGCTGATTGCCCTGGGCATTCTCAATCGCATCAAAACGCCAGATTGGCGTGTCTCACTGTGCTGCCCGACGCCAAAGGTGACATCCATGAATGGCGTCACCTTGCACGCGCAATCCACTCTGGCCCAGGCCTGTGGGGCGGACGCGGTTCTGTTTGGCAGTGGCATGAAAACCCGCGAGATTGCCAATGACCTGCATGTCATGGACCAGCTGCAACTCGATCCGAGCAGGCAGCTGATTGGCGCCCAATGTTCAGGCACCTTGATGTTGGCCAAACTGGGGCTGCTGCGGTCGATACCCGCCTGCACCGACCTGCTAACCAAGCCTTGGGTGCAGGAAGCCGGGGTAGATGTGCTGAACCAGGCTTTTTACGCGGACGGCAATGTGGCGACCTCTGGTGGGTGCCTGGCCTCCCAGTATTTGGCAAAGTAGCGCGCCGTTTAGTTTGATCCAGGCAGACGTTTGATTTGATCCAGCATTAAAAGAACTTCAAAACCGCTTCAAACGCCTGGATTGAAGTTGCTGATGATCAACTCGCCTTTGGGCACCCGACCACGTCCAGATGCACCGACCGTGTAGCTGATGCTCACCTGCTTGAAGTGGTGTCCCTTGAATGCCAGGCGCATCTCAGGGATGTCATTGACACTCACCACAGCCTTACCCTTCATCGAACCCATCAGCTGCGCCATCTGGTCGTATTGCTCAAGACCAAATGGAACGCCATAGCCGACAGTGCCAAAGTACGGCGGGTCCAGATAAAACAGACTGTGTGGACGGTCATAACGCTCAACGCAGGCAGACCACTCCAGTCGCTCGATAAACACCTGATGCAGCCGAAGGTGCACGGCGCTGAGCTGTTCTTCAAGGCGCAGCAGGTTCAACCCAGCGGGCCGCACGGTGGCGGTTCCAAACGTCTGCCCGGTCACCTTGCCGCCAAAGCCCAGTTTTTGTAGGTAAAAGAACCTGGCCGCCCTTTGGATGTCCGTCAAGGTCTCAGACGGGGTTATCTGCAGCCACTTGTAAATCTCTCGGCTGGCCAGCGCCCATTTGAAGTGCCTGACAAACTCCTCCAGGTGATGCTGCACCACTCGATACAGGGTGACCAGTTCACCGTTCACATCGTTGAGCACCTCGACCTTCACGGGCGCCTTGAGGAAAAACAACGCGGCCGCACCGCAGAAGGGTTCCACATAGCAGGTGTGCTCAGGAAACACCGGCAGGATGTGTGGTGCGAGGCGGCGCTTTCCGCCTACCCACTGCACCATCGGCGCCGCCTGAATCATGTCCAGATCGGCCGTGTTGTTGAAGGTGCTCTGCGCTGCTCGTTCTGTCGTCATCAGTCAATCCATTTTTTGATGACGCTCTGAGGCGTTCAGGTTGGAGGCTCTCGGCCCTCAGGTCATTGAGCACCCGGCAACGCGGGCACTTTATCTGCAGTCTTTTGTAATCACCAATGGCCAACAGCTTGCCACAGGCACCACATCTCACTTCTTGCATGTCGGCATCTTCCATAATGCCCTGACCTGTACAGGTGGCAGGGTCTTCGGTCAATGCCGTGGTCACTCACGGCGGCGGCGGGGGCTTGAGGTGTTAGCGCACCCCAGGCCCTCGCCCTGTTTTAACTAATTTTTCTTTTGCAGTGTGTTCCGCTTGGGTCGAAGGCATCCAGCAGGCTGTGACACAGCCATGTCGCATGATCCTTGCGCCAACCGTCAGGGCCGTCGATATAGCGAGATAACCGGCTGGTCACCAGGTCAGGCCGCTGCCAAACGACGGTGGGCCGCCACCCTACAAACGATAGCTTGGGCCAATCGGACTTGGCAGGCCACTGCCAAAACCAAAGCGTGGCCAGCGTCCAGTTGGCCAACAGATCGACTGCGATGGCCAGGATGACGAATGGCGAGCCGAGCACCAGCGCCACGCGGGTCAGCTTGCCCGACAGGCTGGCACGGTACAGGCCCATCGTCAGGACATACAACAACCAAAAGGCCCACAGGTAGCCCAAAGTGGCCAGGGCGGCATAGAGGGCGGTCACAGGTCAACCCCAGCGAATGCGCTGATCAGACCCGGTGCAGCAGACGCCACAATCGTCTGCCAGGCGGCCGAAAAAGTCGCATTAACCTCGTCCACAGTCTGACATTCCGACAGGTCGACGTCAGGCAACCCGCGCAGCTTGCCCTGGATCACGGCAATGCTTTGGGCTGCACCCATGTCGCCGTTGGTCAAGGCCTCGGACTGCAGGCCTGCTAAGGTGTTGAAAACAAGTCTGCGCATTTCTCTTACTCGAGTGAGCGCATCCACTTTTGACGCTGCAAGCTGCGCTGAAAACTTGGTTTCATCAAGCGCCCATGCCCCGTTTTTCCAAATGTGTGAGGCGCTTGGCCTCGGCCACTCAGTCGCGCCCACACCATCGGGCGTTTTGTCCAACTCACTGAGCACTACGGATGAGCCATCCGTAGTGCTGAAGAGAACAACGCCTCGCCAGTCTGGTTTCTTATGCCACTTTGCATCCACAAATACGGCAGCTTCGTGTGCCCCCGCCTTCGGCGGCTTGATGTCGGTGGCGTAGGCCGGGATTAGAGCTACACCGGGTTCCAGCGGGGATTCATCCGCTTGCGATTCGAAAACCAATTCACCAGTTTTTTGGTCGAAGTTATAAATAGTTTTTTTCATGGCGGTCAAAATCAGTACTTGATGCAGGCAAGAAGAGCAACGTTACGGGGCCGGGTTTCAGTGCCTCCCGAGTACGCGCCTTGGGCGGCGCCACTCATTTCGGTTGTGATTGGGTAACTTACAGAACTTGAAGCAAATCCTTTACCTGCGACAGGAAATGCTTGACCGGTAAGCGCATATGCAGAACCGATTGAATTTCGGTCCATGTAGCCAAATGCAAAGTGTGCGTGTGCCAGGAAATCTTGGGCTTGCGGTGAACCGAACACTCGCGCCGGGTCAACTCCACGAGCGTCATCAAAACCGCGTAAAAACTCACCACGCAGGTCGGGAAGATTGAAGGTCGCTACTCCATCACCACCACCAAATATGGTGCCGATGGCGTTGAATAGGCTGGCATATGCAGCGCGCGAAACGGCGGCGCCGTTTGCCTTAAGAAAGCCGGAAGGCGGTGTAGACCGAGCAAACAGGCACACTTCACCGGGCATCTGAGAAGAAATACCCGTGGCCGGATTAAGCAGTACCCACTTGTCAAGCGCTAGGTCATATTTCAGTTCAAGCCAGTGCCCAGCACCGGCAATGTCTCCTGCCACCAACGGCAAGCCGTTTCCTTTCACGATCTGCTTGGCAGCGAGACCGTTTGGCGAGAAAGTGGGGGTCGGCGTGGCATTGGCTGTGGCTGCACGCACGTAAAGAGTCAGACCGTTGACCAGCGCAGGCACCACCGGCGCATAAACCCCGGTCGAGGCGTCGGCCGTTCCACCTGCGCTGGCGTAGGCGGCAGACTGCAGGCGCACCGCAATCGCAATGGCATCGCGCAACTGGGTGTAGGTGGCAGGCACTGCCTTGTCAAACGCTGCAGGCACAAGCCCGCCCGCCTTGATCGCCGCCAGGGCTTCCCAAATAAGACCATTGGCGTCTTGAGCAGAGAACTCCGAGGTGACAGCTGCCGTGTCTTGATGCATCCGATTGCCGGTGCCGGCGTCGGTTGCATATGAGTCGCTGATTGTGTAGTCCATGATTACCTCAAACAAAAATGACGTTGACGCTGTAGCGCGCAGGAACAACACGTTTGAGATAGCAGGCGAGTTCTCCTCCATTCAAAGTGCCACTGCGCAAGCGCTCTCCAACACGGGAACCGCACCGAAACCTTTTTGACTCGATGGTTACCGTGATCCACAGATGGCCGTCCAAGGCACCAAGACGCCTGCCAACCCGCATCCCACAGCGAAACGGTGTGTTGTATTGAACGGTGGCCTTGTAGCCAAGCCAGGCACAAATGGCTACCAGCGCACCAGGGCTGGCCGGGCTTGAATCTGCATAGGCCAACACCGGCCCGCGCAGGCGTGACAGCAGCAACTTGCGCCGCAAGTCATCACTCTGGCTGGTGCCAAAACACGCATCCGGTAGGCCAGTGGCTTCTTCCCACTCGGCCAAGCGTGTGACCGTCTGGTGGGGTTGCCATTGGTTCGCCGTCAGCCTGGTGAACTCGTGCAGGTCACTCAAGGCACCCGCCAGCGCCCGCATCACCCGCATCAACGTCGAGTTGGGGTCGCGTGGCCAGGCAAAACCGCTGGGCAGCAGATAGGTGAGCGCTTGCCAGAACTTATCCATGGTCAGACAAACGTCACCGTGCCTAGCACCAGCAGGCTGCTGTAGGTTCCAACGGTGAACACACCGCCTTCTGTAAGCGCTGGCGCGCTGATGCTGTGGTTGTACTCACCAACCACACCGCTGATTGCCTCCTTGGGATGGGAGTGGGGCATTGATCCGCCAGGAACTGCTTCCCTGAAATACAGGTCTTGTAAAGCCAGCACTGTGGCATCGCGAGTTGCTTTCGTGTCGGGAGAAATGCTCAGCGTGTAGTTGTGAACGACTGGCGTCGGGATGATCACAAACAGCTCATCGGGCGGTCCACGTTTCGGGTCACGGATGTAATCCAGCACGGCCTGACGCTGGCCAGCGGTCGGCAAGCCTGGTGAAACGTTGCCATCCGCCATGATGATCACCCCCGCCGACGTTGCCCCGGCCGGGTTGCGCAATCCCCAGGCCCGCGTGATACCTGCCACCTGTAACGCCCAGCGCGCATAGTCAGCCGGGCACCCACCCATCGGTTCATTGCTCAGACGCTGCTGCAAACGGTAGATCGCCTGGGTGTCCGTCTCAGCATCGGCCCCATTGCTCACACCGTTTGGCATAGCGGCCACAAAGTTGGAATCGATACCTGCCACCGGAGACACCAGCGTCAAAACCGTGCCGCCGCTCAAGTTGCTCGCAGCACCAGCCACCAGCGCTACCACCGAGGGGGTCACCACGCCAGCGACCACTACCGCATCAGCACTAACTTTGTATTGGCGACCATCCGAGGTTTGCATGAGCGTGCCTGCTTCCAAAAGAGTCGCTGTTACGCCGGTGCCATTCGCAAGACCGGTAGCTGCAGCCGCTCCCTTACGCCTCTGGCTTTCTTCAAAATAGGTAGCCAACCACCCATCCAGAAACTCACCAGATGACTTGATCGGGATGGCCTGCCTGGCAATGAAGTCCCGCAGGTAACGGTAGGCACCATGCAGCCCCACAGCCTTCACAAACGCCAGCGCCTTGATGTTGCTGCGCGCCAGGTCCAGGTCATTGACGCCCAGACCGATGGACGGACTGGCCGTCTGTTGGCTTGCCAGCAATTGCTGCTGCAGCAGCCGGGCGACGTTCTGCTGCAGGTCATTGATAGAGGGGATCGCGGTCCCAAGTGGTGAGCTGCTCATTGCGTCAACCTCTTGATACTGGTGCCCCAGAGCACGTCATACACCGGGCGCACCTGGTCGGGCTTGTAGATCATCGGGCGTACTGCCAGGCGGTCACCACGTTCACCCGCCCATTGCGCCGTCACGGTCACCCGGTCGGCAATGCCATCACGCACCAGCCAGTCCAGGGACTCCTGGGCGGCAAAGCGCGCCGCCTCCAGCACACCTACGCCCGCCTTGCCGTAGTAGCACAACCACAAGCGCGAACCCCAGGCGTCTGCGCGCGTGTCAAAGTCATCACTTGAAAATTCATCACCGACCCAACCGCGCCGGTCAGTCTCATTCAGCGGCAAGGTGTCATCGACTGTGGCACGCCGGTCACTGAACAGCGACAAGATGATGGCTGTCTGCAGCGTGTCCTCCAGCTCGACCGAATAGGTGGACAGCACGTCCGCATACACCACTGGCACGCCGTTGGGCTGCGCAAAGTCTTTCCATGGGTAGGCTACAGCCGGTCCGGGCGTGACCAGCCGCCAGTCAAACGGCACGCCAAACACGCTGGCTGCATCGTTGCTATTGGGTTGGGGTCGGGTAGCCACATCAAACATGCAGCCAGTGTCTTAAAAGCACCTCACCAGGTCATGGTGAAACACTTCACCGGTTCGTCAGAAGTTGGCGGTACTGTCCGAACCTCGCTGCACACTTCCATGGTTGTGGCCAAGCACTTCCTTGCCTCCCACCTTGAGACTGGTCGCCGCAGCCATTGCGCCAGATGCAGTGACTGCAGGCGTGTTGAAAACCACCCCAGCAGAGGCATTGACAACAAACTGGTCACAGTCCACCTGCACGATTCGGCCCGCCTTGAGTCGCACCATGTGGCCTTCCTTGTGCCACACCGCCACTTCATAGGCTGCCAGGTGAGGCCGCTCGGCAACGCGATCCATGCGGATGATCACCGTGTGGCCACCAATCTCCAGCTTCAGCCCCTGGCCATCAACCGGGTTGCCTGCAAAGCCATAGTCCTGCGGCCGCTGAGCAGCGTCACGCACATCATTGGGCAGGCCTTCCACCCGGCCTTTTTGCATCTTGCCCTCGGTCAGTCCACGAATTCGCACCCAGCGCATCAAGTTGGCCCACATCAGCCGCCCCCTGCCTTGTCGTTCGGCCCGCGCGGGTGGTTGGTGGTATTGCCCTTGTTGCCCCAGTTGTGCCGCTTCACTTTGGTTTTAAGCGGTGCCGTGTCATACGCCTCGACGGGCCGCACAGTCAGGTCTGTCACATCACCTTCTTTCAGATCACAGGTTTGCTTTACCCCGCAGATCAACCACTCAGCACCGTCCAGCCCGGCCACATCGTCATAGATGGGCACGCGCTGATTCAGAGGCCACGGCTCCCCCTCAAACGTCCAGCCCTCTACCTGGTAGCGAAAGCCCATCGAATGCCCCCGGCGCACCCGCACCGTGTGTTTGACCAACGTGGTCAGCTCAGCCTGGGTAGTGTTGCCATCGGCATTGATCACCAGCGGCAGATACCGGGTGATCTCATCATCCTTGGCACTCGCCTTCAACCCACGTGCCTGGTCAAAATCCATCGTCAAGTCGGTACTCTGGCCATAGGCGATGTATTCGCTGTGCCGCTCCTCATCGCTGCCAATGCCCTCCATGGCGATCACGTTGTGGCCCCGCACAATCGACCCCTTGAAGCGCTTCGTGCCCGCCTTGGTCAGCAGCACCCGGCCCGCGTCGTCGCTGGTCACCAGCACGCCCCGCAGCCGCGCCGCCCTGGCCACCGCGTCCAGTGCCGACTCACCGTGTCCCAGTTTGAAATCCTGCACCACCGCACCAATGTCGGCATCCACCTTCACTTCCAGGCCAAACGGCTGCACGATGTCCTTGATGATGCGGTCAATCTTGGCACTGCGCCATTGCCCGCCCTTGTAGATCGCAGAGCACCGCACCAGGTCACCCGCACGGGATCGGCCAGTGATGCGCATGCCACAGTCGCCACGCCGGTAAAACGGCTCAGCCGCCAGCACATAGCCCGTCAGCACAATGGTGTCACCAATCTTGATCTGCACCAGGTCCTGGCGCTTGATGGCTGGCGGCTTGCCCGGCACCAGCGAGATCGGGATGCTGAACGTCCCGCACAGCGCCTCCAGGTTGCGGTCCACCTCGCTCTGCAGCCAACCTTCATACGCCACGCCGTTCACGATCACCATGATCTTGGCGTTGTCACGTGTGTACTGCGCCACCATCAGTCATGCCTCATGATGCGCAACGCCTTGCCCGGCGGCACCAGCAGCGGGTGGGTGATGTGTGGGTTCATTGCCAAAATCTCATCCGCATAGGCCGCAGTGCCAAACAGCCGGTAACTCACATACCAAACAGGCATCCACGCCTCGGGCGTGAAGCTGCTCAGGCGTGCCATGTCTCGGCTGCGTTCCTGGATGTCCCGCAGCCCGGCCGTCAGCAAGGCCAGCATGGCGTCATGCCAGGCCGAGTCAGGCAATCCATCACTGGCGGCCGCTGTCGATGCCCGCAACAGCAGCCGCGTGCACTGCGCATTCAGCGTGGCCCGCAACGCCAGGGCATCGTCAAAACTGGTCAGCTCAGCCACTGATGCCGCCTGTACCCAGCTCGCCACGGCAAAAGACTCAATCAGCTGGTCGCTGGCCGTGCTCAGCGCTTCAAGCTGCGCTCGCGCCGGGGTGCTCAACCCCAACACATCGGCGTTGCCCGTGCCGAACATCACCAGCCCCGCACCAACCGCAGGCATCACAGACACTTCAAAGTCCCTTTTAGTCACCTTCGAAGAGACATCAAACAGCCCTTCAAAGGCCGCCATAAAGTCTCTGGAAGACGCCGCACTCAGATCGCTGGGCAAGGCAAACAGCGTAGTCACTGAGTTGGCCAACAGGCGCGGCTGGCGTACCAGGGCGGTCAGACCGTCGCGCAGCGACTGGTAGTTGCCAATGATGGCGTTGCTGTAGTCACCCAGGCCACCGGTCACCGTCTTCATCTGGCCCCACACCGCCGCCACTGAGTCCGTCACACGTGATACCACCCGGTCTGCCGCCCAGCCATGCTTGCCGGTCAGGTCAAACGACGATGCAAAGGCGTCGGCACTGGATTTTTTTGCAGCATCAGCCGCGGCAACTGCAGCCCCGGCAGTTGACACCACGCCAGACGGGTAGCGCCGAGTCTCAGCCACCACAAATGACAACTCAAACCGCGCCATGCCGCCCTCAGCCGTGGGGTTTTCCTTGATGGTGAACTTGCCATTGACAAAGACACGCATCGTCCCGGCAGTCGGGTGCATCAGTTGGCCACTGCCAGTCAAGGCCTCAATCAGCGCGTCGCGCTGCAGGTGATAGTCATCACCGATCACATAGGCGCTGAACTTGATCTCTTCGGCCGCCCGCCCCATCCGAAACACCGTGGGCAAGTCCTGAAACGGGTACTCACGCACCACCACGTTGTCACCCAGCGTCCAGTCAAGACTATCGACGTGGAAGGGCACCCCCCGGTAGCTGCCCATGCGCAACTGATCCAGCCAGTGGCTGGACATCGTCTCGCCATTGGCCGCATCCGCCATCGCATCAAGCCGGGCGCTCATGGCTTGAACCCTCCAGGGTTGGTGTTGCCTGGGTTCACGCGAACACCTCCCGGCTGGCGAACTACCGCCGATGTTGCGCTCACTCGCTCATCGCTCACCCGCACATCAATGGCCAGTTTGCCTTCGACTGCCGCAGCCTTGCTTGCCTGGCCAGCGGCCAGTTGCTCGGCTGCACCACCAGGAGCCGACAGCGTCAAGAAGTCCAGCCTACGCGGATCATCAAATCCCTGCCCACGCACACCGCTGCCATTGCGTGCCTTTTTGGCCTCATACGCCTTCAGCCTGGCAATATCTTCATCACTGATCGCATCAAACGACAAAATCATCCCAAGCGGCCCCAGCATCTTTCCTAAAGCGCCAAAGCCAGCGCCAACACGCCCTGCCGTCGAGGCACCAGCTACAGCCCCACCGCCGATCCTTGCCGCACCAAACAAGGCCGCAATCTTTCCTGCAGCCCCGCCGATCCAGCCGCCCACCTTGGACCCGACCCCACCACCGCCACCCAGCAGTGCGGCCGCGGTTGAAGCTGCGGCCAATGCACCCAGCGCCACGGTTGCACCCGCAGCGGCCGCAGCCACCTGCGGAAACTCTCGCGCCAAACCCGTTGCACCATCCAGCACTGAATTCAACGCACCCGCAGTTGAATTGAACGCAGTGCTTGCAGCCTCCCGGGCCTCATTTCCAGTCGCCGTAGCTTTGTAACTGGATTCATCTGCGATCACTTCAAAATCCTGCCCCAGCGAGCCTTTACCGCCGCGCATTTTTGTTTGTATGTCGGTCACATAGTCACGGTTGTTCATCACCGCCACCAAACTCATCAGCGCCTGGCGGTCCTGCACAACAGCACCAATTGCCTTGCCCTGCAAAATGTCTGCCATGGAGGCGAGGGTCTCCCGCTTCTCATCATTGGTTTTGGCTTTTCCGAGCTGATCCTTGAGGCTCGTGTATTGCGCATCTTTGCTCGCAACACGGTCAACCAAAGAAACAAACGTGTCTATCGAGTCCATCCCGTTTGCCCGCCCCTTGACAAGCTCTTTGGACAAATCAATCCCTTGTTTTTTGAAGTCATTGGCGGTGTCAGCGGAGTTCGCTTTCGCCAGCAGATTCACAACATTGTTGGCAGCCTCATCCTTGGTGCCAGCGGTAATCACACTCGCCTGCATCATGGCCACAATTTTTCGGTACCCCTCGCGCCCGACCAAACCACTTTGCCTGCCAGCCGCCATCGCCTCAGGCAAACTTTTGGCCATATCACGCAGTTCAAATCCACCAGCCTTACCCGCCGCGTTCGCCTCATCCAGCATGGCCGCGCTGTCGGCCAACGGAATATTCATGTTTTGTGACGACTTGACCGCAATCGCACCTAGTTGCCCAGCGGTTGCGCCACTGGCGCTGGACCCACGCATTAAAGTCGGCAGCAGCACCTTGGCTGCCTCAATCGGCATGGCGCCCGAAGAGATCAAACTATCCAACGTGGCCGCTGCATCGTCGCGGCTTCCGCCGCCCGTGCGGACCGCCCGCATAACAGCGTCGTTGAGTTCGGCTTTGCCTGCAATGCGGCCTGCCTTGTTCCGGTCTGCGAATGCTGTATTGGCCATGCGCGCCAAGGTCAAGCTGTAATCCATCGGTTTGTCCAGCGCCGCTTTTGCCACCATGAACGCCCCCGCAGCCCCCGCACCGGCACCAGTCACGGCTTGCAAACCCTTGTTGGCTGCGCTGGCCACCCGTGCAAACCGTTCCACCGCCGCCTGCGCCCTTTGGGCCGTCAGCGCAATCTGGGTGAAATACTGCGCCTGC